>JAKSOU010000023.1 GCA_024405435.1 Akkermansia sp. | reverse complement strand
AAAGGTGGAGGGCGACGTGGACAACGTGGTGGGCCTTCCCGTGAAACGCCTGCTCCAGGTGCTGTCATGAGGCTTTTCCCCCTGCTGCCGGTTGCGGCCGTGCTGCTCTCCGCGGCATGGGGCGTCATTCCCGCGCCGCAGCACATCAGCCGCGACCCCGCGGATAAATTGCCGCCGATGCCACAGGTGGAGGGTGCCTACACCCTGCTCTACCGCGCGCAGGACGGCCAGTGGCAGGTGAACGCAAACGACGACGCGGGCCGCCGCCACGCCGCGCTCACCGCCGCCGCGCTGGAGCGCGAGAACGGCGGCACCCCGCCGCCCTACGTGGTCGTGTGCGACTACCCGCGGCACGCCTGGCGCGGGCTGCACCTGGACGTCTCGCGCCACTTCTTCCCGCCGGAGGTGGTGCGGGAGTACATCGACCGCATGGCGGAGCTGAAGCTCAACCGCCTGCACCTGCACCTCAGCGACGGCCCGGGGTGGCGCATCGAGATCAAGAAATACCCGCGGCTCACCACGTTTGCCGCGTGGCGCAAGGATTTGGGCGTGGAGGACTGGGACTGGCCAACCATCCAAATAGGCCCGGACTATCCCAAGGTGGAGGGCGGGTTCTACACGCAGGAGGAGATGCGCGCGCTGGTGCAGTACGCCCGCGAGCGCGGCATCGTGATTGTGCCGGAAATCGACATGCCGGGGCACTCCTACGCCGCCATTGCCGCCTACCCGGAAATCGGGCGGGCGGACTTCCCGCAGCAGGGCCTGCACGGCGGCGACGTGATGGACGTGGCCAACCCGCGATCGCTGCAGTTCGCGCAGGACGTGCTCACCGAGCTGATGCAAATCTTCCCCGCGCCCACGCCCCTGCACCTGGGCGGCGACGAGGTGGACCCGCGGTTCGCCACCCCCGAACAGCAGCGGGAGTGGATGCAGCGAATGGTGGACTTCTGCCGCGCGCACGGCCGCGACGCCATCGTGTGGGACGAGGCCGCCTCCAACGGCGTGCAGCGCCAAACCACCATGGTGTGGCACGCCGCGGGCACGGAGAAAATTTTCCAATCCGGCGCGCCGCTCATCCTCTGCCCGTGCTCGCACTTCTATTTCGACTGCCGCCCCACGGAGGACGACCCCGGCACCGTGCCCACCGTCACCACCCTGCAAAAGGTCTTTGAATACCCCGTGCCGCAGGGCAATATCCTGGGCATCCAGGGCAATTTGTGGACGGAGCACATCAGCACAAAGGAGCGCCTGTTCCAGATGGCGTTCCCGCGCGCCGCGGCGATGGCGGAGCGCGCCTGGGGCAGCCCGCGGCGCCCCTTTGCGGAGTTCTGCAAGGACCTGCGCGCCACGCGCTGATTCACGCCTGATCCAGCGCGGCGCGCATGGCGGCGGTGTCCGGCATGGAGCCGAACCACTTTTCAAAGGCGTAGGCGCCCTGCCAAAGGAGCATGGCGCGGCCGTCCGCGGCCTGGCAGCCGCGTTCGCGCGCTGCGGCCTGGAGCGGGGTCGGGTGGGTCACGATATCGTACACCGCCTGGCGCGGGGTGAGCCATTCCGCGGGCAGGGGCAGCTCGTCGCCCTCGTTGAGGCCCAGGGAGGTGGCGTTCACCACCAAATCCGCCTGCTGTACGGCGGCGCGGCGGGCGTCGTCCTCGCCCACGGCCACGGCCTGCACGGGGGCGAAGGGGGAGAGTTTTCTCTCCAGCTCCTGCAGGGCGGGCTTGGGGCGGTTCACCAGCGTGAGGTGCTTGCAGCCCGCCAGCGCGCACTCGCAGGCGAGCGCGCTTCCCGCGCCGCCGCACGCGCCCATCAGCACCACGCGCAGCTCGGACAACTCGCGTTCGCAGAACTCGCGGATGGCGCGGGCGAACCCGGGGCCGTCCGTGTTCCAGCCCACCCAGCAGCCGTTGCGCCAAGCCAGGGTGTTGCAGCTGCCGCAGAGGGAGGCCAGCGGGTCGCCGCTGCAATCCGCCGCGGCGAACGCGCGGTACTTGAACGGCACGGTGACGTTCAGCCCGCAGAACCCCATGCGCTGCAGGGCGGGGAGGGTGCGCTCGAAGGCGTCGCCCTCGCGTTCCGCCAGCACGCGCACGTAGGTGCCGGGGATACCGGCGGCGCGCAGCGCGGCAAGCTGCATCTGCGGCGAGCGTGAATGCGCGATGGGGTTGCCCACCACCGCCAGGCGCGCGGCATAGGGCGCGGTGTCGGCCGCCAGTGCGGCGTCCGCTGTGTAGACTTGTTGCACGTCTCGCGGGATTACTTCTGCGGGATGTCCGCGGAGCCGTCCTTGTTCACCATGGAGACGATGCTGGTCTTGGCGATCTTGATGACGGTGTTGGGGGCGATCTCCAGCTTGACGGCGGCGTCCATCACCTCGCGGATGATGCCGTAGATGCCGCCGGCGGTCACGACCTTGTCGCCGATTTTGAGATTGTTCTGCCGCTCACGGAGTTCCTTCTGCTGCTTCTGCTGTGGGCGGAAGAGGATGAAGTACATGATGACGAAGATGAGGACAATCGAGATGATGCCGCTCATGCCACCGCCCTGCGGGGCGCCGTCTGCCAGGAATAACATGGTGTTCATTGTATATCGTTAGCTTGGTATCGCGAGATGAAGCTGCGTTTGAAGGCAGCGAATTGGCCGGCCGCGATGGCGCTTCTCGCTTGCGCCATGAGCCGGAGGTAGAAGTGGAGGTTCTGGAAGGAGAGCAGGCGCAGCGCCAGCATCTCCCCCGCACGGAAGAAGTGCCGCACCGCCGCGCGGGAGAAGCGGTTCACGTGCGGATGGCCCTCGGGGTCGATGGGCTTGGTGTCGTTCTTCCAGCGCTCGTTCTTGATGTGCATGGGGCCGTCCGGTGTCATGGCGATGCCGTGGCGCGCCAGGCGTGTGGGCATCACGCAATCGAACATGTCCACCCCGCGCTCGATCATCTCCAGGATTTGCACAGGGGTTCCCAGGCCCATGGCGTAGCGCGCCTTGTCCTGCGGCAGGAAGGGTGTGGTGTTCTCGATGGCGCGGAGCATCTCCTCCTCCGGCTCGCCCACGGAGACGCCGCCGATGGCGTAGCCGTCGAACTCCATGGCGGCCAGCTCCTCCGCGCAGCGCTGGCGCAGGTCCGCGAAGACGGAGCCCTGCACGATACCGAAGTGCTGTTGCGGCGCGGGACCGCTCATCGGTTGGTGCTCGTCCACCCAGGCCTTGCAGCGCCTGGCCCAGCGCAGCGTGTAGCCCAGGGACTTCTCCGCGTACTTGCGGTCGCACGGGTAGGGCGGGCACTCGTCGAACAGCATGGCGATATCGCTGCCCAGGTTGGCCTGGATCTCCATGCTGCGCTCCGGGGAGAGCATCATGTACGCGCCGTCGATGTGGTTGCAGAAGCGCACGCCCTCCTCCGTGATTTTGCGGAGCTTGGCGAGGCTCCACACCTGGAAGCCGCCGGAATCCGTGAGCATGGGCTTGTCCCAGCCGGCGAAGGCGTGCAGCCCGCCGAGGTCGCGGATGGATTCGTCGCCGGGGCGCAGGCAGAGGTGGTAGGTGTTGCCAAGGATGATTTGCGCGCCCAGCTCCTCCAGCTCGGCGGGGTGGAGGGTCTTCACCGTGCCCTGGGTGCCCACGGGCATGAAGATGGGCGTCTGCACATCCCCGTGGGGCAGGTGCAGCGTGCCCAGGCGGGCGCCGGAGGGATCGGTGCTGTGCAAATCAAACGACATGGCTCTTGGTGAATCTGGCGGCGAAGATGGGTTTGCCCATGGCCTCCCACTGCTTCTGGAAATCGGTCTTGGGGTAGAACTCCGCGTTCCACTCCGCGCGGGTGAAGAGGGGCGAGGCGTCCATCAAATCGCACACCCACTCGAAATATTCCTCGTGGTCGGTCTTGAAGAGCATCTCGCCGTCCTCCGCCAGCGCGCGGTGCAGCACGGGGATGAAGCTCTCCTGCACCAGGCGGTTCTTGTGGTGCTTCTCCTTGGGCCAGGGGTCCGGGAAGAGGTAGTGCAGGCGGCTGATGCTTCCGGGGGCCATCATCCACTCCAGGAAGTAGCGGCTCTCCACGCGCAGGCCGCGCACGTTCGCCAGCCCGCGCTTCTCCGCATCCCGGCACACCTTGCGGATGCGCCCCAGCAGGCGCTCCACACCCAGGAAACGCCGCTCCGGGTAGTGCGCCGCCATCTCCAGCAGGAAACCGCCGTCACCGCAGCCCAAATCCACCTCGCACGCCTCCCCCGCGCCGAATATCTGCGGCACGGTGTAGCGCGCGAAGTAGTCTTCTGGTACAAAGGCGGTGTCCATTCCTCCGCGGCATTCTAACCCGCCCCGCATCCAAAGTAAAGGCGATTTCAGGTGTGTGCGCGCGCAGAAAAAAAAGCCGCCCGGCGCGGGGCCGGACGGCTTGGAGAATCATCGTTGCGAAGATTTACTTCTTCTTGGCACAACCCTTCTTCTTCTTGAAGATGGAGGAGGGCTTGAATGCAAGCGTGGTGGAAGCGGCTATCTTCATGGCAGCACCCGTCTGGGGATTGCGACCGGTGCGGGCGGCACGGGTCTTCATCTCAAACGTGCCGAAGCCGACAAGCTGGACCTTGTCCTTCTTGACAGCAGCGGTGATAGCGTCGAGGACAGCGGCAAGTGCGGTTTCGGCGCACTTCTTCGTCGCTTCCTTACCAAGTTTCGCCTGAATCAGGTCAACGAGTTGAGTTTTGTTCATAGGGCTTCATATTAGCACGGCTTCGCGCCGTTTCAAGGGGAAAATTGCGTTTTTCTTCAAAAAAATGCAAAAAAAGTGCGTTTTCACGGGGAAAACGCACGAAAAAGAGGCTTGACAAAGGGAAAATCACCAATCCAGCGCGGAAACGGCATCCTTCATCTCACGCACGGCGGCGGACAATCCGATGAAGATTGCGCGCGCCACGATGGTGTGTCCGATGTTGAGCTCCGTAAGGAACGGCACGGCGTGCAGCTCCTGCAGGTTGGCGATTTGAATGCCGTGTCCTGCATGCACCTCCACGCCGAGTTCGTGTGCGCGCGTGGCGGCGGCCACCAGGCGTGCAGTCTCTGCCGCGCGCTCCGCGCCCTGCGTGTTGGCGAAGCGCCCGGTGTGCAGCTCCACCATGGGCGCGCCGATGGCGGCGCTTGCCTCCACCTGCGCAATGTCGGGGTCGATGAACATGCTGACGCGGCTGCCGTTGCCCATGAGCGCGGCAACGAGCGGCTTCAGCTCATCCATGCGCGCGGCGACATCCAGTCCGCCTTCCGTGGTGATTTCCTGGCGGCGTTCCGGCACCAGGCACACGAAATCCGGCTTGAGGGAGAGTGCGAACTCCAGCATGGCGGGCGTGGCGCCCATCTCCAGGTTGAGCGGCAGCGCAATCTCGCGGCGCACGGCGCGCGCATCGTCGTCCTGCATGTGGCGGCGGTCCTCGCGCACGTGGAGGGTGATGGAATCCGCGCCGCCCTGCATGGCCGCGCGCGCGGCATCCAGCACGGAGGGTTCCGCGTTGGGAAGGTGAAGCATGGTGGCGTAGCGCGCCTGGCGCAGCGTGGCGACGTGGTCGATGTTGACTCCGAGATGCATGGCGGTGGAATGTGTGGTGGGAAGACAAGGCACCCGGGCGGCATGGTGCATGCGCGCCCGGGTGCGGTGTAGTGTTAGTGCAGGAAGTGGCGCGCGCCGGTGAACACCATGGCGATGCCCGCGGCGTCGGCGGCTGCAATCACCTCCTCGTCGCGGATGGAGCCGCCGGGCTGGATGCACGCGGTGGCGCCCGCGTCAATCGCGGTCTGCAGGCCGTCGGCGAACGGGAACATGCCGTCGGATGCAATCACGCTGCCCTTGAGGGTGAGGCCGGCCTGCCCCGCCTTCCACACGGCGATCTTGGCGGAATCCACGCGGCTCATCTGGCCGGCACCGATGCCGAGCGTGCCGTTCTTGTCGGTGAAGACGATGGCGTTGGAGTGTACCTGCTTGCAAACGCGCCAGGCGAAGCGCATGGCCTCCAGCTCGTCCGCGGTGGGCACGCGCTTGGTGACCACCTTGGCCTCCAGGTTGTCCAGGCCCTGCGCCAGGTCGTCGCGCTTCATGGTCATGATGCCGCCGGGCGCCGTGCGCACCATGGGCAGCTTGCAGAATTCCTTCCACGCCTCCATATCGATCTTCATGATGCGGCAGTTCTTCTTCTTCTGCAGGATGGCGCGGGCCTCCGGCTCGAAGTCCGGGGCGATGATGACATCCGTGAAGATGGCGCCCACGATGCGCGCGAGGGCTTCCGTCATCGGGCGGTTCATGACGATGACGCCGCCGAAGGGGGCCTGCGTGTCCGTCTGGTACGCGCGCTTCCAGGCTTCCACCAGGTCCTCGTCGTCCTGTCCCACGCCGCAGGGGTTGGTGTGCTTGAGGATGGCGACCGTTGGGCGGCGGAAGTTCATGATGAGGGAGGCGGCGGCATCCAGGTCCAGCACGTTGGTGTAGGAGAGCTCCTTGCCCTGCAGCTGGGTGAAGATGGAATCAAAGTTGCCGTAGAGCACGCTGGGCTGGTGCGGGTTGTCGCCGTAGCGCAGTGCCTGGCTGAACGGCAGGGAGAGGGAGAAGTTGTTGCGGGTGGATTCCTCCGCGCGGTGGCCAAGGTAGTTGGAGATGGCGGTGTCGTACCCGGAGGTGCGCATGAACACTTTCACCGCCAGCTTCTCGCGCGTCTTGAGCGTGGTGCTGCCGCCGTGGTTCTCCATTTCCTCCAGCACGGTGTCGTAGTCCGCGGGGTCGCTCACCACGGTGACGCTGGCGTAGTTCTTGGCGGCGGAGCGCAGCATGGACGGGCCGCCGATGTCGATCTTCTCGATGGCCTCCGCGAGGGTCACGCCGTCCTTGGCGATGGTTTCCTCGAAGGGGTAGAGGTTGACGCAGACGAGGTCGATGGTGGGGATGTTGTTGTCCTTGGCCTGCTGCTGGTGTTCCGGCAGGTCGCGGCGCTGGAGGAGGCCGCCGTGGACCTTGGGATGGAGGGTCTTCACGCGGCCGTCGAAGAGTTCCGGCGCGCCGGTGTAGTCGGATATTTCCGTGACGGGCAGGCCGAGCTCCTTGAGGTAGCGGCAGGTGCCGCCCGTGGAAATCAGCTGCACATTCTGGGCCACCAGGCCCTTGGCGAACTTGTCGAGCCCCGTCTTGTCGGAGACGGAAAGGAGGGCGCGTTCAATCTTGGAGTTTTCCATAGCGAATATCTGTGGTTGCACCGCGCGTGGCGGCACGCCAAGGTATACCGAAACGCACCAAAAGGCAAGCCCAAATTGCCGCGCCGCGCACCAAACCCGCATACGTGGCGCATGTTTAGGTTGACAAACGGGGCGGCGGGGCGTATATTGCGCGCGCTATGAGTACAGACGCCAAGAGCTACAAGGACACCATCTTTCTGCCGGACACCACGTTTCCCATGCGTGGCGACCTGACGACGAAGGAGCCCCAGAGGCTTGAAAAATGGGAAAGCGGCAAGCTGTACGAGCGAATTACGGAGCGCCGCAAGGCGCAGAACGCACCGCGGTTCATCCTGCACGACGGGCCTCCCTTCGCCAACGGCGACGTACACATGGGCACCGGCCTGAACAAGGTGCTCAAGGATTTCATTGTGAAGAGCAAGACGATGGCGGGCTACTACGCGCCGTTCATCCCGGGCTGGGACTGCCACGGCCTGCCCATCGAGGCCAAGGTGGTGAAGGAGGCGCAGGGCCTGGAGCCGGCGGAAATCCGCCGCCGCTGCGCGGAGTTCGCCCTGGGCTACATCGACCAGCAGCGCGCGTCCTTCCGCCGCCTCGGCGTGTTCGGGGACTGGTTCCACCCGTACGTCACCATGGACCCGAAGTACGAGTGCCACATCCTGCGCGTGTTCGCCAAACTGGTGGAACAGGGCGCCGTATACCAGTCGCTCAAGCCGGTGCAGTGGAGCTACGCGCACCACACCGCGCTGGCGGAGGCCGAGGTGGAGTACATGGAGGACACCGCCACGTCCATCTTCGTGGCCTTCCCGATGACCGAGCCCGTGCTCGGCACGGAATGCGAGATGACCATCTGGACCACCACGCCGTGGACGCTGCCCAGCAACCTGGCCGTGGCCCTGCACCCGGATTTCACCTACGTGCTGGGCACCTTCGCCAAGGAGGGCCGCGAGCGCAACTTCATCGTGGTGCGCGAGCTGATCGAGACCTTCACCGAGAAGACCGGATGGGCGCTGCAGAATGAAATCGGCACGCTCAAGGGCAGCGAGCTGGAGGGCAAGAAGGCCCGCCACCCCTTCCTGGACAGGGATTCCCTCATCATCAACGCGCAATACGTCACCGTGGACACCGGCACCGGCGCCGTGCACATCGCCCCCGGCCACGGTATGGACGACTACATTGCCGGCATGCAGTACGGCCTGCCGATTCTCTCCCCCGTTGACGACGACGGCAAGTACACGGCGGAATGCGGCGTGCCCGCGCTGGTGGGCAAGCACGTGTTCGACTCCAACGAGGACGTCATCGCCATGCTCGTGGAGCGGGACCGCCTGCTGGGGCGCGAGGAGTTCACGCACCAGTACCCGCACTGCTGGCGCTCCAAGACCCCCATCATCTTCCGCGCGGTCAAGCAGTTCTTCATCAGCATGGAGAAGCTGCGCCCCATGGCCCTGGAGCAGATCCAGAAGACCAAGTGGCTGCCCGCCTGGGGCGAGAACCGCATCTACTCCACCGTGGAGGCACGCCCGGACTGGTGCATCAGCCGCCAGCGTACCTGGGGCGTCCCCCTGCCCGTCTTCTACGATGCGGACGACAAGCCCGTGCTGCAGGCGGACACCGTGCGCAAGGTGGCGGACCTGGTGGAGGAGCACGGCACCAACATCTGGTTCGAGCTGAGCGACGCCGAGCTGTGCGAGAGGCTGGGGCTTCCCGCCGGGCTGCGCAAGGGCAAGGACACGCTTGACGTGTGGATCGACTCCGGCTGCTCGCACGTGGCGGTGCTGGAGAACCACCCGGAGCTGGAGGCCCCGTGCGATGTGTACCTGGAGGCCACGGACCAGCACCGCGGCTGGTTCCAGAGCTCGCTCATGCTTTCCTGCGCCTGGCGCGGCTGCGCCCCCTACAAGCAGGTGCTCACCCACGCCTTCGTGGTGAACCAGGACCGCTCAAAGATTTCCAAGAGCGCCCAGGGCACCTACCAGAAGCCCACCAACGCCAAGTATTTCTACGAGAAGTACGGCGCGGACATCGTGCGCCTCTGGGTCAGCAGCGTGGACTGGCAGAACGAGGTCCCCTTCGGCGAGGACCTCTTCAAGCAGGTCACCGACCCCTACCGCCGCCTGCGCAACACCCTGCGCATCCTGCTGGCCAACATGAAGGGCTACAACGGCGCAACGCCCGCGGAGCTTGCCCCGCTGGACAAGTGGATCCTGGCCCGCGCCGCCGCCCTGGTGCGCGAGGTGCGCGCCGCGTACGACGCCTACGAGTTCCGCAAGGTCTTCATGGCCATCAACCAGTTCTGCACCAACGACCTCTCCGCGCTCTACATCGACATCACCAAGGACAGCCTCTACTGCGACGCCGCGGACTCCCCGCGCCGCATCAGCAAGCAGTACGCCATCGCCCGCGTGTTCGACACGCTGGTGAAGCTGCTGGCCCCCATCCTGGCCTACACCTGCGACGAGGCCTGGGAGCACGCCGGACACGCCGGTTCCGTGCATGAGCAGGACTTCCCGGAAATCACCCCCGCCACGCCGGAGGAGGACCGCCTCATCGCGGACTTCGACCGCCTGCAGCAGATCAAGGGAACCATCCAGATTGCCATCGAGGCCCAAATCAAGGCCAAGGCCTTCAACAAGAACAACGAGGCCGTGGTCAACCTCACCATCCCCGCGGACGAGGCACCCACCGTGGCCGCACTCCTGGCCGACAAGGAGTTCGCCAAGGAGTTCTTCATCGTGGCGGATGTGAACGTGGCCACGGGAGACGCCCTCTCCGCCACCGCGGAGAAGAGCGGCTACGCCATGTGCCCCCGCTGCCGCCGCTACGAGCCCGCCGCCAACGCCGACGGCCTCTGCGCCCGCTGCGCCGCCGTCATAGGGTAAGCCCGCGAAAGGAATCAACCTTCAACCGCCGCCAGCCGACCAACCGGCAGGCGGCGGTGTTTTTTGTGTCAGCATGGCGGAAAAAACTTTTACGGGATGGTGGGTGTGCTAGAATTGCGCGCGGTTGAACGCACCTCCCTGCTTTCAAAATCAAGGGGCTGCGAAACCCAGCCAACAATCACGACAATGTCAAACTATACCACAAGGGTACTGGAAGAGGTGTGCGCGAAAAACGCGGGCGAACCCGAATTCCTGCAGGCCGTGCAGGAAGTAGTCTCCACCATTGCACCTGTGCTGGAGGCGAAGAAGAAATACGAGGACAATTGCATCCTGGAACGCATCACGGAACCGGAACGCACGATCATTTTCCGCGTGCCGTGGATGGACGACCAAGGCCACATCCGCGTGAACCGCGGGTACCGCATCCAGTTCAACAGCGCCATCGGCCCGTACAAGGGCGGCCTGCGCTTCCACCCCTCCGTGAACCTGGGCATCCTGAAGTTCCTGGGTTTCGAGCAGATTTTCAAGAATTCCCTCACCACGCTGGCCATGGGCGGCGGCAAGGGCGGCGCGGATTTCGACCCCAAGGGCAAAAGCGACGCCGAGGTGATGCGCTTCTGCCAGAGCTTCATGACGGAGCTGTACCGCCACGTGGGAGCGGACACGGACGTGCCCGCGGGCGACATCGGCGTGGGCGGCCGTGAAATCGGCTACCTCTTCGGTCAGTACAAGCGGCTCACGGGCGTGTTCTCCGGGGTGCTCACGGGCAAGGGGCGCAACTGGGGCGGATCCATCATGCGCCCGGAGGCCACCGGCTACGGCGTGTCCTACTTTGCGCAGAACATGCTTGCCACGCAGAACGATTCCCTGGAGGGCAAGACCTGCCTGGTGTCCGGCGCGGGCAACGTGGCGCAGTTCGCCGTGCAGAAGCTCACCCAGCTGGGCGCGAAGGTGGTCACCATGTCTGACTCCAACGGATTCATCTACGACAAGGATGGCATCGACGCCGAGAAGCTGGCGTGGATCATGGAACTGAAGAACGAGCGCCGCGGGCGCATCAAGGAGTACGCGGAGCACTTCAAGGGCGCGGAATACCATGAGGACATGCGCCCGTGGAGCGTGCCGTGCGACTGCGCGTTCCCCTGCGCCACGCAGAACGAAATCAACGGCGCGGAGGCCGCCAACCTCATCATGAACGGCTGCAAGCTGGTGGCGGAGGGCGCCAACATGCCCACCAACCTGGAGGGCATCTCCAACTTCTTGGACGCCAAGATCCTCTTCGGCCCGGCCAAGGCCGCCAACGCCGGCGGCGTGGCAACCTCCGGCCTGGAGATGGCGCAAAACAGCCAGCGCCTCAGCTGGACCGCCGAGGAGGTGGACACCAAGCTCTTCAACATCATGAAGAACATCCACGAGAACGCCTACTCCCACGCGCACGAGTACAAGACCGACAGCGACGCCAAGTTCACCAACTACGTGGCCGGCGCCAATATCGCGGGCTTCGTGAAGGTGGCGGACGCCATGATCGACCAGGGACTTGTGTGATTTACGATTTACAATTTACGATTGACGATTTTGTAAGTTAGGCGGCTTCGCCGCGAAGATTACCAAGGGCCGTCCGGCATGCTGCCGGACGGCCCTTCTGCGTGGTGGGCGGCAGCGGGTGCGGCCTCACTCCCCGCGCGGCTCCGCCGCGCCGAATTTTCCAAATTGTAAATTGTAAATCGTAAATTGTAAATCTCCCGTTCCCTAATCAAAGAGTGAGGGGTATGATTTAAGGGCCAGGGCCTTGGAGAGGGCGCGGATGGTCTTGCTGTCTGAGGCCTGGAGGGCCTGCTGCGCCATTTGGCGGCACTCCTCGTAATCAAGGTGGCGGATGGCGAAACGGATGAGGGGGAGGCGGTGGGTGCCGACGGAAATCTCGCTGGCGCCCAGGCCCACCAGCAGGGGGACCAGGGAGAGGTTGCCGCCCATCTCACCGCAGATGGCGGTGGGGATACCGGCCTCAATGGTGTGGCTGATGAGGCGCACCACGCCGGGGTGGGTGGGGCGGAACATCTGCGCCACACGGTAGTTCACGCGGTCCACGGCAATGGTGTACTGGGTGAGGTCGTTCGTGCCGATGGAGAAGAAATCCACGTACCGGGTGAGCACGTTGGCCATCATGGCGGCGCTGGGCACCTCAATCATCACGCCGATGCGCATCTGCTCGTCGAACGCCTCGCCGCGGGCGCGCAGCTCCGCGCGGCACTCGTCGATGATGGCGCGGATCTCCTTGACCTCTGTCACGCCGGAGACCATGGGGAACATGACGGCGGCGCGGCCGTGGGCGGAGGCGCGCATGATGGCGCGCAGCTGCTGCTTGAAGATATCCGGGCGGGAGAGGGAGACGCGGATGCCGCGCCAGCCGAGGAAGGGGTTGTCCTCCTTGGCGTCCTCTTTCTCGAAGGGCAGCTTGTCGCCGCCGGAATCCAGGGTGCGGAAAACGACCTCATGCGGGGCGCACTTCTCCACCAGCTCGCGGTAGTGGCGGTACTGGGCCTCCTCGTCCGGCAGCCGGGAGGAACCGTCCAGCAGGAAGAATTCCGTGCGGTAGAGGCCCACGCCCTCCGCGCCGCAGCGCGCGATGGCATCGAACTCGTGCGCGAACTGCACGTTGGCGGCCAGGCGGATGCGGCGGCCGTCGCGCGTTTCGGACGGCAGGTCCTTCATCTCCACCAGGGCCTGGTAGGCCTTGGCCTTCTGCGCCTGGAGGTGGCGGTAGTGAGTGGTGGTTTCCTCCGTGGGGTTGAGGATGAGCAGGCCGTTGTAACCGTCCAGCACCGCCTGCTGGCCGTTGGTGGTCTTGAGCATGAGCTGGGGGATGTCCACCAGGGCGGGCAGGCCCAGGGAGCGCGCAAGGATGGCCGTGTGGGAAACGGCGGAGCCCACCTCCGTCACCAGCCCCAGCACGCGCGAGGTGTCCAGGTCTGCGGTGTCGCTGGGCGTCAGGTCGTACGCGGCCAGCAGGTGGGATTCCACATCTGCCGCGTGTGCGGCGGAGCGCGCGGGGGCCATGTTGCGCAGCACGCGCTGCAGCACGTCCGCCATATCGGTCACGCGGGAGCGCAGGTAGGGGTCGTCCACATGGCGCATGGCCTCCATGAAGTTCTGCACCACGGCGTAGTAGACGGATTCCATGTTCTGCATGCGGCGGTCGAACTCCTTGTGCAGGGCCTTCATCACCATGGAATCGCGCAGGAAGAGGATCTGGGCGTCGAAAATGGCGGCCTCCATGTCTCCGGAGACCTTGCGGATGCGGTCGCGGAGGCTGTTGAGCTCCTCCTCGGTTCGCTGGAGTGCGGCCTCGAAACGGTCCCACTCGTGGGGCGTTTCCTCCGGGGTGATGCTGCGGAGCGGCGGGGCCGCGCAGCCGCGGGCCTCCACGCGCAGCATGCCCATGGAGATGCCGGGTGATACGGGCAACCCCTTCAGGCGGATTTCAACGTCGGGCGTCATGGAACGTGGGTGCAGGGCGCGTGGGCAAAGCTGCGGGCGGGGGGAATCACTCCTCGCCGAACTTGCTGTTGATGAGATCTTCCAAAGCCTTCATTGCCTCACTCTCATCCGCACCCTCCACATTCACGTTGATAACGGCGCCCCAGCCAACGGCCAGCATCATCAAGCCCATGATGCTCTTGCCGTCCACGGCCTCTCCGTCCTTCTCCACGGTCACCGCCGCCTCGAAGCGGGATGCCGTGCGAACGAACTGAGCAGCGGGACGGGCATGGATGCCGAGCTTGTTGAGTATTGTAAGCTGCTTGGTTATCATGTCAGTGTACTACTTGGGAAATTTCTATGCGCAATTATAGTGGCACAGCCAAAAGATTTCCAGCATTTTTTTAAGAAAAGTGAAAAACGGGTATGGGATAAGGGCTACTCAGCGGGGATGAACATGGCGTTCAGCGTAGAGATGAGAATTTCCATGGAGAAGGGAAAGGCGCGCCCCAGACGGCGGCGCAGGGAATCGCGCACGGCGGATTCCGCAGAGGGGTCGTTCATGAATTGCGCCGTGAAAGAACTCAAATCCTCCATGAGCGCAGGTGCCAGGGGGATGGGTGTGGCATACAGCTCAGGCTCCATGGTGGCGAGCATAAAGAAGACATCGTTGCGGTGCTTTTTGCAGTTGTCGGCGGCGGAATCGCTCCCCTGCGGGGGAGCGGCCGCAGCCGCTGCTGCTGCGCCGAGGTTGAGAAACGCCTTGATTTTGAGCAATACGAGTGCCGGCAGGGACAGCACGGGGCACCCCATGACCGTTTGGCGCTGGGTGCGGATGAAATCGTAGTAGGCATCATCCAGCACAATGCCGGACAGTCCGGTGTATTCGCCCTCCGCCTTGAGGGGCACGGCGCGTTGCAGGGATTCGATACGGCGGATTTCGCCGCTGCGGCTCAAGAGCTCAATTTGCGCGGCTGCCTGGCGGTTGGCGGGATTGACAAAGCGGTACATGACCCGCTTGGCGGGGCCGTCATGGGGATGCCGCACCCAAGAGGCATATCCATTGCCGCGCAGGTAGGAGACGAGCAAATCCACGAACTCCCGGTTCAGCGCTTCCACCACGATGACGACATCGATATCCCGCGTGCCTCGAAAGGACGTGGGGGAATCTGCATACCAGCATGAACACGCGCTGCCGCCAATCAGAACGAAGCTCTCCTCATGCCCGGCGAAATGGGAACAAAAGTGGTGAATCTGGTTTAGTGTTTCGGGGTCCATGGCATGGGGAGGGTTTGGAGTTCCTGCAGGATGCGGTCGTCGGCTTCATCCATGAGAGAAAGGTACAAGGAAAGCGGGTCCACGCATGTGTCGCCCCGCTGCATGAGAAGCGCGGGGTCATAGCGCCACACCTGCACGCTCGCGGCGGCGCCGTAGGCATCCGGCAGGATGCGCGCGGCGGGGATGCGCGCGGCGTCCTCCCTGCCCATGGCATAGCATGGCAGTGCAGGCGGGGAAAGCAGGGACGACCGGCTCAGCGCGCTCTCCCCCGCCAAGGGAGCATGGGCAGGGGTTCGGTTGAGGTAGAGGATGCGGGCGACCGGGGAATCAAGGACATCGCGTGCGCGCAGCCACAGATCTGCGGAAGGTTCCGGCAGGGAGAAACTCGCGTTGCGCGTGCGGCCGGAGAAGGAGCACAGAGCATGCGCCGCCAGCGAATCCTTGCCGCGCGAGATTTGGATGGGATGGCAATGCAACAGCTCTGCAACCCGGCGCAGAGACTCGCCCGAAACATCGCCGTGCAACAGGTGGCGTAAAAACATCAGCTGACCGTGGGCGTTCACTTTCTCCCGGTGCAGCGGCAGCCCCGGTCTCAGGCGCGCCAACTGCATAAAATACCCCGGAACAAACGCCACTCCGTTGAGCGATGCAAAAGGCACCCCGCGCCCGACATAACGATTCCGCAGGGTGGACGTGAGTTCGCCCACCAGCAACACCACCGGCAGCTCGAACTGCGCTTGGAAGCGGGCTGCGATGCCCAGCAGCTCATCCGGCGTTTCCATGCCGCTCCATTGGCGGTCTTGGATTGCCACAAGCACACCCTGCGGCACGCGGTAGCGGTACACACTGTACCTGCTGCGCAGGTACGGCGGCAACTGCGCGTCATCATGCCGAACCGGCCTCAGTTTCGCGGTTTGGCAAAACAGCGCGTTCAACACATTCTCCCACGCTTTTTCCTCTCCCATGGCATGGATATTGTAAACATTTTTTACGCATTTGTAAATATCTATTTTTACAAAACGTGATTTACGTTCCAATAAACTCACGCCAACGCTACGCCCTGCGGCGGAGGAGGGCGGCGTAGGCGCCGTCGGAGTGCTCCACATGTGGGAGGGCCAGGTGCTCCTGCTCCAAGGTGAAGTCCGGGTGGGCGGAGAGGAAGGATTGCACCACGTCGGTGTCCTCCTCTTTCTCGATGGAGCAGGTGGAGTAGACGAGGCGGCCGCCGGAGCGCACGGCGGCGCAGGCGTTTTCCAAAATCTGGCGCTGAAGGGTTGCGAGGCGGGTGATTTCCTCTGCGCTGAGACGCCAGCGGGCATCCACGCGGCGCTGGAGCACGCCCGTGTTGGAGCACGGCACATCCAGCAGCACGGCATCGAACGCGCCCTGCCACTTCTGCGGGCAGGGTTGGGTCCAGTCGAAGGCTTCCACGGGCACGTCACGCCCGGCGGCGCGCTGCAGGTTCTGCTGCAAGGCGGGGAGGCGGTGCTCCTGGGCATCCGTGGCCAGCAGGTCGAGGTTGCCGCAGGCGGCCTGGAGCATGGCCACGGACTTGCCGCCGGGGGCGGCGCAGGCGTCCAGCACGCGCTCGGCGGGCTTCGGGGCCAGCAGCTCCACCGCGTGGCGCGTGGAGGGATCCGCCATGTACGCCCTGCCCTCCTTCAAGAGGTCTTGCGGCACGGGGCCGTCGACGCGATACCAGCCGGGGACATCCGGCAGGGGCTCCCATCCCTGCGGGAGCGGGGATGGCGGATTGAGCGGGTTCACGCGGGCGTAGAGCGGGGATTGGCGTGTGTTCCACTCCATCATGGCGCAGGCGGTGTCCCCGCCGAACTCCTGTATCCAGCGTTCCGCGAGCCAGTGCGGGCATGAGAAGCGCACGGCGGGCTGCAGGGTGGGAATCTCTTTCTCGAATTCGCTGCGCCTGCGGATGGCGTTGCGGAGGATGCCGTTCACCACGCCGCGCACGCGCTTTGTGGCCAGCTCCACGGTTTCGCACACGGCGGCGTGCTCCGCCTGGTGCATGATGAACAACTGGCACAGCCCCATGAGCACCAGCCAGCGCAGCGGCTCGTCCAGCTTGCCGGGGCGCAGCCGCAGCCGCAGGTAGTCCAGCATGGAGAGCTGGCGGATGGTGCCGTACACGATGGCCTGCAGGAGCGCGCGGTCGGCGTGCGAGAGGTTGTGCTGCTGTGCGGCGCGGGAAACGATGGTTTCCGCGAAGATGCCGCCGCGGCTCCAGCGCTGCAGGCCCTCCCAGGCCAGCAGGCGAACGGATTTGTGCTTGTGTTGCGGGGTAGTCATGACAATGAAAGGAAATCATGCAGGGGCAGCAGGCCGTTCCACGCCAGCACGGCGCCCTGCACCGCGCCGGGCTCGCGCGGCGTGAACTCCAGTTTGCCCCCGGCGGCCTCCAGGATGACGCGTGCGGCGGCGAAATCCCACAGCGAGATGCGGTCCTCTATGTACGCATCCATGCGGCCCGCCGCCACGTAGCAGAGCGTGACCGCGGCGGAGCCGAGGATGCGCATCTTGCGCACCTGCGAGGAAATGCGGGCGAAGCGGCGGATGCCGGCCTCGCCGGAGCCGTCGTGCGTGCCGTGGCCGCAGAACACGGCGGCCTGTGCCATCTGCGCACGGTTGGAGACGTGGATGGGCCTGCCGTTGCAGGTGGCGGCACCGCCCGCCACGGCGGCGAACATCTCATCCTGCATGGGATCGTACACGCAGCCGAGCACCAGCTCGCCCCGCCGCTCCAGGGCAATGCTCACGGCGAAGATGGGGATGCCGAAAAAGTAGTTCACGGTGCCGTCCAGCGGGTCCACAATCCAGCGGCACTCCGCATCCGCGCTGCCGGTGCTGCCCTCCTCGCCGAGGATGGCGATATCCGGAAACGCGGCCTGCAGCTCCGCGGTGATGATGGCCTGGGTGTCCTTGTCCAGGCGCAGCTTGATGTCGTGCGCCAGCTCCTCGTCCACCTGTTTGGCGCGGGAAAAATTCTTGCGCAGGAAAGTGCCGGCGATGCGCGCGGCGTTCTGCGCGGCGGCCAGGCAGTGCTCTGGAGAGAAATCGCTCATGACGCGGGCTGGGCGGGTTCCTGGGCCTTGGCGCGCAGCACGGCGCGCGACTGGTTGAAGACCTCGCGCGCCAGGTTGACGGCGGCGCGCTGCAGCAGGCGCTGCATCTCCCGCGTGCCCGCCACGTCCGCCGCGGGCTTGTCGAACCCCATCCACACGAACACGGCCACGCCCTTGTCGCGCGTGATCATCACGAACTGGCCGCCGTTGTCCGGCAGGGCCTCGTTGAGCACCACGGAGCGGTCGTCCTGCGAGAAGAAGGGCGGGATGGAGGCGACGGCCTGCGCGCTCTCGCGGCGGATGTACTCCTGAGCCTTCTCCGGCTCGTAGGCGTAGAGGGGGGTGTTGGTGCGGCTCCAGACGGTGTTGGTGAGGCTCAGGCTGTAGCCGCGCCCCAGGTTCTGCATATCGAACAGCAGGCGCGCCAAATCCGCCAGCTGCATGCGGAAGTTGCCGGCGTACAGGTCATCCGCGTGCGCCTTGTCGGGGAGATCCACGTCCAACTCCAGGGAGTCGAAGAAATCGCGCACCACGCCGTAGCCGATTTGGCGGCCGGTGTACACGGCATCCTTGGAGGAGATGTGCATATCCTCCGCGCCGGGAAGGCAGGCGCAGCTGAACACCAGCGGTGCCACCGCGCGCCCCGGCGCCATGCGGCGCTCCCAGCGGTCCACGCCGTCGATGGCGCTGCGGCCGCCCACCAGAGCCAGCACGTTGCCCTTGCGGTTGCGGCGCGAATCCACCACCAGCGCGCAGCACTGCAGCAAGCCCTCCAGGTTGTTGTCCATGCCGCGGCGGCGCAGGTTGATGGGGCGGCGCATCTTGGCGAACGCGTCCCTCTGTGCCTGTGCGGCCTCCGGGGAATCTGCGAGGGAGAGCCAGGCCTGCGGGTACTCGTGCGGGTTCTCCACGGCGGTGAGAGCGGACTCCACGGCGCGCTCCAGGTAGGTCTGGATATCCAGGTCCAGGTTGGAGACCACGGAAAGGCTGCGGCTGCCCTGCAGGAAATCGCCGCTGAGGGCGTCCAGCTCTCGGCTGGCCCACATGGTGGGGTAGGAGCCGCTGCCTGGGGCCTCCGCGGCATCGCCGATGCGCAGCTTGATGGGTGCCTGCGCGGCGGCATCGTGCTCATCCCGGGAAATCATCTCCTGCTCCAGCATGCGGTCCAGGGTCTCGCGCTTCACGGTCATGGCCTTGTCCATATCGGCCACGGGGTTGAAGATGGAGGGGCCGCGCACCAGGCCGGCCAGAGTTGCGCTCTCCACGAGGTCGAGGTCGCGCACCTCCTTGCCGAAGTAGTAGGCAGCGGCATCCCGCAGGCCGTAGCGGCTCTGGCCGAAATAGATGCGGCTGAGGTACTGGCAGAGGATGGTCTGCTTGTCGTACTCGGACTCGATGCGGCGCGCAAGAGCGGCCTCCAGGAGCTTGCGGTCCAGGGATTTGCCCTGCAGCTCGAACACGTTCCGGGTGAGCTGCATGGTGATGGTGGAGGCGCCCTGCTCGTACTTCATGGAGGAAAGGTTGCGCAGCAGGGAGCGCACCACGGCCGTGAACACCACGCCGCCGTGGTCAAAGAAGCCGTCGTCCTCCCGCGCCACGAAGGCGTCCACCAGGTGCTTGGGGAGCTCCTGCCAGGTGACGGGCTGGGGGAGGTCCCCGGTAAGGTTGGCGACGGGCTTGCCGGCGGAATCGAAGAGCACGCTGGCGCCGCCGCCGCGCACCACCTCCGCCAGGTCATACTCGGAGGCGCGCACCTGGTAGACCACCGCCACGGAGATGAGGGAGGCCACCAGCAGGCCGAGCAGCACCCAGAGCACCATCAGCTGGCGCCGGCTGATGCGGAGCATGCTGTACAACCAGCCCTTGCGGCGGTTCTGCCCTTTGGAGTAGAACATGGATCAAATGGCGGCCTGCGGTTGGGGTTGCGGTTGGGTTTGCGGCTGGGGAGCGGGAGCGGGCTTGGAGGGCTGCGGGGCGCGCTCCATGAGCATGGAGGCGGCCGCGGGGGCCACCCAGTCCGGGAACTCCTCCTTTAGGGAATCGCTGTAGGGCTTGGCCTCCCCTTCCCTGCCGCACTTGAGCAGGGCGCAGGAAATCTTGTAGAGCGCGAGGGGCTTGAGCTCCTTGTCGCTCACCACGTTGGCGGTGCGGCCGTAGTACTTGGCGGCCTCCGCATACTCGCCCTCGGAGTAGTACGCATCCCCCATGGTGAGGAAGAGGGAGGACTTGATGGGGCCGTCGATGCCCAGCGCGATGGCTTCCTCGCACACTTTCTTGGCCTCCGCCGTGCGCCCCAGCGCCACCAGCAGCTGCGCCTCGTCCCCCATGCCCTCCGCCTTGCGGTACGGCTGGGTCTCCATGGAGACGTAGAACTGCGCGGCCTCCAGGCCGGTCTGGTACTGGCGCAGCTCCAGGCGGGTCTTGGCCAGGGTTTTCCAGACGATGGGTTCCACCTTGGCGCGCTCGTACTGCTTGCCGTCCGCAGCGGTGTACTTCTCCTTGGGCTCGCGCAGCAGGGCGTCGGTGAGGAAGGTGTGGGCGTCCGGGTAGTTGCGGGCCTGGAAGCATGCCCAGCCGCACCAGCGCAGGATGGCGGGCGGCAGGCCCCCGTAGGTGGAGGGGTTGGCCTCCTTGAGGCCCTTGAGCGCCTGGCGGAGGTTCTCCGTGTCCTTCATCTTGAAGAAGCACTGCACCAGGCGCAAATCCACCAGGGAGGCGTACTGCTCCGCGTTCATGGTGCGGGCCTCCTGGAAGTGGGGCACGGCCTTGGCGGGGTCGGTGTCGTAGAGGGCGCAGGCGATGTTGTAGTGGGCCTCCGCGATGGCGGCCGGCTTGTCGTGGCCGCCGCGCTTCACGAGCTCGGCGTAGTAGTTGATGAGGCCCTCGTAGTACTTGACCATGCGCTTGGGGTCCTCGGTGGCGCAGGCCTGGGCGGCCTTCTGGTAGCAGGCGGCGCAGGCCTCCGACTGCGGGAACTCCGCAATCACGCGGTCGAAATCCGCCAGGGCCTTGGCCAGGCGGTGAGTCTTGGCGTAGTGCGCGCCGCGCAGGGCCAGGGCGTCCGGCACGCGGGCGTCCTTCGGATAGGTGGCAATGAAGTGCTCCAGGGTGGGCAGCGGGTCGTAGTTGTCGCTCTGGGCCGCGGTCCACGCCTTCTTGTACTCGGTGTCGGCGCGCAGGCTCTCCGGCAGCTGGTCCATGTTGAGGGCATCGAACTGGCGCGCGGCGGCGGCGGCATCGAAGAGCATCAGGCGGTCCGCATACATGAGGCGCACCAGGTCCACGCACGGCAGGTCCGCGGTGGGGCTGCCGGCCACGGCGTAGGTGCCGAGGTATTTTTCCGCGATGTGGAAGAAGTTGGTTCCCTGGACCTGCTGGGCGCAGATGATGCGGCGGTATCCGGCATCCGCGGCCAGGGCGGTTTGGGGCTGGGCCTTCTCCGCGGCGGCGAACCAGTCCACCGCCTTGCCGTACGCCTTGGTCTCCAGGCAGGACTGGCCCACGATGACATCTCGGCGGGCCTCCTTGGCGGCGTCCTCCAGCGGGGCGTGCGCGGACTCCGCGAGGGCCACCACCTCCGCGTACTTGTGCTGCTTGAAGAGTGAGAGGATGCGCTCCATCTGGGCCTCCGAGGCGTACTTGGCCATGCCGGGCATGCCGACGAGCTTGGAGTAGAGCTGCTGGGATTCATCGTTCTTGCCGAGGCGGGCGGCCAGGCGCGCGGCCTGCAGCGTGGCCTTGCCGGCTATCTCCGCATCCAGCTCCGTCATGTTGAGCAGGTTCCGGAACTGCGCGTACGCCGCCGCGTCGTTCCCGTCCTCCACCTTCATCTGCGCCACCGCGAACACGGCGGACTGGCGCAGCAGCGGCTTCACGCCCTTGAGTACCTGCAGGCTGCGGAAAGTCTCCTCCGCGTCCTTGCGGCGGCCCATCTGCAGCTGCACGTTGCCGCAGCGGTAGAGGGCATCGTGCCGCAGCTCCTGGCGCTGAGTCTCGCGCACGGCGATGCGGTAGAAGCCCAGCGCCTTGTCCCACATCATGCGGGAGTAGGCCTGGGTGGCCAGCTTGTAGGCGGCGGCGGCGGCGTACTCGCCGCGCGTGGTGTTGGCCAGCACGCCCAGCTTGGCGTTGGCGGCCGCCAGGTCACCGGCATCCGCCAGGCAGAGCGCCTGGTAGTACATGGCCTTCTGGCGCAGGGCGGACGAGGGGTAGCGCTGGATGAAATCCGCGAAAAGCTCTGCGGCGCGGCGCATGGCCTGGGTTTTGTCCGTGGGGTCGGCCACGTTGCGGGCCTGCATGTAGAGCTGTTCCGCGATGGCGAAGGAATCCTCCTGCGCGTGGACGGAGAGGGAATCCCCGTACTGTGCGTGGAGGGGGGCCGCCAGGGCGGCGCAAGCCAGGGTGCAGAGAAGTGCTTTCTTCATGGTTGCGGGGGGATGGTGGGAAAGGGGTTACCGGGCGGCGGGCTTGTCCTCGGGCATCTTCTTGGAGAAGGACACGTTCCACACGCCCGCCTGCGTGCAGGTGGAGATGACATCCGCCATCTTCTGCCAGTGCATCTCCGCGTCTCCGCGGATGCGCACCGGCACGTTCTCGTTCACCTTCACCATGCGCTGCAGCATGTGCAGCAGGGCGTCGCGGGTGAAGATCTCGCGGTCGATGGTGATGACGAGCTCGCCGTTCTCCTCGCGGGCGTTGATGATGATTTCATCGATGGCGCGGGAGGTTTCCTCGGAGGTCTTGGGCGCGGTGGGCACCTTCACCTTGAGGTCCTGCTCGTTGAGGATGATTTTCTGGGTGACCACAAAGAAGATGAGCAGCAGGAACACCACATCCAGCAGCGGTGCCAGCTGGAAGCCGATGGGTTCCGGGATTTTGCTGGTGAACTTCATGCGCGGCGCGGGTTACTCGTCATCCTCCTCCATCACCTCGCTGCGGCGGCCCAGGCGGTACGTGCTGCCCAGGCGGCTCTCATGGTCCATCTGCACGGAAATCACCGTGAGGATGTGGGTGATGGCCACCTCCATGTCCGTGATATGCTTCTGGATGCGGCTGCGGAAGAACACGTATGCGGCCATGCTGGGGATGGCCAGCACCAGGCCGCCCACCGTGGTGATCATGGCCTCTGCAATGCCGCCGGCCATCTGCATCTGCTTCACGCCCTCGAAATTGCCCGCCGCCATCTCCATAAACGCGCGCATCATGCCCAGCACCGTACCCAGAAGGCCGATCATGGGCGCAATGGAGCCGATATCCGACAGCCAGTTGATCTGGCGCGTGAGGATGTTCGCCTGGCGGGAGCCCTCCGCCGTGGCCACCTCGCGCACCTCCTCGATTCCCGCCCGCGGGTTGCGCTGCATGAACAGAACGATGACGTGGATGGTGCGCGCAAAGCTGGAGCCGTCCCGCTCGCATTTCGCCAGGATGGCCGCGTAGTCCTTGTGCCGGAAAAGGTTCTCCACCTCCAGCACCATCTTCACCGGCAGCACCGCAGAATCCCGCGTGGTCCACAGACACACCAGGAACACCATCAGCGCCACCACGGAAAGGAAGAGCAGCGGCCACATCAGCGGCCCGCCCTTCTCGAAAAGGTCCAGCAGCCCCCACTCCGTCGCCGGAGCCGCCGCCTGTGCTATTACTATCGCGTGCATATATGTACGCGCGTATTATAACCCGCGCGGGCGGGAAAGCAAGCCCCGCACGCGTGCGTATGCGAAATTCGTGGCGATGGGCAGGAAAGTTGCGGGCGGCTGTTCACATTGCGGGCGGGGGCGGTTCCACGTTGGTGAGCTTGGGTTGGCCGTTGATTTTGACGTTGCGGAGGGCGGCATCCAGCCCGTGGCCCTGGATGGCGGTTGGGGTGATGGTGACGTTGTGCAGCTCGCCCACAGCGTTGGGGGCGGAGGTGATGGAGAGGGTATGGCCTTCGGCATCCGTGAAGCGCAGCTCCGTGGGCGTGCAGCCGTTGGCGTCCTGCCCCAGCAGGACGGTGCCGTTGGAGGAATCCAGCGCGGCGTTCTCAAAGCGGATGGCGGATTTACCGCAGAGCAGCGCGGTGCCGCGGTTGCGGAGGGGTGCGCCCTTCACCGCGGCGGACTTGTTGCCGCGCAGGGCCAGCCGCCCCGCGTTGTCGGCGCCGTGCAGCACGATGCTGTCGGCCCCCACGCATTCCAGGTAGCCGTTGTTCTGCACGCCGCGCAGGGAGTTGCTGCCACCGCGGAGGTAGAGCTTGCCGTCGTTCTGCACGGCGCGCGCGGAGAGCGCGGCCACGGATGCCAGGCTGCCGCCGCACACGCGCAGGGCGGCATCCAGTTTCAGGTTCTCCGCATGCAGCAGCACGCAGTTGGCGCCGTTGCCCACCTGCAAATCTTCTTTCAGCGCGGTGCCTGCGGGCAGGATGGTGTTCTCGCGCGCGGCAGCTGCGGGGGCGGCATTGGGCTTGGGGCGCGCTTTCGCGATGCCCTCCGGCGTGAGGATGGCGCACGCGGAATGCAGGTTGGGCTCGAACTCGCCGGGCTGGTAGCCGTCCACACCGTCATCCGTGTAGAACACGATGGAGGGATAGCGCATGCCGGAGAACGGATCGTGAATCACGCGGCGGTCCACATGCACCATGAAGACGCCGAAGGCGCGGTCGTCGGAATCCGAGAGGTAGAGCGCGGCTGGCTCGCCCGCGGCATTTGTCTCATACCCCCAGCAGGTGATGGCGTGGAAGCGGCTCTTGGATGGCATGGTCCCGGGGCGTTCCCTGCGGTTGATCTGCCACACGTACAGCCCGGCGGCCTGGCCGCGGAAGCGGAACGCCAATTCCAGCATCTCGCGGAACTGCGCCAGCGTGGGCTCCTCCATGAGGTAGCTGCGCGCCTCTGCGGCGGCGGGTTGCGCATCGAACACGGAGTAGTACGCCTCCTTGCCGCCAAGCTCCTTCATGGGAGCGTTCTTGAACCACCAGTTGAGCGCGTCCGCCTGGAAACCGCCCTCATCGCCCGCAGATGATTTGAGGAACTGTTCATACACGTTCAGATAGCGCGTGCCCTGCGGCTCGCCGTACACCTGCGCGTTCATGCCATCGGGCGTGTCGGGCCGCGCGTGCGCCTTGAGGTAGGTGTCCTGCCAGTACTGGATGAGGTTGGAGGAGGACGCCGCCCAGCACAGCACGGTGTCGTGCGTGTCCTTCACGCGTGCATCCGCGCTGTACGAGCCCTTGCCCACATCGTAGCACACGCCGGGGCCGAAAACCGAGCCCGCCAGGCATGGCAGGGCCGCAACGAGCATCACGAACCTTATCATGCGTCCATGCTACGCGAGCCCGGCACGGCGGGCAAGAAAAAAACGCCCCCGGGGGAGGCGTGAGCGCCTGTCCGCAGGGGTGTGCTTGGGTGTTGAGCGCGTGCGTGGCACGCAACTTCAGAGATGGGCATGCCGTGGAAGCTCGCGGCAGGGGGATGGAGTATACGAGCATCCCCCTGCCGGAGCCGGCATGGGGTCGGATGCCCGTCGACCCCATGAAGGGTTATGTTCCGCTCATGGATTTGTGGAGGCGCTTGCGCTTCCACGGATCCAGGTCGTCGGCCGCCTTGAAGTTGTAGATGGGCTTGAAGACGTCGACGACCTCCACGGAGGGCTCCAGGTGTCCGAGGATGGAATCGATGCCCTTGTAGGCCATGGGGGATTCATCCAGGGTGTCCATGGAGACGGAGGTGGAGTAGATGCCCTGCATGCGCTGCTGGAATTCCTCCAGCGAGAGCTTGCGGCGGGCCTCCATGCGGCTCATGAGACGCCCCGCGCCGTGCGGTGCGGAGAAGTTCCAGTCCTCGTTGCCCTTGCCGACGCCGTAGATACAGCCGTCCTGCATGTTGACGGGGATGAGCAGCTTCTCGCCGGCACGCGCGGAGATGGCGCCCTTGCGGACGATGTTGCTCTCATGGTCGATATAGTTGTGGATGGTGTGGAACTGGTCCTGCACATCCAGGTGCAGGCGCTCCACAATCACCCTGGCCATGAGCTCGCGGTTCCGCGTGGCGAAGTGCTGGCAGATGCGCATGTCGTCCAGGTACCGCTCGCGCAGCTCGCCCTCCAGGTAGCAGAGGTCGGCCGGCACGGCGGGCACGCGCTCCGCGTACTCCTTGCGGTACGCGCGGATGGCGTCCTGGATTTCGGTCTCGCGGCCGGCGGCCCTGTACTCCGCGATGATGCGCAGCTTGGCCTCCTTGGGCGAGGTGAGCCCGCGCACGGAGTCGATAGCCATCTGCTGGTAGATTTCGCACACCTGCTTGCCGAGGTTGCGCGAGCCGGAGTGGATGACGAGGTAGTACTCGCCGTTGGCCGCGGCATCCACCTCCACGAAGTGGTTGCCGCCACCGAGGGACCCGAGGCTGCAGCGCAGGCGGTCGAGGTGCTTGAGTTCGCCCAGGCAGTGCAGTGCATCCAGCTCCGGGAAATCCTCCACAATCCTGCCGTGAACGTATTTCCCGGTGGGGATGTTTCGGTGCATGATGGCATCCAGCTCCGCGAAGTCCGGCTTCTGCTTGCCGAGACTCACCGTGAGCATGCCGCATCCGATGTCCACACCAACGATATTAGGAATAACCTTGTTGCCGAGATCGGCCGTGAAGCCGATCACGCAACCCTTGCCGGCATGAACATCGGGCATAATACGTACCTTCGCGTCCGCGAACGCCGACTGGGCCAGCAGCGTCTGCAGCTGCTTGCGCGCCAGGTCATCCACGATGGAGGCATAGATTTTGATGTTCGTGTTCATTATTGCTTTTGGGTTGTGACAAGCCGACAGCTCCGCCGCCGACTGTTGCGCATGCACGCGGGAAAGCATCATCCGCGCGGCGTGAGGCGACAGCGGTGCCGCAGAACTTGCCGTTGTTTCTGTCCTGTTCCGTCAATTCGAAACCTCGAGTGGATAAGGTAGTCTCCTTGATAGGGCGGCGAGAAGGTAACACCGGAAATTGCGCTTGGCAAGCACAATTTCAAAAAATTGAAAAATTTTTTGAAAATTTACAATTGACGATTGACGATTTACAATTTGGAAAGTTCGCGCGCCTAGCGGCGCGGGGTTAGGATTGGACAAGGTAGTCTGCGGCGGGCACCACGTGTACGGTGCCGCACGGCAGCTCCACGTTTTCGTTCTCCCATTCCGTGACGAGCCACGCCTCCTGCAGCCCGGTTTCCTCCATGGCGGCGCGCAGGGCGCGCAGCTCTCGCTTGCGGGTGGCGGGAGAGGAGATATCCGCGCACACCTGCACCAGGCGCTTCTCGCCGTCCGGCAGCACGGCCATGAAATCCACCTCGAACCCGCCCTTGCTCTTGTAGTAGAACACGCGTTCCGTCTGGCGGCGCAGCTGCACGAACACGATGTTCTCCAGCATCTGGCCGCGGTTCCTGAGCACGCCGTTGGAGAGGGTGTCCGCCAGCGCGTGGTCCACGCAGTACACCTTGCGCAGCTCGCGCGCCTGCCAGCCTGTTTCTTGCTGCCCGCTGGCGGGGTTCACTCATGCCACCATGGTCTTGGTCATACCGGAACTTATACCGGAAGTCATTTGTTTGGCTTTTTCGCTTGAAATGTCTTTATCCGTCTATCTGTCCTAACATTCATCCCTTTCTCGAACTTCTTGTACAACCGGAACAACGTCTCGTAGGCACGCCTCAAATCGTTCCAATCCTCATTGAATGCCTCTTCGCATGTGGATTTAATTTCGCTTCCATTCGTTTCTGGCCGATGGAGCTGTGTATTGATCTTTTCATTCCGGCGTGCTAGGGATTCAATTTTATCCCTTCCTTTGTACAATATGTCGCCTTGCTGGATTAAGTTCAATTCTTCTTGCGCATTCTCGCCCCAGTCTTTATGGGCAGTCATGAAAGCGACCAAGCGCTCCAAGAGGCCCGCCTTGTCGAATCTCTTCCTCAAAACATTCAATTGTTTGTCGATTTCCCTACAATCCAACAGAAAGATATCCCTAGAGTTTCTTTTCACCACTTCATCCTTTGTCCTGCCCAAATTTTCACCAAGCCATTGAATCATTTTCTCTATGATGCCGAAAGTTCCCATGGGATAGACAGGGTAATCCCAATCGTTCTCAGCAAACAGCCGCCTAAAGACGCGGTCGTTGAGATTGGATTTATCCTCGTCATCCACTTGGTCCCTCTCGATGAGATCGCGAAGCTGTTCGGCTTCCCTTTGTCTGGAGTATTCCGCAAACGCGGTGTGCCACAGCGCGGCGCCTAGAACCGCGGCTTCCTGTTCCACGATGAAAGTTACCTCCCGAAAGCCGGCCTCCTCTGCTGCCAGCCGCAGATCCTCCACTTGGGCCGGGGAGAATTCCACTGGGCGCGTTATGACGGCGGAATCCACCGCCTGTATAAGGACCTCCCGCTCGCAGCGCTCGCGGATGTGGCGCAGGAAAGCTGCGGTGAGCTGACGTGCGGAATACGTGCAGAACTTGCCGTCCTTGTACACCATGAGCGCTGGCTGGGAAGACCCCAGCTTATCCTTGAAGTCGCAGCAATACCTTTCCGGATGCTGAGCAGCAGCCTTCTCCGCTGCCTCTCCGAAGAAGAACTCTCCGTTCTCTCCCACATATACCGTGGAGCTGTGCTCGCCCCCCAGCCACACCGTCTCCGGTAGGCTGGTCTTGGGGTTCACCCATGCCACCATGGCCTTGGTGGTGCCGAAATATATGCCGATGCTGATGTCTTGCATGGGATTAGGGGGATTCAGTTAAAGATCACGAGGCTCCCAGGGCACCCAAGAGAAAGGCACCCCCTAGCTTGGCTATGGAGCCTATGCCAGCGCTGTTGTTGTCATCCTTGGTAGTGTGTATCTGGCCTGCAATAGGCAGGTGCCCGTCGCTCACCAAAAAGAAGGTTTCGTTTTCGGCGAGCCCATTGGAATCTGAGAAATCACACCATCCCCATGAAATGGATTCGCCTGGTTTAAGTGAAACCGTGGCATTCGACTTTGCGCCAGATTGCTTTCGAATATGCACGCCGGTTACTTCCTCATTTCCCATGTTGTTGATGATGATTTTGTAACCACCGAAGAAGCCTTTCTCCCATGCCATGACCAAGAGCGGGGCGTTGCCGTCCAAATTGATGAAGTCAGGTACACTTAGTACTTCCAAGTCACCATAGTCGATACGACTGTGTTTGCCGTTGGAGGAAACTTCCAGTATCATCCTGTCACCCAGAGGAATATCATAATCCTCGAACAGAATGTTGGCTTGTTCCCCAGGCTTGATGGTTTGGGCAATGGGAAACGTCTGGTCGTAATTCTGCTCTGGGATACAGACACGAAGGCTGAAGGCAGGGATGGCAAAATTGTTCGGATTGTGCACAACTATCTTTGGTGAAAGCGGGCTAGCGATAATTTCATCGATGCGTTGGCCATCGATGAGCTTTGCAGCCACATTGCGCTCGTAGACCCTCATAGCCGCGCCGAAAAAGTTGGAATGCACGGAAATGACGCAGCCTAGCTCATCCTCCGCAGGAATGCGGCTGATTCCCAAATGAGCAGTCTCCCACATTTGCTTGATAACCGCCTCATCGCCTGTGAGAATGGCCAAGGACAGCAGGACAGAGGGTATGGGGAAAATGTCCGCCGAGTCTCGCAACAGACGAATTCTTTCCTTTTTGTCGTCCGGGAACAGGCCATCTTCTCCCATGAGCATGGTCTTGGCACGCATGGCCCCGGGGTCGCCAGCTTGTATACCCTCCTTCAGCAACTGTTTCAGTCGGTCTATTTCCTGCGGCGTGAGCTTGTCTATATCATAGATGCTAGACCTAGCCTCCATGCTGTATGACCACAGCGAGCCATCCACTTGGGCGCGCATGTGAGCCCAGTGGGCAGCTTCCTCATGAAGGTTCAAGTCAGAAGCCGCAAGAAAGAGCACTTCGTAGCGGGTGTCGTCATCAATGCCAGGGAGGGGCTTTTCGCACTTCTTCAGAGCCTTGGCATAGCAAGTCTTACCGCGCACCACGTCCAAGGGCACGCCCTGCCCTTTGGAAAACATTTCACCCATGAGACAAGAACCGATGGGGCAGTTCCTAGCCTCCAAATACTCGGCCAGCTCCATGGCCGCCCCGTAGAGTATTGGCACGCCCAGGCCACCAAGCATACATTCGGCCAACTGATAGGTGCAGTTTAAATCTCCCGCATCATGCCCCTTAGCATACCATTCGGCAGCCGCCCGATAGTCTGGCGGGTATTTGCGCATGCATTCTTCCGCCTTCTTCTTGTAGGTGCTGCCTGCGGTTGATGGTTGAATAGCTTGGGCGGATGCGGAATCCGCGACCTGTTCCCCGATTGCAGCTCGGTCCGTTGATTCTATAGGAGCTGGCGCGTCCTGGTGTAGCCAGAGAGCCGCACCGATGGCCACAGCCTCACGCGTGTACTGCCACTGGCGCGCGGGCAGACCCACTTGCCTCTCCATCTGGCTACGGACCAAGGGAATGAGACTGGTGCCGCCCACCAGAAGGAGCATTTCAGGCTTGGTTGTGGATTGCTCGCCCCGAATGAGCTTGAGTGCCGTGTCCGCAGCCCTTTGAACATCATTGCGGATGAGGGTCTCAAAGTCCACACGGTGGATGAGCAAGGGAGGCGCGACTCCATTGGCCGTGGCGAGGTGCAGTTCCTTTTCCTCACGCTTGGAGAGGGCTTCCTTAGCCCTGCGCACTTGGGCCTTGGCTGCCTGAAGCACGGTGTGCGGCTGCATAGCCAGGTCCGCCCCCTTTTCCCGAAGGAAACTGGAGACGTACTGCCACAGGTAGGCATCAAACATCTCACCGCCCATCATGTTTTCCCCAGCCGTGCGGGTTCGGTCGGTCTGCACCTTGTCGCCGGTACGCTCCACCACCGCCATGTCCAGTGTGCCGCCGCCCCAGTCCACGATGAGAGCCGAGTGTTGGAATGCCTGATCTGGGGAGAGACGGCAAAAGGCGTAGCCGACTGCCTCCGGCTCCGTGACAAAGGTAACCTCCCGGAAGCCGGCCTCCTCTGCCGCTATGCGCAGGTCCTCCACTTGAGCGGGGGAGAAGTTGACCGGGCGGGTGATGACTGCGGCATCCACGGTGCAAAAGCATGCGCGCTCCTCGCAAAGCTGTTTGACGTGCTTCAAGAAGGACGCGGTAAGCTGCCTGGCCGTACGGGTACAGGGACGCCCTTCCTGAAAGCACATGAGTGCGGGGGCACCACTGCCCAGCTTCATCTTGAAGTCGCGGACGTAACGACCAGGTGCGTCAGAGGCGAGATCGTCCGCCTCGTCACCGAAGTGCAAGATCCCTCCCTTGTCCAAGAATACGGTGGTGGGGATATAGTTGTGTTCCTCTCCCAAGTTGATAACCTCATGGTGACCAGTCTTGGGGTTCACCCAGGCCGCCATGGTCTTGGTGGTGCCGAAATCTATGCCGAGTGTTGTCATGTCGATATATTGTGTCAAGATTGAAAGGATTGATAGAGGAGATCTCGGAGATCTTTTGCCTTTTTGCTTGTGTCCGGATTCATGTCCTGTATCATAGCACATACGGCCTCAAGCAGGCTTCCCCGGTGCTCAATCGGGATAGGAGTGCCGTTTCGCATCATATCTACCATCTCTTCGGCATGGGGGAAACGGTGGGCCTGGCTCTCCACGAAGGGAATCAGTTTCACGGCATTTTCTGTGGCATTTGCCTGATTCTTGGTGTCAATAAAGGCGCGGTCAATCACATCAAATGTCTTTTTCATGGAAGCGAGTTCCGAGCGCAGCATGTAGGTGCGGTTTTCCACCCAACTGCGAAGGGATTCATCCTGTAGGGCATCCGCTATGCTTTGCATTTTTGAGACTTCAGTTGCCATGTCCTGTTTGGCCTGTTCCATGGCCAATCGCACGGCTTTCACATCGTCCTTGACTCGGGCGCGTGTGCGAGCCCTACGGATGACAGCGGATTCCTTGAAGAATTGGCGGTCCAGCAGGGTGCGCAGCTCCTCTATACCGCTGAGCTTCATTGTAATGCGGGCGGCTGTGGCGGCATCCCCGCAATGGGCGCGGTATAACTCCCGCAGCATAATACGAAAGCTGGCCCATGGCATGTCGTATTCCGCCTTGGCTTGCTGGTAGAGCTTCGCTCGGACGGTATCCATGGCCCAAAGCTTGTCCATGCGCAGCTTGGCAGTAAGGGCTTCCTCCTCTGGGAAAGTGCGCAGCAGGGCCAGCACCTTCTCCCAGAAATCCGACTTTGCCAATTGTGCCGTGAGGGCCAGGGGGCCGCTTACCGGCACCACTTTCGCCACCATCTTTTTCATCTGGTCGTACAAGCGTTTCGCCTTGGTCTGGATGTCGTTCCAATTGCCGTCGTTGTTCCAATAGGTTTCGTCCCACTTGTGCATCACGGCGACGCTGTTGTCCGGCTTGGAGCCGGGCAGGCAGCCGTTGCGGAAGCTTTGCAGATCCTTCTGGTCAGTTTCGCGGGCCACGGGGGTGAACACATAGATGAGCGCATCCGCCTCCTTGCCGTTGATGAACTGCTGGGCCACGTCCTCATGGCCCTGCACGGTGCTATCAGTGCCGGGGGTGTCTGTCACCTGCACATCGCGCAGCCAATCAGCATCCGCAAAGAGCTCCAGGTACTTCACCTGGCGTATGCGTTCCAGCACGTCATCCCCTTTGCCGTTCCAATCGGCCGCCAATTGTTCCAGGGGGAAAGTTTCCGGGCTGGATTCCCGCCAGTGAGCCTTGAATGTACCCAGTTGCTCCGCACCGGAAGCGTAGGTAAGCCGGTTGATGGTAGCCGTAGCCTCGTTCACGCCGGTGATGGCCAGGCGGCGACCTACCAACGCGTTGATGAGGCTGCTTTTCCCGGTTTTCATGCGGCCAAACACAGCCACATTGAACGGTTCCACGGCGTCCGACACATGCTCCCGCATGGCAGTGGCTATTTGCATGAAGACTGCCGCCACTGGGTTCATGCCGGAGGCGAATTTCTGCAGGTCGTCTGCATTGGAGCGCACGCGATCGTTGTATTCCGCCTGAATGCGACGTGATTCCAGCGTGCTGGTGTTCTGTCCTTTGTCCATGTTTCGGAACATTTTCGTGTTATGCTGGCAGGTACTCTTCTATGACGCGCTGGATTGCAGCCAAGTCGCGCTTAAGCGCATCCAGCCCCTGCCTGCGCTTCTGTAGGGTCTCGGCATCCATCTTGGCACGCGCCTGAAGCTCTGCCACGGCCGCGCGCAAGTCGTCCGACCTTTGGTGCAGGCTATTCTCCACTGCGTTGTGCACAGAGTCCTTGATGTCTGCATTCAACTGGTCGAAATTACGCTGCATCTTGTCGTACATGTCCGAAACAGCGGCGGCAATGGCTCCCGCGGCTTGGTTGCGGAGGGTGCGGAGTGCCTGCTGTTGCTGGAGCTGGCAGGCCTGGCTTGCCCCCCACCAGCCTGCGATTGCCATACCAGCGTAGCTGCCGATGATGGTGCCCACCACAGGTACGACACTGCCGATGACCCCGCCCACGATACTGGCGATGCCCATACCGGCCATCCCTCCGTACAGACTAGTCCTCAACGTGGTGAAAGTGCCGCCACTCTCGTTCTCTATTTCTGCGAGCATGCGCTCCATCCTCGAGCGGTTCACCTGGGTTCCCCCTGTTCGCACCTCGGTGGAGAGTGTGGTATCTACGGGGCAGATGGAGAGGACTTGCTCTGTGAGCACCCGCTCGGTTTTTATGCGCAGCTCGTTAGAGGCTTCCTGCATGCATCTTGAAGCGTATTCCGGAAGCTTGTCGTTAACGAACCGCATGGTTGCCACCAGCTGAACCTGGTTTGCAGCTTGGGCCAACATATTCTCCATTTTTGTCTGGATTTCTCCGTTCGGGCGGCACTGGGACAATGTGGCAATCACCTTGCGGCGGTTGTCGTCCATGGCCTTGCCGATGCTGCGCAGCAGTTTGCCTTTCTCCCTGGTCTCCCAGTCCACCAGTGCCTTTTGTGCATTCTCCACAGCCTCCTTCGCTTGGTTGCGTTTGTCCTCGGTGTCTGCGTTCAGGAACTGCTCCTTTTCGTGTATTTGGTTGGCCAAGTGCTGCAAGATGGGGGTCGCGGCTGTCACCGCCTTTTCTGCAAGGATGGTGCGCTTGGCAGGCAGCAGCTTCCTGTTCACAAATGCGAGCAGCTCCGGATACCCGCTGAGCTGCAGCAGCTCTGTATCCTTCTCATCATCGGCAATCTGGCGCAGTTCGGAATCCACCATGTAATAGGGCGTTTCCTCCCGCTTCAAGCCCAGCGTCCGGACCAGTATGGCCATGTTGTTCGACTTGCGCGCCTCCGCCGCATCAGCATCTACGGCACTGGTCTTGGTTTGCACAAAATACACATGCCTGGTGATATTTCGTATATTCTTGAGATATTCTGTCTCCAAGGCTCCGATAGGGGATTCCACACTGTCCGTGACAAAGAATACGGCATCTGCCCTAGGAACGTACTGGTAGGTAATTTTCTTATGCTCGCGGAAAGTGCCGCCGAGCCCCGGGGTGTCAATGATGACAACCCCGGACTGGAGCAAGGGGGAGGGGCAGCACACCTCTATGAAATCCACCTGCTTTTCATTGCCGGGGTTCCCATCCTCCGTGCCGAATTTGGGCAGGTCGTCCGGCCCGATGGCGAGTTCTCCCTTACCGCTCACCCTAGTGAAAAACACCTTGTAGGCCACCTGACGGCCGTAGTGGATTTTGAAGATAGTGGAGGTGGCCACATTGGAGCTTGTGGGCACGAGATTCCTGTGATTGAGCAGGGCGTTGATGAAAGAGGACTTGCCCTTCTTGATTTCCCCCATGACCACGATGCGGAAGAGTCCCGCACCCAGGAGTTTCAGGTCCTTGATATAATTCTCGGCCACCGGCTTGCCCGTGATTTGGGCATCCAGCTCCGCCGCCTTGCCCAGTGCTGCTGCGAGTTTTTGCATAACTGTTTCTTGGTTGATGGTTGGTTATATGTCGCGAACGGAATTCGGGTCTGCAAACCAGCTCTCCACCATGTTTACCGTCTGTGCGGTGGCAGCCGCGGCCGCAACGATATCTCCTCCCGTGGCGGCCAGGGTGGCTCCGCCGACAAAGCCGCCTACCAGCCACTTGCCTACGTCCAGCAAGTCCAGGTCGCCCATGGTGGTCTCATCGTGCGGGATGGCGGCGTCAGTTGCTGTGTAGTTGAAATCGGAGTTGGCCCATGCATCCATGAACTTGTCCAAAGGATACGCATGCCCCTGGCCGTTCGGGTGGCCAGGGTCGTTGATGATGACTTGAGGCGCGCTCGGGTCGGAGACATCGATGCCGGTAACCACCACCGCATGGTCTGCGGGATTGAAGGTGGAGTTGTCCAGCCCGCATATCTCGCAGAGCCATTGCTTCAGCTCCGCCAAAGCCCCATCGTCCCAAAGCTCAGAGGAGTTGACCCCCACAATGACCCCGTGCCCGGCCTTAAGCTCCCGGGCCAAGTCAGAAATAGTGGCGTTTTGGACGTCATGAGTGGAGATACCGTACAGGTCCATCAGGTTGCCCACATCGTCTGGACTTGTGCCGCCTCCCGGCGTGTACCAGCCGTGCGAGGCGCATTCGTATACGGCTTGATCTTCCGTGATATTCACGCCGAATTGGTGCAAGAGGCTCACTTGGGCCATGACTGCGCAGTCGTCGGAATAGCTCTGCGGCTCCCAAAAATTCTCTTGAATTTCGGGCGTCCCGATGGTGATATCCATGTCAGTGTTCATTGTTCGCTTGTTGGGTTGTAATTGTGGAATATTAGGGTTCTGTGTGAAGAATAACGGATTGCTTGCGGCGCACCCGCCCCTCGAACATGAGGCCAGACGCCACTATCTCGGCTATTATGGATTCGGCTCCGCCCGGAAGGTCTCGGCGGGTCTCAACCGCCTTCTGCCTTGACGGGTCCCACTCATCGTCATCGATGACCTGGGACCCCATCGTTTCCAGCTGCTTGCGAATCATAGCATCGATTGTCTGCAGCAGCTGAGCGTCTTGCCCTTCGGAAGCAGGAGACAGGATGCGAATTTCGTCCAAAAGGCCAACCATGGCCAAAGCCCGCGGCACGCCTTCATCCTCATCTTTCATGTCGTCCAAGCGAGATTCAATGAGCCCCCGCAGGTTTTCATCCCTTGCTAGGGATGCAAGTTCGCGCAGCATAACTTCCTCAGCCTCACCTTTTTCTTTCTGAAGCGGTAGAGGAAGGATAAATTCGGAGGGGGAATCGGAAGGAGTATCAGATATTTCCAGCGTGGGAAGATACTCGTCTGCTTCACCTTTCGTTTTCGGCTCGGACGCTTCACTTCTGCGGTGCAATGGGTCGCTGGTTCTACTCCTGTAGAAAAGATAGCCAAAGACAGCAGTCGGAAGAAGAATGCCTATGACCGCTAGCGTAGCTAACAAGGAGTTGGGAAAGGGAAGACTCATAGCCTATACCTGCATGGTAGCAGTTTCCTCGAAAGACACAAGAAAAATGTGCATGAATTATAGCGGCTTTTAGCGGAATGCAGAGAAAAAAGCATGGGAGGGCAGGCTCCCTTCTTGGTGTGTACTCACCGCCTGTCAATCGAAGGACGTGTCGCGCCCGTAACCTTCAACATGGGCAATAGCCACACACGGAAGCCCTCAGAGCAATGGAGGAAAGCTTTTCCATCAATTCTCATGTGTGTAGGGGGATGTGCGTGGAACTTTCAGGCGCTTTTTATTTTGATGCGTGCAATTGACGCCTGGCGGCGCGGGGATGGTGAAGCCCGCACGGCACGGGCCGTGCGGGCTGGGGAAATTCGCGTGGCGGCGCGGGGTTAGGATTGGGCGAGGTAGTCTGCGGCGGACACCACGTGCACGGTGCCGCACGGCAGCTCCACGGTCTCGTTCTCCCATTCCGTGACGAGCCACGCCTCCCGCAGCCCGGTTTCCTCCATGGCGGCGCGCAGGGCGCGCAGCTCGCGCTTGCGGGTGGCGGGCGAGGAGATATCCGCGCACACCTGCACCAGGCGCTTCTCGCCATCCGGCAGCACGGCCATGAAATCCACCTCGAACCCGCCCTTGCTCTTGTAGTAGAACACGCGTTCCGTCTGGCGGCGCAGCTGCACGAACACGATGTTCTCCAGCATCTGGCCGCGGTTCCTGAGCACGCCGTTGGAGAGGGTGTCCGCCAGCGCGTGGTCCACGCAGTACACCTTGCGCAGCTCGCGCGCCTGCCGCGCCACGGAGGCGGAGTACACGTTGACGGTGAAGATGAAGTAGGCGTCCTCCAGCCATTGGAGGTATTGCGCCACGGTGGCGCGCGTGATGGGGAAGCCCAGGGCCTTGAGCTCCTCCCCCATCTTGCGGAACGAAAACACCGTGCCGATGCCGTTGAGCAGGCGGTTCACCAGGTGACGCATGGCCAGCGGCTGGGAGACGCGGTTGCGCTCGATGACATCGTGCAGCATGAGCGCGTTATGGTACTCGCGGTGGATGAGCTTGCGCGTGTCCTCCGGCTGCCCGTACAGGGCGGGGAACCCGCCCTGCGCCTTGAAATCATCCCACGCCTTCATCTGCGCCAGGCGCCGCGCCGCGCCCCTGCCGCCGCGCTTCACGCCCGCACGCGTCAGGTATTCCGCAAACGAGAACGGAAACAGCTCGCAGGAGAGCGAGCGCCCGCGCAGCTCCGTGGCTATCTCCTGCGAGAGCAGGTGCGACGATGAACCCGTGATGAACACGCGGCAGTTTTCCTCCCGCCGCAGGCGTTCCACAAACAGCTCCCACCGCGGGTACAGCTGTATTTCGTCGAAGAAGAAATACACCGTCTCACGCTTCCGCTTTTCCGGGTAGCGCCCGTAATACGCCGTGTACAGCGCGTCCCACCCGCCCGATTGCAGCGGCAGCAGGCGCTCGTCCGCAAAGTTGATGCACACGATGTTCTCCCGCGGCACGCCATCCGACAGCAGTTTCAGGATGACCGACTCCATCAGCGTGCTCTTGCCGCAGCGGCGCACGCCGATGCAGACGCTCACGATATCCGGCACCATCGGTATGCGCGTGTCGCGCGGGCTCTTGGTCGTGAACTCGCGCTCCAGCCCTTCGTCCACTATCACCTTGGCCGTTTCCTGAAATGAGGTGTCCATGCTTGGAATTTACCAAAATCGGCTTTCTTGTCAAGCCGAAAAATACAAAACGTGGCTTTCATGGAGAGCCACGTTTTAGGAATTACGGCTCGGTCTGGATGCCAAATACCGTCATTTTGCCACGAAAGAGAGGCGCGGGGCTTGGAGATTTTCAAAAAATCCCGCGCAGCGTGCGTACGGCGAGCTGCGCGGGAGCAAATCAATCAGGCGCGCCATCAGGCATCGCGTCCGTAGTCATCGCTGTAGCGTTCGATATCCTCCTCGCTGAGGATGTTGCCGAACTGGATTTCGATGACGGTGACGGGGGCGTCCGAGGTGTTGGCGAGGCGGTGGCGGCAGCCCTTGGGCAAAAACACCTGTTCACCGGGGTGCAGCTTGTAGTGGTTGTCGTCGCACTGCACGGAGGCAATGCCCTCCACCACGGTCCAGAGCTCGGAGCGGTGGCGGTGGCTCTGCAGGGAAAGGCGCTGGCCGGGCAGGATGGTGAGCTTCTTCACCACGGAGCGCGGCATGGAGTCCATCACCAGCCAGCTGCCCCACGGGCGCGTGTCGCAGTCGCCCGCAGAGTAGGTCATGGGCGGCAGGGGCTTGTCGGGCTTCTCCGGCATCACCTTGGGGAACGGGCGGATAACGCCGTTGCCCTCGCCCACGCGGATGCGCGGGCTCACGATGTAGCGGATGCCCTTGGATTCCACGAGGGCCCTCTTCTCCTCGCTGCTGCCGTCTGCGTTCACGAAGAAGATATCCGGCTTGACGACATCCAGCAGCGGGGCGAAATCCAGCACCTTGCCCGTGTCCGGGCCGATGTACACCTCCTTCACATAGCGGATGGATTCCAGCATGTAGCGGCGCTCCGCCTCCGAACAGACGGCGGGGCGGTGCTTGAGGGCGAGCACGGTGGCGTCCGAGCCCATGGAAACGTAGACGTCGCCATAGCCGGCGGCTTCCTTGAGGAAGGCTATGTGGCCGCTGTGCAAATCATCGTAGCAGCCGGAGACAAACACTTTCGGGCGGTCGCTCATGGTCTCACCTTTCCGCACGCATGGGATTGTTCAGGAAATCCTCGTAGGCCAGGCGGATGCCGTCCTCCAGCTCGGTCTTGTACCGCCAGCCGAGGGCTGCGGCCTTGGAGACGTCCAGCAGCTTGCGGGGCGTGCCGTTGGGCTTGGTGGTGTCCCACAGGATTTCTCCCTTGTAGCCCACCACCTGCGCCACAATCCCGGTGAGCTCCTTGATGGTGACCTCCTTGCCGGTGCCGGCGTTCACGGTCTCGTTGCCGCTGTAGTTGTTCATGAGGAACACGCAGAGGTTGGCGAGGTCGTCCACGTACAGGAACTCCCGCAGCGGGGTTCCGTCCCCCCAGCAGGTCACGGTGGGGCTGCCGGCCACCTTGGCCTCATGGAAGCGGCGTATGAGGGCGGGCAGCACATGGCTGTTGGTGGGGTGGTAGTTGTCGTTCGGCCCATAGAGGTTGGTGGGCATCAGGCTGATGTAGTCGGTACCATATTGGCGGTTGAGGTACTCGCAGTATTTCAGCCCTGAAATCTTGGCGAGTGCGTACGCCTCGTTGGTCTGCTCCAGTGCGGAGGTGAGCAGGCAGCTCTCCTTCATGGGCTGGGGCGCCTCACGCGGGTAGATGCAGGACGAGCCGAGGAATTCCAGCTTCTTGCAGCCGTTTTGCCACGCTGCGTGGATGACGTTCATCTCCAGCACCATATTCTCGTACATGAAATCCGCAAGGG
>JAKSOU010000022.1 GCA_024405435.1 Akkermansia sp. | reverse complement strand
GCTTGGCGCCTTCGGCCTGGAAATCGGCGCGGGCGTGGTGATACCCATCGCGGAGAACGGCGGCTCCCTGTTCTTCGATGTCACGGGCGAGTTCCGCGGCAGGTACGCGGAAGTCAACGGCACCGCCGGCTACCGATACAACTTCTGATTTACAATTGATAATTTACGATTGACGATTTGGGGAGTTCGCGCGCCGCAAGCGGCGCGTGGGGGAGCGTTCCGAAAAAGGGCCGCCCGGCAGCATGCCGGACGGCCCTTGGCAATCCTTGCGGCTTCGCCGCCTAACTTACTAAATCGTCAATTGTAAATTGTAAATCGTAAATTTCCATGTGTTTTTGGGCGTTTTTAGCTTGCAGTGCCTTGAAAACGTGTTAGAATTCCCCCGTATGCACGGGTGTGGGCGGAGTGTATCCGCTCGTCTCCCCTGATATCATCTCCAAACTAATCAACATTATGAAATTACACCTCCCCACAGGTCTCCGCGCGGCGCTGATCGCCGCATTCGCAGTTGCCGGCACGCTGGCACAGGCAGCCATCACCACGTATGATGTCACATCGTGGGCCTCCTACGACCCGTCCGTAGAGGCGGCGGTGGTGGGCGGCGGCACCGCCCAGAAGTTCGACTATTCCCAAGCGTTCAACAGCAACTGGAGCTTCGTGGTGACGGTGACCGCCGATTCCATCAAGGGCGACAGCGCGCTGACGCTGCTGGCGCTTTCCCTGCAGCAGCAAGGCGGCACCGGGCTTGCAGAGGGCATCACGCTCGCCGATAACGGCAGCCAGACCGCCACGCTGACATCCTGGAGCTCGGCAGCGGCGGGCGGCGCGCAGACGCTGGACCTCACCGGCGTGACGGACCTGACGTTCGTGTTGACGCGCAGCGACAACAAGGACCTGACGATGAAGGTGTATGCCGACAACAACTTCTCGAGCGCCATCGCCACGACAAAACAGGGCGGCCAGGCTTTCTCCAACACCACGGTGGACCACGTCGCCCTCGGCGGTATGGGCGGCATGAGCAAGTACGCCCACAACGCCAACCAGGTCACCTTCCCGGACGATGCCTCCACGGGCACCTTTGAAATCACCAAGGCCGGCTACCTGTTCGACGCGGTCATCACGGAGAACGACCTCATCAAGTACTACACCCCGCCGTCCACGCTGGTTTGGAACAGCACGAGTTCCGCCACGTGGGACCTGAGCACCCCCAACTGGGTGCCCCAGGGAGAAACGACGCCGACGGTGTTCGTGGACTACTCGACGGCCGTGTTCGGCAGCGAGTCCTCGTTGGTGAAGAACATTGAGGTGGACGGCCCGGTGAATGTGGATGTGATGAACGTGCAGGCCGACTACACGTTCACGGCGGGCAGCGGGTCCTCCCTGATGGTGGACACGCTCAACGTGGCCAACGGCAAGACGGCGACGGTGGCGGGCGAGGGCTACTTCAGCGTGAGCCACCTGACCGGCGCCGTCTCCATTTCCGCCGGGGCTTCCCTGACCCTGGACGGCACCATCACGCTGAGCGGCACGCAGACCCTGCCGGTGAGCGGCGAGGGCCGGCTGGTGGCGACCACGCTGCAGGTGACGGGCGGCGACCACACCATTACCAACGCCCTTGAAGTGAGGGGCGGCGGCACCGGCACGGGCGGCACCAACCGCTCGCTCGGCCTGGCGGTCACCAATGCCGCCGCAACCGTCACCCTGGCGAGTGCCACCAACATCACCGGCGCCCTGTACAATCAAGTTGGCACGGTGAACATCGGCAACGGCACGGATGCCGTGCGTGTGGAAACCAACCGCGTGGAGTTCGGCGACACGGGCGGCGCCGGCACCTCCACCCTGAATGTCAACAAGAACGCCACCCTGCACGTGAAGGCGGGGGACGTGGCCAACGCCTACGCCAGCACCGGCCTGATTTTCGGTGAATGGGGCGGCGTCTCCGTGGCCAACGTCTACGGCACGCTCTATGCCGACCAGGCCACCGCCTATGTGGGCGACAACCAGGTCACCTTCAACATCCAGGCAGACGGCCTCATGGCCGTGAAGGGCTTCGCCCAGAACGAGACCAAGGACAAGACGGAGACCATCAACCTGAACCTGCTGGACGGCGGCACGCTGGTGATGGGTGCAAACGGCATCACCAACCAGAAGCCCGTCAACATCAACTTCGCCGCGGGCGAGGTGGGCATCTCCGAGACCAGCGTGGAGATTGCCAAGGACGTGACCGTTTCCGGCTCCGGCACCACGTTCAACACGAACGTGTACGAGTGGACGGGCTCCGACGACTCCCTGGAGCTGCAGGAAGGCTCCGGTGCCGGTACGCTCACCGTTAGCGGCAACATCACCGGCGACGGCACCATCATCCTGGAGGGCGACGGCACGCTCGTACTCTCCGGCACCGGCAACGTGCTCACCCACACCATCTCCGCCAATTCCGGTAACCTGACCCTTTCCGGCGGCTATGAAATCGGCGATATCGCCTCCGAGGGCGTGACCACCTACGCGGGCGGCCAGCACACCGGCAACGGCTACGCCACCGCCAATGGAACCATCACCGTCTACTCTGGCCCGGCCACCGTGGACGATTCCCTGGCCGCCTACACCTACCACGGCGAGGATGTGACCGTGGCGGGCGGCGTGTACACGCTCCCGGGCGAGCAGGACAACACCACCTACTACATCAACACCGATACGGACTCCTACGACTGGATCGACTCCCACAAGCCCCAGGAACTCACCGGCGGCATCGTGGTGAAGGAAGGCGCCACCCTGCAGGTGGACAAGGCTATGTCCATGGCGGTGCTGGCGGCATCCTCCAAGGGCACGGTGCAGATTGACGAGGGCATTGTGGTGAGCGCCGACGGCGGCTCCCAGCACGTGGCGCTCACCGGCAAGGGCACCTACGCCTTGGCCGCCAACACGCAGACCCTCGGCAGCGTGGACGCCTCCGGCCTCGAAGGCTGGGTGCGCCTCACTGGCATCATCCCCGACCTCAACCTGGACGGCAACCTGCAGGACACGAACGTGGAGCTTAGCGGCGTTTCCGGCTATCTGAAGGATTTGGGCGTTGAGAACGATGACGAGTTCACGGGCAACCTCCGCCTGACCGATGTGGATACCACCCCGGCCCTCCTGCTCAACAACGGCTATTCCCGCAACGGCTCGCACTATGTGTTTTCCGGCGAGGTGACGGGCGACGGCACCTGGCGTTTCCAGAAGACCGGTGCCACGGTGACCAACCGTATCGTGTTCAACGGCGACATTTCCGGCTGGGAAGGCACGCTGGATGTGGCCTCCGGCTACGCCGTGGAGCTGACCTTCGCCCGGGATAACGGCAACGTGAACGCCAACATCTCCCGCGAGGGCGGCACGCTCAGGCTGTTCGCCAATGCCGACACGACCTTCAACGCCGTTGTGACCGGCACCACCAGCACGACTGTGGCGGAAGGCAAGACCGCCACCTTCGCCACGAACGAGGATAGCTCCATCGGCGGCATCAGCGGCGCGGGAACACTCGTCAAGAACGGCACGGGAACCCTCACCGTCTCCGGCGCTCCCTACACCGGAACGGATACCGACCCCATTCCCGCCACCGTCACGATTAACGTGAACGAGGGCACGCTCAAGGCCACCACCGCCGGAACCCTCGGCGGCGGCGCTGTCAACGTGGCCTCCGGCGCCACGCTGGAAATGACCACAGGCGATATCCTGGGCGGCACGCAAACCGTCACCAACAGTGGCAACGTGCTCATCCACCAGACCTTCACCAAGGGCACCGTCAACGGCGGCACCCTTACGCTCGCCGGCGATTTCCCGATCTCGGGCGATATGCTTGACGTGGACGACCAGACCACCGGCAACGGCTTCAGCCAGGGCGGCTCCATCAAGGTGTACGACCCGGAGGAGGCCACGCTCGCCGTCGATGAAATCAAGCACGGCGACAACACCTACCACATGTCCGACCTTACTGACGGCGTCATCACCCTCGGCGGTGCTGACTGGAGCGTCTACCAGCTCAAGGTGGCGAACCTCAATCAGCCCACCATTGGTGAGATTATGGCGTGGGCCGACCAGAAGGGCGGCGCTACCGGCACCCTCAAGAGCATTGTGGTGGGCGGTGAGGACCTGGATTTGGTGCTTGATGTGACGGCAGACGCCGCGCAGCAGTTCAAGAGCTCCATGCTCAGCGGGGACCAGGGGAATTTGGATCGCTTCACACTCATGATGGTGGATGGTTCAGCCCTGGCTATGGATGCCGACCTCAACGGCCATGTCCAGATTGTGAATAGCGATGGAGGTGCAGCCTCTGCCGTGATTGCACTGCAAGCAGATGCGGCGGCCACGGGTCCGCTCTGGGCCATGACCCTGAGCGGCGGTTCCTCCACCCTGACGGTGAAGGGTGCCCACACGCTCACCGCCGCGGAAATGAACCTCACCCACGGCAGCCTGGTGCTGCAGGACGGCGCCAAGTTCGTCACCGGGGTGCTTGACCCGACAATGGGTGACAGCGTGGTGATCAAGGATGCGGCAGAGCTTGCCGTGACCGGCGTGAGCATCAAGTCTGTGGACGGCGCCAAGGAGGCCGTGCTCAAGATGGAAGCGGAGGACACCTCCACCACTCCCTACGACATAGGCAAGTCCATGTACAGCCTCACGGATGCCCGCGTCACCCTCAACTTCAGCGATGCCCACAACTTCGGGCATGAGTTGAAGGGCACCTCCGCCCTGGTAAACGCCGGCACCGCCTCCGTGAACGACATCAACGCGCTCAACACCGCGTACGACGAGCTGCACGCGCAGAACGGCAACATCTACCTCTCTGGCAAGGACAGTGTCACTGTGCGTGACCTGACGGTGGGAGACGGTCTCACCGTGGGCGGTACCACCACTCCCCTTTCCATCACGGTGACAGGCGAGGCGAGCTTCGGCAGCGGTTCCATCGTGAGCAGCGCGCTCACCATGGCGGGCGGCTCCACGCTGGACGGCACCGCCTCCCTGGAGAACCACGCGCTCTCGCTGGATGGCGGCATCAACATCTCCAACGACCTGTGGAGCACCATTTCCGCGCTGGACCCGGAGGAATCCACCAACATCTTCACGGGCGTGAGCGCGCTCACGCTCGCGGGTGCGGAATACACGGAAGACGTTGACCTGAACACCATCTTCACCCACGCCAGCTTGAAGCCCAACAAGTACATGCTCGGCTACAAGGACGGCAATGTGGTCATCACCAAGAACCTGGAGAACAACCGCTACTGGAAGGGCGGCAACGGCACCTGGAACTACTCCGGCACCGTGTGGACGGATGAGGAGGGCGGCGGCAGCGATGTGCCGTTCGTGAGCGGCTACAACGCCCACTTCACCTCCGCCAGCGGCGGTGTCATCACCTTGGGCGAGAATATCACCGCGACCAACGTGTACGTCTCCGGCGCCAACTACGGCTTCAAGAACGACGGACACACGCTGACGGTGACCAACCTCTTCGAGGTGAATGGCTCCTACCAGGCGACGCTCGCGTTTGGCCTGAGCGGCGAGAACCTGAAGCTTAGCGTCAAGAACGGCGGCTCGCTCGTCCTGAACGGCACCAGCAGCGTGAAGGCCGTGGAAATCGGCTCCGGCGAGCTTAGCTGCAACTCCGGCGAGCTTACCGTTACAGGCAGCCTCGTGAACAACGGCTCGCTCGGCGCTGAAACGCTCACCCTGTCCCAGGGCACCGCCCAGGGCGGCAATGTGAGCGCGGGCACGCTGAACCTGGCCAGCGGCCAGTCCTACACCTTCGGCAACCTGAATGCCGCCACCATCAGCGGTAGCGCCGATGTGACCATCGGCGACGGCGCCACGCTGAATGCCGCCACCGCCGCCACGCTGAAGAGCCTCACCACGGGTGATTCCGCCCAGCTTGGGGGCAACATCACCGTGTCGGGCGCCACGAACATCGGCGGCGCCACGCTGACGGGCAGCCTCACCACGGGAACCCTGACCGGGGGCCCGCTCTCCGTGAGCGGCGGCCATCTCACCCTCGCCTCCGGCAGCCTGAACCTCGTCCAGTTCGTCGGCACCAGCAGCCTCACCGCAAGCGGTGCCTTCACCCTTGACGGGGCGCTGCAAAACTACGGCGACCTCACCCTTACGGGCACGTACGATGCGAGCAACCTCCCCGCCTCCAAGAGCGACTCCAAGTACGTGGAGGGCGGCACTGATGGCAACGGATTCGAGCAGGCGCGCCTGACGCTCACCATCGTCAACGGCGGCACCACCAGTGCCAACGACGCCACCATCGTCTACATGACCAGGACCCTGACCGAGAAGGTGGGCACCAACGGCAAGGTGACCTTCGACGGTGATGTGGACTACACCAAGTTCTACGTGAACACCGGCACCGAGAACGCCAGCACCGCAATGAACAACACGAAGTGGACAGAGTCATCCTCCTTCGAGCTGAAGGCTGCCACCAAGCTGGTGGCCGACAGTGACTTCGACATCAGCAAGGTGAACGCCGCGGGCGCCGCCACGCTGGAGATTGCGAGCGGCCACCGGGTGAACTCCAACGGAGCGGCCAAGGACCTCCTGCTGAAGGGCGAGGGCACGTACGCCCTCGCCAGCGGCGTGAGCAAGCTCGGCGTGGTGCTGGACGACTCGTGGGCCGGCACGGTCTCCTTCACCGCGGCCGATCTGAACACGCTTGACGGCGCCTGGAAGTCCGGCTCCACCGTGATCCTCACCGGAACCACGGGCATCCTGGGCGCCGCCGACAATGAGGCCACCATCGTCCTGAACAAGGGCGAGGGCGACTGGGGCTTCGGCCAGACCGGGGACGGCATGTACTCCGCCACGCTGAACGGCGCCATCACCGGTGACGGCAACCTGGGCGTGAAGAGCGGCACCGCCACCAGCATCTTCGAGCTGAACGGCAACACCGCCGACTGGACCGGCAACTTCATCGTGGCCACCGCCGCCGACGTGACGCTGAGCCTCGGCGGCGACGCCAAGACCATCAACGGCTCCGTGAGCGGCTCCAACCTCACGTTGAAGCTGAAGACAGACGCCACCCTGAAGTCCGACAGCACCGTGGCACGGGTGAACGCCACCGCCGGCTCCCTCAAGGTGGACGCCGGCAAGAGGCTGACCGTGACCGACACCATCCTTCCGGACAACATCAAGCTGGGTGCCGGAGCCTCCATCGCCGCCGCCTTCATGGGCGGTACCGAATACGGCTACATGGACGGCATCATTGCCAACGAGACCGGTGGCGACCAGGCCGTGTCCATCAACAACGCCGACATCACCGTAACGGGCGCCACGCTGTGCACGGGCGGCGGCACGGGCTTCACCGTGGACAACAAGCTGGCGGATGCCAAGCTCTTGGTTGCGGAGACCCTGACGAAAGCCGTGGTGCTGAGCAACGTGCAGGACTCCCTGGAGGTCGCGGACAACCTGGCCATCGGTGCGGGCGGCTTGCTCAAGGTGGCCAACGGTGGCTCCAAGCAGGAGCTGGTCATAGGCGGCACCACGCTGACGCTGGGCGACGGCACCACGCTTGACGCGAACGTTGCCATCGGCAGCGGCGCGACCCTGACGCTGAACTACAACACGGGCGGCACGCCGGTTGCAACGACGCTCAACAGCGGCGCCCTGGCGCTGGCCAACGGCCTGACGCTCTCCGGCAACGTGTACAACCAGATGGCCGCGTTCACGGATGCGGACGACAACACGGTGGTGGACCTGTTCCGGGGCGTGGGCGCGCTCACGCTGGGCGGCTCCGCGTACTCGGAGGAGGTGAAGGCCTCGCTGTACTTCAAGAACCTGGGTAGCCTGAGCGACCTCGGCGACTACACGCTGCTGTACAACGACAGCACGGACACCGTCTCCATCCGCTTCAACGTCTCGGAGGCCCGCACGCTCACGTGGAACGGCACGGAGGGCAACTCCACCTGGGAGGTTGGCGAAGGCACCGCGGAGAACTGGCTGGACACCACGCCGGAGGAAACCCACTTCGCCTCCGGCGACACCGCCAAGTTCACCGGTGACGCCGCCTACAAGGAGGTGACCATCGCCGATGGACGCACAGAGGCGCGCGACATCACCATTACCGGCGCGGATGCGCAGTACGCCTTCGCGGTGGCCGGTGACAGCACGCTCGCCGCAAGCAACCTGATGACGGTTTCCGATGGCGCCACGCTCGCCAAGACGGGTGAGGGCAACCTCACGCTGGAGCTTCCCGGCGCGCTGAACCTGGTGAACGGCAAGCTGGCGGTGCAGGAGGGCGGACTCGCCGTTGCCTCCATAACCGCGGATGCCGACTCCTCCATCACCCTCGACGGCACGCTGCGCGTGGCGCAGGGCTCCATCAACGGCATCACCGCCAAATCGGGCAGCACCCTGGTCATCGGCTCTGTGGGCGCCACCGACGCCGGCACGCTGGCCATCGCCACGGACGCCACGCTCTACGGCTTGGTGAACCAAGGCACGCTGGATCTCGGCACCCGCGAGCTCACCCTTGCGGATGCCACGGAGCAGGGCGGCAACGTGACCGCCGGAAACCTCAAGCTGTGCGAGTACGGCAGCAGCTTCGGCAACGTGGCTGCGGACACCATCCACCTCGCCTACGGCACGCTGGATGTGGTGGACCCGAACGTGACCGTGGGCACCATCGCCGCGAACACCGCCGCCAGTGTCACGCTCGACCTGACGGAGGCCCTGGCGGATGGCGGCTCCCTGTCGCCCATGCAGCGCTTGGGTTGGCAGACCACCTACACGCTCGTTCACGCGGAAGACGGCCTGGGCACCACGAGCTTCACGCTGGGCGATACGCTCGGCCTGCTGGTGCAGAACGGCCTCATCCACGAGGGCGCGGGCCTGACCGTGACGGAGAACGATGTCAAGCTCACCATCGGCGGCCAGGACCTCACCTGGTACACTGGCAGCGACACGACCGAGTGGGGCTACAAGGTGATGAGCGACGACGACATCGCCCACGGCGCGAACACGCTCAACGGCGTGCAGCACGTGGTGGTGGACGAAGACCGCACCATTGACGTGACGGGTGTGAGCAACATGCCCGGCCTCCGCGTGCGCAACATCACCGGCGCTGCCAACAAGACCGTCACCTTCACCGGCGTGCATGGCGACGCGGTCGCCCTCATCGCCACGGAGGACACCTCCAGCGATGTGAACGTGGCTGCCAAGCATATCCTCTTGGCTGTCGGCCTGCCGGAGACGGACGACATCGACCCGATCGAGTACGATGCCGACCTGCACCTGGGCAGCGTGAGACTCACGGACGCCAACTTGTGTGCCTACAACAACGGTTTGTTCACGGTTGACCGTCTCAACGGCGACGAGGATTCCTCTGTGTCCGGCGCGGTGGCAATCGTGGGGCAGGGCGGCGCCTACCGCGGCGGGTACAACCCCGGTTCCGCCATCACCGTGGCTCAGGACGCCGAGGCCACCCTGTACGCAGGGGCGTTCCTGAAGCTGTACGGCGAGGGCACGGCCAAGCTCGTGTACACCAAGTCCACGGAGATTGCCGGCGTGAACGCCGACGGTATGACTCTCATCCTGAACAACCCGAACGCCAGCATCATCGGCTCCACGCTCACCCTGCAGGATGAATCCGGTCTCACCAACGGCACGCTCGTGTTCGGCATGTCCGCCATTGAGAGCGCCAAGCGCATCGACTCCACCCAGACCCCGCAGATTATCGAGGGCAGCCTGGTGCTGGGCGACGGCACTACCGTGGTGGTCAACCAGGACGACCTGGCCGACAGCGGTATCGCCATGGTCGTGAACAACCACGGCGTGTACCGCAACCTCGTGCTCGCCTACATCGGCAATGAGGAAACCTACACGCGGAACGTGGAGCTCAGCGGCGACCTGTACGGGAGCTATCTGTACGGGAAGTACTACAAGAACGCCCGTATCGAGGCCGGCGAGCTGCTGGTGGATATGCGCGACGACTTCTACCAGGACCTCACCAAGGCCAGCACGCCCAACGGCCGCGCCGGGGCCGGCATGCTGGACGACGCCCTCCGTGAGCTCAACCCGCAGGCATACGAGGACACCCGCGATGGCGACCTCGCCACCGTGATGACTGCGCTGGAGAGCGGTGCCATCCCGCAGCGCTCCGCCGACCGCGTGGCCGCCGCCATGAGCGGTGCCTCCGCCGCCGCCATGGGCGCCGCCTGGAGCCATGATGTGGACCGCCAGCTGCGCGCCATCCGCAACCGCACCACCTCCATGGGGGTGGCCAACTGCGAGGTCAACGAGGATATGCCCTACTTCAACGCCTGGGTCAACGCAGAGGGCGACTACAGCAAGCTCAGCGCCGACGGCACCCTCGCCGGCTACAAGCTCTCCAGCTGGGGCGGCACTCTCGGCTTTGACGTGGACTTCACGCCCGCCTTCACCGCAGGCCTGGCCCTCACCGTCATGAAGGGCGACTACACCGCCGAATCCGCCGATGTGGCGAAGGGCGACCTGGACCGCCTGTACGTGACCGTGTTCGGCCGCTACACGCACCGCGCGTGGACCCACACGCTCGTGGCCACCTTCGGCACGGCCGACACCAAGCTGGAGCGCACGGTGAACTACGGCGTGGGCAGCTACAGGGCCAATGCAGATTCCGACGGCCGCGCCTTCGGTATCATGTATGAGGCCGGATACGCCAAGGCCCTGGACGAGGACGGCAGCACCTGCATCCAGCCCATGGTCAACCTGAGCTACCGCACCTCCAGCCTGAGCGGCTACACGGAGAAGGGCGGCAGCGATGCGGCCCTCAAGGTGGGCGATGCCAAGGCCAACGTCTTCACCGCCGCGCTCGGCGCGCGCCTCCAGTCCACCATCGGCACCAGCGTGTACAACCGCGCCTCCATCTTCGAGGGCCGCGTGCTCGTCAAGGGTGATGCCGGTGACCGCGATGTCGCCGTCAACAACTCCTTCACCGGCGTGCGTTCCACGCGCAAGGTGAAGAGCGCGGAGCTGGGCGCCTTCGGCGTGGAAGTGGGTGCAGGCGTCATCATCCCGCTGGGTGAGTCCGCTGGTTCCCTCTTCCTCGATGCCTCCGGCGAGTTCCGCAACAAGTACACCGAAATCAACGGCACCGTCGGCTATCGCTTCAACTTCTGATAGCCGCCGCAGCTGCGGATAATTTCCGGGCTCCCGCGCCATCCGGCACGGGAGCCCGCTTGATATATGGTTGGCGGCGTCAATCCATCCAGGTGGTCCAGTGCCAGGTGAAGCGCTTTTCCACGTTCTCGGAGATGGCCTTCCCCACCGGGCAGGCCTTCACGCAGCTCTCCAGCAGGCGCTTGGTCTCCTCGGTCTGCGGCATGGGCACGTGGATGGCGAAGAGCAGGGCGGAGATGCCGTTGGCATCGTGCTCCACCCCGGCGGAGATGCAGATGCCCTTGGTCTCGAATCCGCGCTGCTTGCCCTTGAAGGCAATCATGCTGAGCATGCAGGATGCCGCTGCGGCGGCCAGCATGGCCGCGGGAACGGGGTTCTCCCCCAGTCCGCCCTGGCTGCTGTCCAGGTCCGTGGTGAACGAGCTGCCGCTCGCGGTGAAAACGGTGCGGCAGCGAGCGCTGTCGCCCAACGTGGTGGTTGATGAGTATTTGTCCATACCCCGCCATCCTACCCGCCGCCCGTCCCGCCCGCAACCTAACTCTCCAACCGTTTTGCGCCTTGCAATCATGCGGGGCGGAGTGTACAATACCACGTGATATGACTGACGCGAAAAAAGAACTTCTCGACATCCTTCTCAAGAAATCCATCAAGACCGGGCATTTCATCCTGGCGTCCGGCAAGGAGAGCGATTTGTACTGCGATTGCCGCGTGACCGCGCTGGACGCGCGCGGCGCCAACCTCATCGGCGAGGTGGGCTGGCAGCTCGTGCAGGAGGAAATCCTGCCCAAGTTCCCGCAGGCGGAGGCCATCGGCGGCATGACCATGGGCGCGGACCCCATCTCGCTGGCCATCGGCATGTACTCCGCCAAGTCCGAGAAGCCGCTGCAGGTGTTCACCGTGCGCAAGGAGGCCAAGGACCACGGCCGCGGCAAGCGCATCGAGGGCAACTTCGCCCCCGGCCAGAGCATCATCGTGGTGGATGACGTCATCACCACGGGCGGCTCCACGCTGAAGGCCATCGACGCCATCGAGGCGGAGGGCGGCAAGGTGGTGGCGGCGCTGGTGCTGGTGGACCGCGAGGAAGGCGGGCGCGAGGCCATCGAGGGCCGCGGCGTGCCGGTGTTCCCGCTGTTCACGCGTAAGAGCATCTTCGGCACCAAGTAACCTTCCCCCATGCTGCCGCTGGTTGTAGGAATCGAGGGCGAGACGCTCACCGCGCGCGAGCGTGAGCTCTTCACCCGCCTGCAGCCCGCCGGGTACATCCTTTTCTCCCGCAACATCGCGGACCACGAGCTCACACGCGAGCTCACCGACGACCTGCGCCGCATCACCCAGGGCCCGGACGCGCCCATCATCGCCATCGACCAGGAGGGCGGGCGCGTGGTGCGCACCGCCGCTATCGGCGTGCAGATGCCCTCCGCCGCCGCGCTGGCCGCCACCGGCAGCCCGCACACCATCCGCAAGGCGGCGCTGTACACGCTCAACGTGCTGCTCACGCTGGGTGTGAACACGGATTTCGCGCCCGTGCTGGACTTGGCGTCGCCGCACGCCAACGCGCTGCCGAGCCGCTGCTGGGGCAGCGACACGCAGGATGTCATTTCGCGCGCGGGCGTGTGGAACCGCACGCTCTGCAAGGGCGGCATCATGACCTGCGGCAAGCATTTCCCCGGCATGGGCGATGCCGCCTGCGACCCGCACCACGAGCTGCCCGTGCTGCACGGCACGCGCGCCAGTTTCCTGGAGCGCGCGAGCATCCCGTTCACCGCGCTCATGCCGGAGCTGCCGTCGCTCATGGTGGCGCACCTGATGATACCGGAGATGGATGCGGAACACCCCACCTCGCTCTCCCGCGAGCTGGTGCAGGGATTCCTGCGCGACCAGCTGGGCTACGAGGGCGTGGTGTTCACGGACGATCTGTGCATGGGTGCCATCGCCAACGGCTACGGTGTGGCGGAGGCCGCTGCGCTGGCCCTGCGCGCGGGCTGCGACCTGCCGTTGGTGTGCCACAACGTGTGCGACGTGCTGGAGGACGTGGCCGCCGCGGTGAACGCGCTGCCGCAGGAGGTGCAGGCACCCGCCGCGGAGCGCATCGAAAGGTTCCGCATGATGACGGTGCAGGCGCCGCCCATGCCGTTCATCGCGTGGCGGGACTACCTGAACGACATGGCGCGCTTCTGCGAAAGCGTGCCGGAGGTGGATGCCGCGCCCGGCTCCCCCGTGCAGAACTACTGATTTCCCCTTATGATAAAGAAGCTTGCCATTACTGTATCTCTTGCCCTCGGCGGGCTGGCGTCCGCCGCCACCTACTGGGTGGAGGGCGTCACCCCGCAATCCGGCTGGTACGATGCCGACAAGGATTCCCGCGACGTGGGCAACATGTGCTGGGCCGCCACCGCCGCCAACATGCTTGCCTGGTGGCAGGACCGCAACCCGCAGTTCAAGCAGATGGGACCGCAGGGGCACGAGGCCATCTGGAACACGTACAGACAAGCCTTCCCAAACTGCGCCGGCGAGCCGTTCTACGTGCTGCAATGGTGGTTCAACGGCGTGCTGGCAACCGATAAAATCAAGCTCACCGACTTCGGCAAGGAGCAGGGCGGGTACTACAAGGCGCTCGCGGATTCGTGCGGGCGCGCCTTCCCCGGAACCGACCTCAAGTGGGAAAACGTGGCGGACAACTCGTCCCAGCGTCTGCGCGAGCTGATGTCGCAAGGCTACGCCGTGGCCATCGGCATCCGCCGCCTGGATGATTTCAACAAGATCACGCCCGTGTGGCACATGCTCTCCCTCTGGGGCGTGGAGTACGACGAGGAGACGCACCAGGTGACCGCCGTGTACCTCACGGACTCCAACGACTCCGCGGGCGAGTGGCCCACCGTGCAGAAGGGCCTTTTCCGCGCCACTGCCACCATGCGCGAGGTCACGGACGAGAAGGGGAACAAGACCCGCGGCCTGGTGCTGCGCACGCCGGAGGGCTGGTTCAAGGACAACGCGCTCATCACCACGCTGGTGGAGCTTCAGGCGGATGCCGCCGTGAAGCGCGAGCCCGCGCCCATGCCGCACTCGCAGCTTTCGGAGGAGCACCCGGCCTGCGCGTGGGACACCTACCCCCGCTGGTCCGCGCTCACCCCGCAGCGCATTGCGGAGGACATGCGCTTCATGCTCCGCGAGGCCCGGGGCACGCTGGATGCCATCTGCGCCGTGGAGGAGGGTCAGGAGACCTTCGACAACGTGTTCCTCGCCTACCAGAACATGCAGTACCGCTTGAACCAGACGGAAGCCAGCCTCTCGGTGCTCTCCGCCAACATGGATTCCCCGGAGGTGCGCGCCGCGAGCGACGAGATGCGCCCGCAGTACACCGCGTTCGAGGCCGCCATCACCTCCAACGAGCAGCTGTGGGCGGTTGTCAAGCGCGCTGCCGCCCGGCCCTGGGTGAAAGACCTCTCGCCCGCCCGCCAACGCTTCGTGCAGGATGTGGTGGACGCCTTCCGAGACAACGGCGCGGATCTCCCGCCCGCGCAGAAGGCGCGCAAGGCGGAGCTTGTGCAGCGCATCAGCAAGCTGCAGCTCCAGTTCGCCAAGATGCTGCTGGATTCCAAGAACGCGTGGCAGCTGGTGGTTACCGACAGGGCGCAGCTGGCGGGCATGTCGGACGAGTGGATGCAGCGCGCCGCCGCAGCCGCTCAGAAAAAGGGCTTCGGTACGCCGGAGAACCCGCAGTGGCTCGTCACGCTGGACAGCGGCAGCGCCAACGAGGTCACCGCCAACTGCACCGTGCCCGCCACACGCAAGCTCGTGTGGGAGGGCGGCGCATCACAGGGCTGCGGGGAGCACGACACCGCGCCCGTGGTGCAGGAGATCCTGCAGCTGCGCCTGGAGCTGGCCCGCCTGCTCGGCTTCAAGAACTACGCGGACGACATGACCGCGCACCGCATGGTGGGGAGCGGCGACAACGCGCTCGCCTTTGTGGACGACATGATTGCCAAGGTGAAACCCGCCTTCGACCGCGAGGTGGACGAGCTGCGCGACTGGGTGCAGCGGGAGACCGGCACGCGCCCGGACAAGTTCAACCCCTGGGACCTCTCGTTCTACTCCAAGCAGCTCCAGAAGCGCAAATATGACTTCGATGTGGACAGCCTGCGCCCGTATTTCGAGGCGGAGCAGGTGCGCATCGGCATGTTCGCCATCGCATCACGCCTGTACGGCGTCACCTTCCGTGAAATCCCCACCGTCTGCCTGAAGCCCGGCGAGAAGGCACCTGAGGGCGCGGCGGAGGTCTGGCACCCGCAGGTGCGCCTCTTCGCCGTGCACGACGCCGCCACCGGCGCGCACCTCGGCTCGTTCTACATGGACATCTTCCCGCGCGCATCCAAGCGCACGGGCGCGTGGATGAGCACCATTGCCTTCGGCGCCCCCGCCACGGCGGATGCCCCGCACCGCCCGCACCTGGCCGCCCTCTGCGCCAACGTGACCCCGCCCGCAGAGGGCAAGCCCGCGCTGCTGCCGCACCGGGATGTGCGCACGCTCTTCCACGAGTTCGGCCACATGATGCACGCCATGCTCTCCGACTGCGAGCTGCAGATGCAGAGCGGCACCCTGGTGGACCACGACTTTGTGGAGCTGCCCAGCCAGCTCAACGAGAACTGGGTGTGGGAGCCGGAGGCGCTGGCCACCTACGCCCGCCACTACAAGACCGGGCAGCCCCTGCCGAAGGACCTGCTGCAAAAGCGCCTTGCCACCCGCTTCTTCTTCCCCGCCAGCAGCGCCATGGCACAGCTCTGCCTCGCCAAGCTGGATTTGGAGATGCACATCAACTTTGAAAAGAAGTTCCAGGGTCGGGACATCGACGCCGCTACGGAAACCCTGCTGGCGGGCATGCGCTATCCCGCCACCGCGAGCGAGCCCTCCATGGCGCGCAAGTTCGGCCACGTAATGAACGGCGGCTACGCCGCGGGCTACTACTCCTACAAGTGGGCGGAGGTGCTGGCCGCAGATGCCTTCACGCGCTTCTCCAAGGAGGGCGTGCTCAACCCCGCCACCGGGCGGGCCTACAGGGATTCCATCCTCTCCAAGGGCGATTCCAAGCCCGCCATGCAGCTCTTCGGCGACTTCATGCACCGCAAACCAAACCCCGACGCCCTGCTGCAGAAGCAGGGTATCATCAAGTAGCGCGGCAATATAATGCCCGCATGGCAGATGCCATGCGGGCTTGAAAATTCCCGCGCGCCTTGCGCGCGCTATATTTCTCAATTGTAAATCGTAAATTGTCAATCGTAAATCCCAATCACCCTTTCTTTCCTCGCGGGTGGAAGGCGCGGTGGAGGTTCACCAGGCGCTTCTGCTCCACGTGGGTGTAGATTTGCGTGGTGGACAAGTCGGAGTGCCCCAGCATGTCCTGGATCACGCGCAGGTCCGCGCCGTTTTCCAGCAGGTGCGTGGCGAAGGAGTGCCGCATGATGTGCGGGTACACGTTTTCCGGCAGCCCGGCCGCCGCCGCGCGCGCCTTGATGATTTGGCGGATGCGCTCCCGCGTGAGCTGGCCGCCGCGGTTGGAGAGGAACAGCACCTCCGTGCGGCAACCGGGCCGCGCCAGCTTGCCGCGCCCCTCCCGCAGGTAGTTGCGCAGTGCATCCGCCGCCACGCCGCCCAGTGGCACGTAGCGCGTCTTGCCGCCCTTGCCCGTGATGCGCAGGAACATCTCCTCCCAGTCGATCTGGTCCGCGCGCAGGGAGACCAGCTCGCTCACGCGCAGCCCGCTGCCGTAGAGCATTTCCAGCATGGCGCGGTCACGCGCGCCGAACGGTATGTCCGCGGGGGCGATGCTTTCCAGCAGGCGGCTCACGTGCTCCGCGCTGAGCGTTTCCGGGATGCTGCGGCGTATGCCCCCAGCCACCAGCAGCGCCGCCGGGTTTTCCTGCAGCACCTTGTTGGCTGCAAGGTAGCGGAAAAAGATGCGCAGGTGCACCATCGCCACTCGGCAGGATGATGCCGACAGGCCGTCCGCCCGCAGCGAGCGGTGGTACGCCGCCAGCAGCGGCTCCGTCAAATCCTCCGGCGCCAGCCCCTGCGCGTTGCACCACGCCGCCAGGCGCGTCAGGCTGCGCCGCACGGAGAGCCGGTAGTTGGCGCTCAGCCCGCGCTCCGCCGCCAGGTGCAGCAGAAACTCCTCAATCAGGGTGGGGAAGGGGCGCGCGGGCATGCTGCATCAGTTCCCCGGAACCGCCGCATTGGACTCCGGCAGGTCCGGTATGTCGTCCACGGAGGGCAGGGGGGCGGCGGGCGCCTCCCGCTCCGGCTTGGGCTCCGGCAGCGCGGCGTCCTTGGCCGGCTGGTCGCCCTCGCCCATCATGGCCTTCTTGCGGGCCTCGAAGGCATCGGTCTTCTCCGTGGTCTTGTTCACCACCACCACGGTGCGCCCGGTGGTGTTGGTCATGAGCTTTTGGTTCTGGTCCAGCTCAATGGGCTGGCCCTGCACGCCGGATTCCTCCGGGAAAAGCATGCCACCGCCGGGCAGCGGCATGCCGTCCGGCCCCAGTTCCGGCAGCAGGCCCTTCTGCATCAGGCGCTGCGGGTTCACCAGGTCCGTCTCGCGCACGTAGCCCTTGCTGCCGTCGTCCAGCTCCACAAAGTAGTACATACCCTCGCAAACCACAATCGTCGCCTTATCCGCGCTCACCATCCCGCCGTCCGTCTCCTTGTCGATATCAGGGTTGCGGCGGAACACGTAAACCTTGCCGCCGTGCACCTCCAGCTGCTCGCCCGGCTTGTAGTTGCCTTCCTTCACGCGCTTGGCGCGCTCCGCCGCGCGCGCGGCGCGCAGCCCCGGCGGGTCGGACGGCAGGTCCGCCTGCAGGTACGGCGGCGTGGCCACTATCTTGCCGGTGGAGTTGCACCCCGGCAGCGTGAACAGGCAAACGAAAAGGCAGGCGATGGCAAGTCTGGGCTTCATACGCGCGTATCCTATCCCACCTGCGCACCTTATGCAAGTTGTTTTTTCGTCACACCCCCGCGCACCCCGCCCAGCAGGGAAAATCCCAATTCTCCCGCGCACATGGCGCGAATTTTCCGCAATATGATTTTGCCCCGGTCCCCTGTAGCGGGGGCCGGGGCGTTATCATCTCATCACCTCGAAAAAACCTGCACTCGGCAGGATGAAGCGGATTGGATTATAGGCTGCGGCCGAAGGCCAGGCGGTCGTATTGCTCGTTGGCGAAACGGTGGCGGGGGTGGTTGGCGTGCATGTAGGCCTCGTGGAGGGGGTGGGTGGGATCGCTGGCGATGCGCTGGGCCTCCTGCTTGTCGTCTGCGGGCACGCCCTGGCGGATGGGAGCCTCGCGGCCCTGTTCCGCGATGGCGAAGACGAGGCGTGCGAAGTCCGCGTTGGCGCGCAGGGCGGGGTTCTCCACCAGGGTTTGCACATCGATACCGGCGCTGTCTCCCACGTGCTGCAGGAAGGTGGCCACGGTGTCCATGTTGTGGTCATAGTCGTTCCCCCACTCGTTCTGGAGGTCGGCCTCCGCGGCGTCGATGGCGTCCTGCTCGCGCTTGCGGCAATCCATGAGGAAGTTTCGGCCCTCGCGGGAGTAGCTGTCGGCCAGGGCCTGCATGGCCTTGGGCGGCACGCCGTAGTCGAACGCCACGCGCGAGAGGCTCTGCGCCAGGTGCTCGTTCCAGATTTCATCGGGCGTGTCGTCGGGGCGCGCGATGGTGAAATCATCCGGGTTTTCCGGGAGGCCGACGGTGATTCGGAAGGCCTGCATGCGCGGGTCGTCCTTGGCGTCGGGGTAACCCTTGAGCTTCTCCAGGTGGGCGTAGCTCTTGGCGAGAGCCTCCGGGCGCTTGAACTTGGCGAGCGTTGCCGCGTATGGCTGCAAGTCCTCGAACCTGGCGTACCAGTCCGGGGCAAAGGCCCCGTCCTCGCCCAGGAGGGCGGGCGCGGTGACGGCGGGTTCGGGTGCGGTGGTATCGGGAGCGGCATCGGGGGCCGCGTTGTCGTTTTCTTTATTCGTGTTCATGATCATGTTCATTTTTGGATTCGCTTGCCTCCCGGCGGGCCTGTTCCATCAGGCGGCGGATGACAAGGAAGACTTCTCTGTGGGCGTCGCGCCGCATGGCGTCGAGCGGGTCGTACGCGCCGGCCTTGCCCTGGAAGACGGGCAGGTCGGTCTCGAAGCGCTCTTCTAGCACATCGAGTGCCTGCTCTCCGAGGGGCGTGCCGAATACGGCGAGGACGAGGCGGCGGTTGGCGCGCGCCTGTTCCGCTGCGTGGTTGCGTGGGTAAATCATGGCTTGGATGGGGGTTGGGGTTGAGTCGTCTGTTCCTGCGCGAAGGCGAGGGCGGCGGCATCTGCCTCCCTCTTGCGGCGCAGGCGTTTCACGGAGCTTTCCGAGCGGAGGATGCCCTCCGGCACGCCGTCCAGGCGCGCGCTCAGGCGGAACGTGCGGTCCAGGTCCACGTGGTCGGCCACGGCGGGTTCCAGCGCGGCGAGCGACTGGAGGCGCTGGAGGGCGCGCTCCACGCCCTCCGACTGGATTCGGCGCATGACCATGGCGATTCTGCCCTGGTAGACCACTTGGGGTTCCGGCACCTCTGCCTCTCCGCGGGCGTTGGCGCGCAGCACCGTGCCGGGCGGCTGCGGGAAGCGCCCCATGCGGAACAGCAGCGCGAACACGCGCTCCATCAGCGGGCGGAAATCGCTCGTGAACAGCGTGAACGACGGCGAGAAGAGCATCACGCGCTCGTTCTCCCGCGCGTAGACCTCTGCGGCGCTCATCTGCTGGCGGCGCTCGCTCCAGAGCTCCAGCATGGGGATGAAGAACGCGCGGTTGATGGCGTCCTGCTTCTGGCGGAGGCGGTCCATGCCGATATCGTAGCGGCCGGAGGTGGCCCACTCTCGCGGGAAGCCGAGGCTGGCGCTCTCCGGGTTGATGAGGGTGCGGCCGCCGGCGCGGAGGTCCACCTCGCCGCTCTGGTTGGCGAGCTCCAGGATGCGCGGGAAGGCGGCCACCTCTCCCAGCATGTCCAGGATGCGGTTGAGGAACTGCGCCTGGCGGATGTCCGGGTACACCAGGCGGGCGGGGGCCAGGCCGTACGGACCCTCGCCCCAGCGCAGGAAGCGCGTGACCATGTACGGCATCTCGCGGTAGCCGCCTTCCTCGGTCACGCAATTGTCGTCCAGGCTGTAGTACAGGCTCTCGAAGGGCATGTTGCGGGCGTCGTCGCGCTTGCGGTTGCGTGTGCGGCGCGGGCGCACCACGTGCAGGAAGCGGAGGCGGCCGGTGTGGGGATCCGCGCCGCTATCCAGCATGGCGCGGGCGCGGGGGCCCAGGGCCTTGCGGCCGAACTGGGCTTCCGCCTGGTGCGGGGTGAGGGTGAACTCGCGCATGAAGGTGTCCAGCGTGCCTTCGTCGTCCTCGGCACACACGAACTGTCCGCAGGGAATGTGGCGGAAGAGCAGGACGCCGCTGCGGGAGTTGCCGCAGAACAGGCTGCCGGTGCCCAGGCCCACGCGGTCCAGGAAGCACTCGTGCAGCTCCGTGTAGAAGTTGCTGCGGGCCAGTTCCGCGTTGGCGATTTCGGAGCAACGGTTGTACCAGGATTCCGCCTCGTCCCCGGCGTCGGGGTCCGCGCAGCTCCACTTGAACCACATCTCATGCCCGGGGGTGATGTAGCTCATGTGCCCGCTGGCCAGCTTCTGGCAGGCCTCCACGGCGGTGGTGTCGCCCAGCCCGCGCAGGCTGGCGGCGTCCGCCACGGGCGAGTCGTCGTCCTGTCGCGCGGGCAGCACGTAGCGGCGCAGGGAGTCCCACCAGCCCTCCCACGGAGCGCGGGCGGCCTTCAGGCTGTTGTAGGTGGTGAGCAGGGAGTCCATCAGCCGAGGGTGGGGTTGCCGGTGTTGGCGGCGGGTGAATCCTGCGCGGGTTGGGTGCGCCTGCTGAGAAGGGTGGAGAGCAGGCCGCGGCGGCGTGCGGCGGTCTGCTCGTACGCGGCCTTGGTTTCGGTTGGTTCGCTGTCCGTCACGACGGGTATGGTGGCCGTCGGGGCGGGAGCGGGAGCTGGACTGGGTGTTGAGAATCCCATGGTGATATTCCTTTCTATGCTGATGGTTGAACAAACTGCCGCCACAGGTAGATGTGGGGCACGGGGTTGCGGAGGCCGCGCCGGAAGCACAGCCGGGGCAACGGTGCCAGAGCGGATGCCATGCGGCGCGCCAGCGCCAGGTCCCCCGCCAGCAGATGCACGTACCAGGCATCCGCTCCTTCCGGGGAGTCCGGCAGCTCCTCCCACGTCTCCGCTCGCGCAGAGTCCACGGGCAGCAGCAGCGCCACCAGCTGCGGCGTCCACACCACCGCGGCGGCCCGGTTGCCCGCCAGGGCTGCCAGGTCGTTCCGCAGACTTCGGCCGCAAGCGGCGTAGTATCGGCGGGCGGTGGTTCGGGCATCGTTGTCCATGAGCGCCACCATACACCGCGCCGCCCGGCCTTGCCAGCGGAGCGGCCGAGCGCGCCAAGGGTGCCCGCCCGCGGGCGGGTTATGCGGTATCGGGCGGTTCCGTTGCGCGCGGTGCCGCGCCGTGCCATGCTTGCGGCACCATGAGTGACACTGAAAACACCATACCTGCGCCCAGCGCAGTCGATATCTGCAACCTGGCCCTCAGCAAGCTGGGGGAATCCCCCATTTCCGGCATCGATGCCAACGGCTCCCTGCCGCAGCGCATGTGCTACCTGCACTACCACCCCGTCCGCAGGGAGGTCCTTTGCGTCAACAGGTGGACCTTCGCCGTGAAGAAGGCCACCCTCACCGCCGGAGAGGCGGTGGACGAGGCGCGCCACGCCGTGCCGCACACCCTGCCCACGGACTGCCTGCGCGTGCTGGAGGTGGGCGCGCCGGGGTGGACGCTGCGCGGGCGCAGCGTGTTCTGCCCCGTGGCGACCGTGACCCTGCGGTACATAGCGGACGTGGAGGACACGGAGCTGTTCGACCCTCTGTTCATCGAGGCCTTCACGTGCCTGCTGGCGTGCAAGATGTGCATACCGCTCATCAACAGCACGACCGTGCGGCAAAGCCTGCTGGAGGAGTACCAGCGCATAGCCTTGCCGCAGGCCAGCCACTTCAACGCCGTGCAAGAGCACTCCAACGATGAGGACCACCCCCTCCTCAAGCTCTGGAAAAGCAGCCTGGGACGCAACCACTGACGCACCGCCATGAAAGCGATTGATTTTGCATGCAGGCTGCTGGCTCGGCTGGCGGCGGATGAAATGCCGGACGCCTCTCGGCGGGTGCTGCTGGCCGTGGCGGCCGGGCTTCCGGAGGCGCCGGACATCGCGCGGCAAACCGGGATGACCCCCGCCGCGTGCACCCAGATACTCTCCCGCCTGCGCAAGCAGGGGTTCGTGCTGTGCAACGATCCCATCCACGGCGGCCACGTCCTCACCGCCTGCGGAAAGGCCAAGGTGGCCGGTTTCTTTGATTTCATGCCCCGCCGACATGCCTAGGAAACGCCACCTCACCATCGAGGAGAAGAGAGACTGGCTGGCCGCCATCTTCCGCGACGAGGAGGGCATCTACAGCCAGGCGGACAAGTTCAAGGCCATGGTGGAGGACACCCGCCTGGCGGAGCTGGAGGCCCAGCAGCGGGAGGCTGCCGAGCCGCCCGCCCACGCCATTCCGCCGGATATCCTGAGCCACCTCCCCCCGCCCCTCAACCCCGCCGACCGCGGGTAGCGGCGTCAATGCTCCTGCAGCCAGGCGAGGAAACGTTCCGCCCAAGGCTTGGAAATGCCGGGGAGGGCGGCGAGTTCTTCCGCGGTACGGGTGCGGAGGTTGGGAACGGTGTGGAAGCGCGCGAGCAGGAGCTCCTTGCGGCGCGGGGTCATGGTGGGGAAAGCGTCAAGCCTGCTTTCGCGCACGCGCTTGCGCACCAGCAGCTCGTTGTAGTTGTTGGCGAAACGGTGTGCCTCGTCGCGCAGGCGCTGCAGCAGGCGCAGGGCGCCGGAATCCCGCTCCAGCACCAGCGGCTCGTCGCGGTCGGGGAAGAACACCTCCTCGTCGCGCTTGGCCAGGCCCACCACGGGCATGCTCTGCAGGCCGATTTCCGCCAGCACCTCCATGGCCACGGAAAGCTGGCCCTTGCCGCCGTCCACCACCACCAAATCCGGCACGGTGATGGGCGCCTTGCCCGCGGCGCGCAGCTCCTGCAGCCAGGCGTAGGTGTCTGCGCCCTCTGGCTTTTGGAAGGCGCTGCTGCTCTCGTTGACGATTCGGGAGTAGCGGCGGCGCACCACCTCCAGCATGGAGGCGAAATCGTTCTGGCCGTCCACGCCGCGGATGCGGTAGCGGCGGTAGGCGGCGTTGTCCGGCTTGCCGTCGGTGAAGCGCACCATGGAGGCGACGATGTGGTTGCCGGAGAGGTTGGAGATATCGAAGCACTCCATGATGGCGGGAGGCTGCGGCATGCCGAGGGCCTGCGCCAGCTCCGCGAGGTCGCGCTCGGGGTTGACGGTGCCGGGCAGCTCCGCATCCCGCCGCATGAAGCGGCGCGCGGGCTCCAGGGTCTTGACGATGTTTTCCCGTACGTCGCGCAGACGGGCGGCGCGCTCGAAGTCCAGGGCCTCCGCGGCGGCGTTCATCTCGTCGGTGAGGGCATCCAGGTGCTCCTTGCGGGAGTGCCCCTCCAGCAGGGCGAGCGCGGCCTCGAAATTGGCGCGGTACTCCTCCGCGGAGATGCGCCCCACGCACGGAGCGGAGCAGTGGCGTATCACGTCGTCGTGGCAATGGCGGTAGGTCTCGGCATCCGGCATGCGGCAGCTGCACGTGCGCAGGCGGAAGCGGTGGTTCAGCCACTCCACCGTTTCCTTGAGCGCCGTGGAATGCACGAACGGCCCGATGTAGCGCGCGCCGTCGTCCTTGCGCAGCCGCACCAGCGAGAAGCGCGGCAGCTCGTCCTGCCGCGGCGCGCGCAGCAGGAAATAGCGCTTGTCGTCCCGCAGCTGCACGTTGTAGTGCGGGCGGTACTCCTTGATGAGCTTCTGCTCCAGGATGAGGGATTCCTGCTCGTTGCGCACCTCGTAGTAGTCGAAATCCTCGATGGCGGCGATGAGGGCGCGGGTCTTGCCGTTCTCCAGGGTGGCGCGAGAGGGGGAGAAGTAGTTGGCGAGGCGGCGGTGGAGGTCCTTGGCCTTGCCCACGTAGATGACGCCGCCGCCCGCGCCCTTCATGAGGTACACGCCGGGGCGGTGCGGGGTCTCTCGCCACTTGGCCTTGAGGTTCACCTTCGCCATGCCGCCAGCATACCATGAACCCACGCGCGGTTCAACGCGATATTCCGCGCCCCGGGCATGCGCCGGGCGATAATTTCCGCTTGATTCGTGGGCGCACGGGGGTATAATGGGCGCGTTATGCTAGATATCCGCATCGTCAGGGAAAAGCCTGAATACGTCAAGGAACGGGTCCGCCTTCGCGGCGGGGACCACTGGATGCTTGTGGACAAGGTGCTGGAGTGCGACGAGAGACGCCGCGCTGCGGAAACGGAGAAGCAGGCGCTCTCCCAGGAGCGCAACAGTTCATCCAAGCTCATCGGCCAGATGATGAAGGAGGGCCGCCGCGAGGAGGCCGAGGAGCTCAAGAAGCGCATGGGCGAGGTGGGCGACCGCATTAAGGAGCTGGACGCCGTGTCCACCGCCGCCGGTGAGGAGCAGGAGCAGCTCCTGCTCTCCATCCCCAACATGCCGCACGACGGCGCGCCCGTGGGGCTGGACGAGACTGCCAACCCGGAGCTGCGCCAGTGGGGCAGCAAGCCGGAGATTGCGGACCCCAAAGACCACGTGGAAATCGGCACGCGCCTGGGGCTGCTGAACTTTGAGGACGCCGCGCGCATCTCCGGCTCCGGGTTCATCGTGTACCGCGGGCTGGGGGCGCGCCTGGAGCGCGCGCTCATCAACTTCCTGCTGGACACGCAGACGCTGGAGAACGGCTACCAGGAGACGGGCGTGCCCTTCATGGTGCGCCGCGAGTGCATGTACGGCACGGGCCAGCTGCCCAAGTTCGAGGAGGACATGTACGGCCTGGAGGAAAACCAGATGTTCATGGTGCCCACCGCGGAGGTGCCCGTCACCAACCTCTGCCGCGACCAGATTGTCAAGGAGAGCGACCTGCCCATCAAGATGACCGCCTACACGCCCTGCTTCCGCCGGGAGGCCGGGTCCGCCGGGCGCGAGAACAAGGGCATGATCCGCGTGCACCAGTTCGACAAGGTGGAGCTGGTGGAAATCTGCAAGCCGGAGGACGGCTGGGATGAGCTGGAGAAGCTCACCGGCCACGCGGAGAGCATCCTGCAGAAGCTGGGCCTGCACTACCGCGTCATCGAGCTCTGCACCGGCGATGTGGGATTCTCCTCCGCCAAGACCTACGACATCGAGGTGTGGGCGCCGGGGCAGGGCAAGTACCTGGAGGTCTCCAGCTGCTCCTGCTTCACGGACTACCAGGCGCGCCGCATGAAGCTGCGCTACAAGGGGGCGGACGGCAAGGTGCGCATCCCGTACACGCTCAACGGCTCCGGCACGGCCCTGCCGCGCCTGTACGTGGCCCTGCTGGAGCAGTGCCAGCAGCCGGACGGCTCCGTGCGCATCCCGCAGGCGCTGGTGCCGTACTTCGGCGCAGAGAGCATCAAGCCGCAGGCCTGACGCCCGCGCCGCGGCGCGCGGAATAGAGAGAACCACCCCACCACCGAAACGCTATGCTGGAAACCATATCCGCCATGGGCCCCATGTTCTGGCTCATCCTCATCTTTGCCGCCATCGCCCTGGCCGTGGTGGCGGAGAGGCTCTTCTACTACCACCGCGTCAACATCAACAGCGAGGATTTCCTGCGCGGGCTCACCGCGCTCATCCGATCCGGCCAGTACGCGGAGGCCCTGCACGAGGCGCGCCAGCTGCCCGGCCCCATGGCCCGCGTGGTGGAATCCGTGCTGGCCCGCCCCAAGCTGGAGCGCCAGGAGCTGCGGGAAATCGCCATGGGCGCCGCGGAGCTGGAGGTGTACCGCATCGAGCGCCACGTGCGCCTGCTGCAGATGTGCGCCACGGTGATGCCGCTGCTGGGCATCCTGGGCACGCTGCTGGCCCTCATGGATTTCTATGAGCAGCCCGGCATCACGGACGGCGCGGCCGCCCCGCCCGCCGTGGCGGAAACCATCCAGCAGGCGCTGCTGCTCTCCGCCTTCGGCCTGACGTTCGCCATCCCCGCCTACCTCTTCTACGTGTACCTGGCCTCCCGCGCCCGCAAAATCATCAACAACGTGGAGCGCGCCGGCATGGAGTGCGTGCACATCATCAGCGATGCACGCATGAACGCCGCGGAACCGGAAGCGGAGCAGGATTCCACCCAGAGCTGATTTCTCCCTCCCACCCATGCGCGTTCCGCAAGACAGCCTGCCAGACCGCGGCCCGGTCATCGTGATTGTGGCCGTGCTCTCCCTCATGCTGGCGCTGTGCATCATGGCCCTGCTGCCCAACCACATCGTGCCGCGGTACGGCCTGCTGGTGCGCCCCGCCGCCTCCCATTTCGTCATGGGCGACTACAACCGGGATACCGGCCACGTGGTTTCCGTGGCCCCCGGCGACACCCCGCGCGTCTTCGTGGAATCAGAGGAGGTGCCCGGCGGCGTGGAGGGGTTCGAGGCCTACCTCGCCCGCTGGGATTGCGCCACGCCGTCGCGCGTGCGCGTGGTGCTGGTGATGGATGCCGCCGTGCCCGCGGGTACCATGCACCAGCTCGCGGATATGGTGATTGCCCACGGCTTCGTTTGCAGTTTCACCGGGATTCCCGCCAGCGATTGATGAGCACGGAGCCACACAGGAGCGACCCCGACGCGCGCGGCTTCCTTTCCGCTGCCGCGCGTTGCCTGCCGCTCTACGTGCTGCCGGCGCTGGCGGTTCTGGGGACGCTGGTGTGGATGGCCCCCGTGGAGATGCGCATCCAGAAGGTGCCGCGAGACCTCGGCGTGGTGGACTACCGCCGGGATATCACCTCCGACTTTGCCTTTTTCCTGCGCAGCCCGCTGCCGCTGCCCATGCAAGGCACGGCGGACGACGAGCCGCTGACGGCGCAGCTGCCGCCCCTGCAGCCCCCCGCCATGCAGGCCCCGCCGCCGCTGGGGGATGTTTCCCCGCTGCCGGAATCCAGCGTGCTGCCGCGGGAGGAGATGCTGCGCATGCCGCCCGGCATGCAGGACGAGATTGACGGAAAGGAGGTGCTGCCGTGATAGCCGCCTGGTCGCCGCACAGTTTTTTCGCCGTGGTGGTGTGGAGCGGGTTCGCCCTGCTGCTGCTGGTGTGCATTCCCACCCAGGTGGTCTCCAAGCTGCGCCGCATCCGCCGCCGCCGCGCCACCCGCGTCTGCCGCATTTGCGGCTACCGCTTCCTCCGCAGGGACGACGCCTGCACCTGCCCCGTCTGCGCCGCCAGAAACAGGTGAGACAACACGCGCGCCGACCCTTGCGCGAAATAGGGGCTTTCCCCCACTTTTCCCCTTGCATCCGCCGGGGAAAAGAGTAGAATGAACCCGTATGAAGGCTCTCGTCAAAACAAAGGCTGACAAGGGGCTCGAGCTGATGGACGTACCCATGCCCGAAGTCGGACCCAACGATGTTCTCATCAAGATTTACAAGACCGCCATCTGCGGCACGGACATGCACATCTGGAACTGGGACCCCTGGGCCCAGCAGACCATCCCCATCGGCATGCACGTGGGCCACGAGTACTGCGGCATCATTGAGAAGGTGGGCGCCGCCGTGACCGCCTACAAGCCCGGACAGGTGGTCTCCGGCGAGGGCCACATCGTCTGCGGCCACTGCCGCAACTGCCGCCGCGGCCAGTTCCACCTCTGCCCGAACACCCAGGGCGTGGGCGTGAACCGCCCCGGCTGCTTCGCGGAGTACCTCTCCATCCCCCAGAGCAACATTGTGCCCATCCACCCGGATATGTCCATGGAGATTGCCTCCATCCTGGACCCCCTGGGCAACGCCACCCACACCGCCCTCTCCTGGGATTTGGTGGGTGAGGACGTGCTCATCACCGGCGCGGGCCTCATCGGCTCCATGGCCGCCGCCGTCTGCAAGAAGGCCGGCGCCAAGAGCGTCACCGTCACCGATATTTCCGACTATCGCCTCGCCCTCGCCAAGAAGCTGGGTGCCGACCGCACCGTCAACGTCAAGAACGGCGATTCCATCGAGCAGGCCATGAAGGACCTCAAGATGACCGAGGGCTACGACGTGTGCCTGGAAATGAGCGGAGCCCCCTCCTGCCTGCAGGACGTCATCAAGTACTCCATGTACGGCGCGCGCATCTCCCTGCTGGGCATCCAGCCCGGCAACACCGGCATCGACTGGAACACCTTCGTCTGGAAGGGCCTCAAGATGAAGGGCATCTACGGCCGTGAGATGTTCTCCACCTGGCAGAAGATGGACGCCATGCTCCGCTCCGGACTGGACGTGTCCCCCATCATCACCCACCGCATGGACTACACCGATTTCAAGGACGGTTTCGACGCCATGAACTCCGGCAAGTCAGGCAAGGTCATTCTCACTTGGGCCAAATAATTTACAATTGACGATTTACGATTTACAATTTATAAAGTTCGGCGGCTGCGCCGCGTGATTTCAACGTCCATCCGACGTTCCGCCGGATGGACGTTTTCTTAATCCTAATCCTAATCTTAATCCTAATTATCATGTCCGAAGCTAACCCCTACATCTCCTCCCTCATTGCCTACAAGGCGGGCAAGCCCATTGAGGAAACCGCGCGCGAGCTGGGCATGGACCCCGCGTCCATCATCAAGCTCGCCTCCAACGAGAACCCCATCGGCCCCTCACCCAAGGCCGTGCAGGCCATGCAGGATACCCTCACCCGCACACACATCTACCCCGACGGCGGCGCGCACGACCTCCGCGAACGCTTGGCGGACTTCCACGGCGTGCAGCTGGAGCAGATAGTCACCGGCGCGGGCAGCAGCGAGCTTATCACCCTGCTGTGCATGATCTACCTGAACGACGACACCAACGCCGTGGCCGCGGACCGCAGTTTCATGATGTACAAGGTGGCCGCGCAGTCCTTCAACGCGGGGTACGTCGCTGTGCCCAACAAGCCGGACTGGTCGCACGACCTGTCCGCCATGCTGCGGGCCATCACGCCGGAGACGCGCATCGTCTTCATCGCCAACCCCACCAACCCCATCGGAACCATGGTGGGCCAGCAGGAGATAGACGCCTTCATGGAAGCCGTGCCGGACCACGTGCTGGTGGTGTTCGACGAGGCGTACATCGACTTTGCGGACGAGCAGCCGGACACCATCAAATACGTGGAGCAGGGCCGCCGCGTGGCCGTGCTGCGCACCTTCTCCAAGGCGTACGGGCTTGCGGGCATGCGCGTGGGATACGCCATCACCCGCACCGATGTGGCGGACCTGCTGCACCGCGTGCGCTGCGCCTTCAACGTCTCCGTGCCCGCGCAGGCGGCAGCGCGCGCCGCCATCAACGACACCGCGCACCTCGCCCGCACCGTGGAGACCGTGCGGCAGGGGCGCCGACAGTTTTACGAGGCCCTGGACGCCGGCGGCATCCCGTACGTGCCCACGCAGACCAACTTCATCCTGGTGAAGGTGGGCAACGGCCGCGCCTGCTTCAACAAATGCCTGTCCAAGGGAGTTATCCTGCGCCCCATGGATGAATACGGCCTGCCGGAGCACGTGCGCATCACCATCGGCACCCCGGAGCAGAACGAGCGCTGCCTGCGCGCGCTTTTGGAGGATTAGGGCAGGGGGCTTCCATCCAGCAGCGCCGCCAGGTCCGCCGGCAGGGGCGATTCCACCTCCAGGGTGGCGCCGTTGTGCGGGAAGGCCAGCTTGCAGGCGTGGAGCGCGTGGCGCGGAATTTGCAGCCGCGCCGCCAGTTGCGGCGTCCAGCCGCTTTCCATGAACTCCAGGTAGCATGATTCGTCGCCGCCGTAGATTTTATCCCCCACGATGGGGTGGCCCAGGTGCGCGAGGTGCACGCGTATCTGGTGCATGCGGCCGGTGTGCGGGATGCAGCGCACCAGCGCGCGGGTGGCGGTGCGGCGCAGCACCTCGAACTCCGTGCGGCAGGGTTTTCCGTTCGGGTGGCAGCATTGGCGCACGTGGATGCGCGTGGGTGCCACGTCCTCCATGCGCAGGATGGGTTCCGCGCAGCAGGCGCGCTCCCATGCGGGCGCACCCTGCACCACGGCCAGGTATTCCTTGTGGAGCTTGCGGGCCATCATGGCCTTGCCCAGCTCGGCGGCAGCCTCGGCGGTCTTGGCCACCAGGGCGATTCCGCTTGTCTCGCGGTCCAGGCGGTTGATGAAGGAGACCTGGCCCCCCGTGGCGAGCTCGTAGGCCAGCAGCTCGCGCACGCCGTGCCAGAGGGTGGGCTCGTTCTTGGCGCCCGTGGGGTGCGTGAGCAGCGGAGCCGCCTTCTCCACCGCCAGCACGGTCGCGTCCTCGTACAGCACGCGGAACTCCGGGGTGACCGCAATCGGCATGTCGAAGGGGCTGTCCGTGCGGTCGCTCATGCCTGGGGGGTGAAGATATCCGGGGTGAACGCGCGCCACTCGCCGGGCTGCAGGTTGAGGTCCGCCAGGCGCAGCGGGCCAATCTCCACGCGCTGCAGGGTGAGCACGGGCGCGCCCACGGCGGCGAGCATGCGCCGCACCTGGTGGTAGCGGCCCTCGTGCAGGGTGAGCCGCCCCTCGCACGCCGCGGTGATTTCCAGCTCCGCGGGCTTGCACGGGGTGGTCTCCCCGTTGAGCAGGAGCGTGCCCGCCGCGAAGGTTTCCACAGCCTCCGCGGGAATGGGGGCGGACGTGGTGAACTCGTACACCTTCGGCACGTGGCGGCGCGGGCTGGTCATGGCGTGCTCGAACGCACCGTCGTCCGTGATGAGGATGAGCCCGCTGGTCTCCTTGTCCAGCCTGCCGACGGTGTTGACGGGCGGGTTGCGGCGCAGCCACTCCGGCGGCAGCAGGTCGTAGATGAGCGCGCTGTCCTCCTTGTGGCTGCAGGTGCAGCCCAGCGGCTTGTGGAACGCGGCGTACAGGCCGTTGGGGAACGGCACGGGGCGGCCGTCCACCAGCACGCGCGCGGGGTCCGCGTTCTGCCGGGCGGCGGTCACGGCGGTGCCGTCCTCCAGCGTCACGCGGCCCGCCTTCACCCAGGCGGGGGCCTCCTTGCGGGAGCAGTAGCCGTAGCGGCTCAGCAGGGCATCCGTTCTCATGGCTGCATTTTGACACGTATTTCCCAAAAAACAAGGTTGAATTCCCGCGCGGGATGTGGTATTTCATGGGGGAAGCAGTGCATGCACCCGCATGCACGGATAATCCGACACGTCATGATTACTCTCACCACCGCAAACCAACTCGCACCGGACCAGTCCGCCCTCTGGGTGAAGGCCCAGCAGGCCGTGCAGGCCAAGAACTACAAGTACGCCGTCAGCATCCTCAAAACCCTTGTGAAGCGCGTTCCCGGCTTCCTGGAGGGCCGCAAGCTCCTGCGCGCCTGCGCCGTGAAATCCGCGCCCGAGGGCGGCCACAAGTCCTCCATTTTCGGCGGCCTGCGCAGCATGACCACCTCCCGCAAGGACCCGGAGGCCACGCTGGGCGCGGTGGAGGACGAGCTGGAGAACGACCCGTATTCCATCTCCGCGAACGAGACGCTGTTTGCGGCGGCGAACGAGGTGGGCCTGCCGGATTTGGCATCCTTTGCGCTGGAGACCATCTGCCAGGGGCAGCCCAAGCCCAAGAAGCACCTGCACCTGCTGGCCAACCACTACATCAAGATCGAGAAGTTCGCGGAGGCCGCCGACGCCTACCGCCGCATCCTGGAGTTCGACCGCGCGGACCCCATTGCCGTGCGCGGCGAGAAGGACTGCGCCGCACGCGCCTCCATGAAGCAGGGCAACTGGGAGGGCTCCGGCGACTTCCGCACCAAGATGAAGGACCAGAACGCCACCAACGAGCTGGAGAGCCAGGACAAGATGGGCATGACCCGCGCCGAGCTGGAAGCCAAGCTCGCCGCCCTCTCCAACGAGTACGCCGCCAACAACTCCGACCTCCGCGTGGTCAAGGAAATCGCTTCCGTGTACGAGCAGATGGAGGACTACGGCAACGCATACTCCTTCTACGCCTACGCATTCGAGCTGAGCGGCCAGTCAGACGTGGCGCTCAACGACCACGCCGTGGAGATGCACCAACGGGCCATGACCGCTGAAATCGCCCAGCTGGAGCAGGTGCTTGCAGCCGACCCCGACAACGAGGAGGCCAAGGCCCAGCTTGCCGAGCGCAAGAAGGTGGTGGCGGAGGCCGTGGTGGCCGATGCCAAGGCGCGTGTGGACGCCAACCCGGCGGACGCGCAGCTGCAGTTCAAGTACGGTCAGGCGCTCTTCGATGCGGAGCGCTTCAGCGAGGCCATCCCCGCCCTGCAGCGCGCCCGCAACAACCCCAACCTCCGCATCAAGGCCATGCTCATGCTCGGCAAGTGCTACCACTCCAAGAACATGGTCGATATGGCCATCCGCCAGCTGGAGGAGGCCAACGGCGAACTCATCGCCATGGACGAGACCAAGAAGGAAATCCTCTACAATATCGGCCTGCTCTACGAGGAGGCCGGAAACAAGGAGAAGGCCCTGGAGAACTTCAAGGTCATCTACGAGGTGGACTACGGCTACCACGACGGAGAGGTGGCCCAGAAGGTGGAGTCCGCCTACTCCTGATAATCGGGAAAAGCCTTTATGCAAAGCCCCGCACCGTGCATGGTGCGGGGCTTTTTTAGGGGGAGGAAGGAGGGGGCTCCGCATGCGCGCATGTCCTGCATGCCTGCGGAGCAGCGAAATTGGCTTGCCTTGCCGGCCCAGTGTGGTATCATCCCGCTATTGGTGGCATGAAACAGGAACAATCATGGATGTTGAGCAGGGCTGAGACTGACGAATGTATTCTTCAGCCCAAGATCCCTGTCGGAGCCATTCCAGACTGGCAGCCGAAGCCCTCCGACCCTCGAAGAACTGTGCGCAGGAATTTTGCCGTACGCTTTAAGGACAAACCGACGGTCGGTTGCACCATGGCGTATTCAGCCCATGGATTCGGCGAAATGCCGCAATCCTATGCGGCGGCATTTATCTTGAATCAGCAGCGTATACGGGGAATTGACTACACTCCCGTGCGCAATATGCACCTTTTCAGGGAGAAGGAGGTGCGAAACGCCGGCTGGCACGAAAACATCCGATATTTCAACGAATCCATCCAAGATTTCACGAACGACCATACCGCCTATACCGAGCTCAGCGGATTCAATCCCCAGACACTTGAGGAACTCTTCCAATTTAGCTGCGCTCGTTGGAATATAGAAATCCCGGAAACAGAAAGGAGGCTCCTGTAATGCAACACCTCATCTCGGATATTACACCCGATGCATGCCGTTCCGCGCTTTCCTCGTTTTGGAATGATGCATGCTCCATAGAATCCACAAAGAACGGTCTTGTACTCACACTGCCCATCCTTCTGGCGGACGGATGGCAGGTCACCGTACACGTAGAACGCCAATCAGACGGTTACATTAAGCTCTGTGACAAGGGACAAATGAACAGTTGGCTGTTCTCCCACGGAGTTGACATTGAAAAGGACTGGTTCAAGGAATCTGCAGCACCGCTTATCCGGCAATTCGGGATTCATGAGGATGAATGCGGGTTTTCGCGGATGCTTCGTCTGCCCGCCGATGCTTGTGAAATCCAATTGTTCGGCGCTTTCCTGTCCACCATGTCTCACCATGTTATGGGGATTCGTAAAATGGGCATCCCTGCGTGTAAAATCGCTTTTACCAACACGCTTAACGTTGCTCGCAAAACAAAACTGCCATTTACCCAAAACAAGGTAATCCAGACTCCCTACCGCGCCATCACGATAGATATCACATGTGATGGGAAAAACCGCTCTGCGGCATTGCAAACGTTCGATCAAAGCACGCGCGTCAACGAATCCTTTGAAATCTGGAGTTCCAGAATGCAGGAAATCAGCCAAACCCTCAATGGAAAATACAGTACGTGCATGGTATACGATGAGGACAACTGCCGGATTCCATCCAGCATGATTAAAGTTGCTGAAAGCAGGGGGAATCTTGTGGTTCCTTGTCAAAAGGAAGACGAGATTTTTGACTTTATGCGCTCAGCGGCTGTTTGATAAGTCCGCATACTCCTGATATTGGAAGAAAGCCTTTGTTCAAAGCCCCGCACCGTGCATGGTGCGGGGCTTTTTGAAACACGTGCGCGGGGTCACCAAACCCAATGGGCGTTCCAGATGTTCAGCAGGGTGAGCAGGAGCATGCCGCCTCCCACGTAGAGCATGCACGGCCCCACGCGGCGGTGCAGGCAGAAGCGCAGCATCACCGCCAGCAGCAGCATGGCCAGAAGCGTGCCGCCAACTCCCAGCATGATGCAGAAATCATAGACGATACCGCTTAACTTTTCATCGCGTCTGTATGGCAGCACGCTATCCAGCAGGCTATCCAGGGAATCGCATCCCATTATATCTATTTCCTCCTCGCTCATCGTCTCATCGTCCCAAATGATGCTTTCCAGCAGCGGGCCGACCGCATGGGAGCGCGGTATGGTGTAGTGGTACGGCACAATCTCATTGCCCCTCTGCATGCCGAAAAACGTTGTCTCTATCGTCTCCCGCATTTGACTGTACGTGGCCCACAGCTTCATGGGCCCGGCGTAGGACAATTCCATCTTGTTCGGCGTGGCCTCCTGCAGAACCTCCGGCACGGGGTTCATCTCCGCCAAGGGGATGCCGACACCCTCGAACAGGGAATCGCCCCGCCCCATCCAGTGGATACGGAAACCGCCCAGCGTCCAATCGGCCGGGGCTTTCTGGTGGAGCGGCTGCACCTTCAGGCCGGAGGGCAGCTCGATTTTCTCCTGGTGTGGGTTGTGCCCGTCATAGACATCGTCGCTGTATAGCAGGGTCCAGCGGTCGAGTGCCACCGTGCGCTTGCGCACTCCCAGCAATTTATCCTCCAGCACGGGGCAGTTCACCAAACGTAGGGTTCCTCTCACGGAAACCAGACATCCCTCGTTCTCCGGCAGGGGAGCCGCGCTGTCCACCTTCACGCACTGGCTCTCCAAATCCTTCAGGATGTGGGCAAGCCAGGCATCCAGCGCCATATTGGAGTTCGCCACTATTTGGCAGAACAGCGCCAGCAACAGCAAAAGCCCCGCCAGCGTTCCCAAGATGATGGTATATACACGTCTCATACACCCCTGTTAAGCACGCCGAGGGCGGTTTTGCTGAAGAAAAAATGAAAAAAATCAACAAGAGTTTCCAGCTGCGCTAAATCCCCGGGGGTAAAAGCGTAGTCCTCGTTCAGCCCGCGCAGGTAGCTCAGGGTGGCAGCGGCATCTGCGGCGCGGTCCGGGGTGCCGGCAGCGCGGAGAAGAAGCTCGCGGCATTCGCTGTCTTCCGCAAGCTCCCAGGCATACCTGCCCTCGAAATCCAACAAGCGCGGGTTCACCTTGCCGCTGTCCAGCAGCAGGCGGACGTGGCGGGCGTTATTCTCAAGCGCCGCCTCGTGCAGTGGGTGGCGGCGCAGCATCCTGTCTGTCCGGTAGTTGCTGCTGAAGTGCTCCACCCCCAGCGGCAGCTTCTCAATGAAGGTGATGCCGTACTCCTCATCCACCACGGTCAGGGAAACGGCGTCATTGGTCATGTCGATGCTTTCCACATCCCCATAGCGGGTGCAAAAGCAATGGGTGCAGTCAGGATCTGTCGAGGCGTACCACTGCCCGCCGCGCTCATGGAAGACGCGGAAATTGACGCTGAGCGCGCCGCTCGCCATGTATTCCAGATAGGCCGCGTGATGCCCGTCCGGGCTGCGGTATAGGCAGGAGCTGTCCCCCTCTGCGGGCTGGATCTCCTCGGGCGGCGTAGGTAGCGCCGCTATTTCCCCCAAGGCCGGGTAAATCCCCGCCAAGATGCCCAGAATAAAGCTATACGTGCGTCTCATACACCCCATTAAGCACGTGCGAGGCGGTTTTGCCGAGGAAAAATGAAAAATGACGAAAAAACGTCACTGCACCCACTTGCCGACGCCCTGTGGGAGCTTGCCGTCGCCCACGGGTTGGTATCGGGTGGATTCCAGGTTGCCCCACATGGGGACGCCGGTGGCCTGTTTCCACTTTTGGCTCATGCTGCAGCCGGTGTAGCAGCCGTAGCTCCAGCACTCCGCGTTGGGGGCGAAGATGCCGCGCTTGAGGCGCTTGGCGAGGTCGTCCTCATGCATCCAGACGGTGGAGGCGGCCACGAGGAAGTTGCTGTAGTCCAGCATGAAGGCGTACGGGTTGGAATGGCCGAAGTAGTAGAAGTGGGTGATGCGGTCGTTGCCGCGGGCGGCGGTGTTGATGGCCTTGTACATCTGGTCTGCGGTGTCGAAGAACACCAGCTTCACGTGGCGCTTGGCGGCGGTTTCGCGGATGCGGGAGATGTAGTCTGTCTTGTTCTCCTGGCCGCGGGTGACGTATGCGGGGCGGTACACCAGCCAGATGATGTTTGCGGCGGGGTCTTTGGCGCGGGAGATATCCATCTGCACGGTGGATGCGCGCACAAAGTTGGCCCACCAGTTGTCATGCGCCAGTGGGCCGCGGTTGTTCTCCCAGGAACGCAGGGCCACGCCGCCCGTCATTATCACCTGCACCGCCTGGGCCGCCGGGCAAAGGCACAGCAGCGCGGCTGCCAACATCATGCGCTTCCAATTCATCTCGCCGCCAAGCATAACGCCCCCGCCCCCGCATGTCAAGGGGCTTCATTGCGGAAGCCTGTCGTTCAGAGGGAAGCCGTAGAGGAAGAAGGGGCCCATGCCGGGCTTGTAGAAGTGCCACCATTCCTTGTCGTAGCCCTTCATGCCGGCGGCCGCCATGGCCTCCCGCAGGATGCGGCGGTTGGCGCGCTGCGCCTCTGTGACGAGCGGGGAATTCCACGCGGACGAGGCATCCAGCAGATCGTGCCGGCCGCCCATGTCCACAAGTGCGCCGTCCTTCAGGCGGTAGAGGGTGACATCCACGGCGATTCCCAAGGAGTGTTCGGATTGGGTGCCGATGTAGCGCTGCTCATAGATTTGGCGCTTGGTGAGGCGCGGGTAGAATTCCCGCCGCATGCGGTCGTCCGGGGTTTTGGACCACTCGAAAAAGTCCTGCATGGCAGAGGTGGGTCGGTAGGCGTCCCACACCAGGATGCCGTACCCCTGCCGCGCCAGGATGCGCGCGGCATGCGCCACGCATGCGGCGGCCTCCCGCCCCAGGATGGCGCGGCGCCCCGTGTAGCCGCGGATGGGTCGCCCCACAAAGTTGTCGCTCCCTGCGTATTTGAGGTCGGTCCGCAGGTGCGGCACCACGGTGTCCAGGTAGCACATGAAGGCGGGCAGCTTGGTCACGGGGGTATCCGGGGCCAGCAGGGGCTTTTCCGCGCTGCACGCGGCCAGCAGGCACGCTGCCGCCGCGGTTATCCATGATTTGAGCATGCACCCAGCATAGCACAACCCGCGCCCTTGTACAAGGGCGCGGGTGCATGCGGTGTTTGATGGGATGGGGAATCAGCCGCGGCAGCAATTGCGGTGCAGGCAGCGGCGGAAGAGCATGCGGTCCAGGCTCAGGCGGCCGGCGCCCGTGAGCATGAGGGTGACGAAGCACAGCAGGTAGAGCAGCACCAGCTCGTTCATCTCAGCGCTGGTTCCCGCGCGGTAGGTGAAGGCGATGATGCAGAAGTTGATGGCCAGCACCAGCGCCGCCGGGCGCGTGAGGAAGCCCAGCATCACGGCGATGCTGCACACGAACTCCGCGAACACGCACAGCGAGAGCGAAAGCGTGGAGCCGATGCCGATGGGATTCATCCATTGCCCGCCATCCCCGCCGAAGAGGGTCACCAGCTTGGGATAGCCGTGCGCCAGCATCATGCCGCCCAGGCCGATGCGAAACACCAGCAGGCCGATATGGCGCGCGCTTTTGCAGATACAGGCGGGCTTGCCCGCCACCGGACACGTTGACATGGGGTTTGATTGTTCCATGCGACGTGTGACACGCAGCCCGCCGCGCGCGTTCACAAACGGATATTGTCCGCGGGGTGTGGCAAATCACTTGCGCTTGCCGCGCTCACGCCACCAGCGCCAGGCGGCGAAGACATGCAGCGGCAGCAGGCGCGGTACGGCCCAGTCCCGCACAAGGAAATCCGCCTTGCTCTTGTGGATGCGGATGCGGCGGATTTTCTCCGCCAGGGTGGCGTCCCACCAGTTGGCGCGCACCTGGGTGCCGTGCAGCTTGCGCAGCAGGAAGGATTCCAGCCCCTGCATGTCTTCCGCGCCCCAGTCGGTGAGGCCGTCCTGCACGGCGCGGTCCACATCCTGGAGCATGTGAATGTTGGTGCGCTCGCGGAAGGCGGCGTACTTGACCTTGGCGCGCTCTTGGGCAAGGATGCCCTGGTAGTCGTAACGCTCCTTGCGGCTGAAGATGTTGGTCTCGTGGATGCGGTATTTGCACGCCAGCTCACAGCTGCCGCAGACGGGGCCGGTGAGGTAGGCGCGCACCTCCCAGGCTGGGTCCTGCGCATAGTGGCCGTCGTCCTCCCAATCGCGGCAGAGGCTGCCCCACTTCTCGTAGAGGGAGCGTGCGAAGGCCATGGCGCAACCGAACCCGTTGAGCCGCGGGTTGCAGCCGCGGTGCAGGTAGTTCCTGGCGCGGTCGTGTGCCGAATCCAGCTTGTGCAGCTGCGGGATTTCGCCCTTGTAGTTGTCCACGCAGTACGGCAGGATGCCCATATCAGGGTTCTCGTCGCTGAACTTCTGCGCACTCATGATAATCATGAGCAGGTCCGGGTGCTCCGCCGCTATGCGCGCGGTCTTGGTGCAGCGGTCCGGGTACTGGATGTCGTCCCCGTCCACCATCACAATCCACGGGTGCTTGGCTGCGGCCCAGCCCGTGTCGGTGGCGGTGGCCACGCCCTTGTTCTTGTCGTGGTGCAGCACGGTGACATCCCATCCCTGCGCGTGCTCGGCCAGGGTTTGGTCAATCGCGGCGGCGGTGCCGTCCGTGGAGGCGTCGTCCACAATGACGAGCTGCATGGGCCCCGTGTAGTCCTGTTGCAGGCAGGAGAGGATGGCCTCCTTCACATATTTTTCCACGTTGTAGCAGGTCATCACCATGCTAATCGGGATATCGGCGTGTTCGTTCATGAGCGCAACTGGGATTCGAATTGGCGGAACTGGATGGCCTCCAGCAGGTCATCCGCGGTGGGGGTGTCGTGCCCGGCCAGGTCCGCGATGGTGCGGGTGACGCGCAGGATGCGGTCGAACGCGCGGGCGGAGAGGCCGAACTGGTTGACGGCCTGCGTGAGCAAATCCTGCTGCTGCGGGGAGAGCGGGCAGAACTTGCGCAGGAGCTTGCCGGAGAGCCGCGCGTTGCAGGTGACGCCGGTTCCGGCGTAGCGTGCGTGCTGGCGCTCGCGTGCGGCGATCACGCGGGCGCGGATGGCGGCGCTGGGCTCGCCGTCCGGCTTGTGGAGCAGGCTGGCGGGGTCCACGGGCGGCACCTCGATGAGCATGTCGAAGCGGTCCAGCAGGGGCCCGGAAATCTTCTTGCGGTAGCGCGCCACGTCACCGGGGGTGCAGCGGCACGCGTGGCGGGGGTCTCCCAGGTAGCCGCAGGGGCAGGGGTTCATGGCGGCCACCAGCATGAACGCGCAGGGGAAATCCATGCTGCCGCTGGCGCGGGAGATGGTGACCGTGCC
>JAKSOU010000021.1 GCA_024405435.1 Akkermansia sp. | reverse complement strand
ATCGACCAGTTCTACCTGGCCACGCAGGACCTGTTCAACGGGCAGGTGCGGCCGGGCTACATCCAGGAGGACGGCACTGCCATCGGCACGGCCATCGCCACCGCCGCCACGCGCCTCAACGAGCGCACGGAGACCAAGTCCAAGGTCATCATCCTGGTGACGGACGGCGCCAGCAACATGGGCTCCATCACGCCCATCGAGGCCGCCAAGCAGGCCGCCAAGCTCGGCATCAAGATTTTCACCATCGCCATCGGACGCGACGAGCGCATCTCACGCTACACCGCGGATGTGGACACCTTCGACGAGAAGACCCTCAAGGAAATCGCCCACAGCACAGGCGGCAGATACTACCGCGCCAGCAGCGGCGCCAAGCTGCAGAAGGCCTTCCAAATCATCGACAAGCTGGAGAAGACGGACGCCAAGCGCCGCACCATCGTAAGCTACGAGGAGCTGTTCATGTACCCGCTGGGGCTGGCCGCGCTGCTGCTCCTGCTGGGCACGGGCCTGTGCTTCGCGCGTCCGCATCCCGCACCGTAACACCGCCATGAGCTTCCTCTATCCGCACATCCTCTGGTTCCTGTTCCTGCCCGCGCTGCTGGCGGGTCTGGTGGCGCTCGCGCGCCGCAGGACCGGGAACGGCTGGCTGAAACTCGTTTCCGCCGAGCACACGGACGAGCTGGTGACGCGGCGTCCCGCCTGGCGCAGCATCATCCCCGCCGCGCTCTGCATTCTGGCGCTGGCCTGCACCATCGCGGCGCTCGCGCGGCCCATCAACGGCTTCCGCGAGGCGGGCGGGCTCTCCACCGGGCGCAACCTGCTCATCGCGCTGGACATCTCACGCTCCATGGAGACGCAGGACGTGAAGCCGTCGCGCCTGGAGGAGGCGCGCGCCGCCGCATACGAGCTGATAGATTCCCTGCCCTCGGACAAAATCGGGCTGATTGTTTTCTCCGGTGATGCGGACCTGGTGGTGCCGCTGACGTACGACCACACCGCCTTGAGAGACGCCCTGGAACAGGTGAACCGCAACTGGGCGGGAACCGGCGGCACCAACTTCGGCCTGGTGCTCAAACGCGCCATGCAGGACTTGAAGCGCAGCGCGCCGGACGGCACGAACGCGCTCGTGCTGCTGAGCGACGGCGAGGACACCGTCGGCTCGTCGCTCGACATTGCGGAGGAGGCGCGCAAGGACAAGCTGCTGGTCATCACCGTGGGCGTGGGCACGGCAGCCGGCGGCCCCATACCCGACCCCAAGGGACAGAACGGCCTGTGGCAGGATGCCGACGGCAAGCACGTCATCAGCAAGCTGGACGCCGATGCCCTCCGCAAGTTCTCGGAAGCCACGGGCGGCGATTTCGCCGTGCTGGACTCCAACACGGATTTGGCGGCCTTCACCAAGAACGCCGTGCGCAAGATTGACAAGCATGAGGAAAACGTGTCCACCAACAAGGTGCCGAACGACCTCTTTGCGTGGTTCGCGTGGGTGGCGCTGGCGCTGCTGGCGGCGGCCATCGTGATAGCCACGGAATGGCGTCTGCCGCGGCGCGGGGCTGCGGCGGTGGCGCTCCTGCTCATTCTCACACCCGCCGCGCAGGCCGCGCCAAGCGGGCAATCCGTGGTGCAGTACACCATGGGGCTCATGCAGGAGGGCAGGGACAACGCCAATGCCAAGGAGGCGTTTTCCGAGGCCCTGCTGGACAGCGACCCGCAGATGCAGGCCGCGGCCTTCTACCAAATCGGCAACGTGGGAGCCAACGCCACCATAGACAAGCTCCGCAAGCTCTACGGCGGGGGTGAGGAAGCCCAGCAGGCGGAGCAGACCTCCACCGACCCCGATGAGGACGACACCGCATCCGCCGCGGCCCCGCAGGGCCCCAAGCAGCCGTCCATAGAGGAATTGGAGAAGATTGTGGAGGAGTTGAAGAAGGATTTGCAACCCTACGAGAACGCGCTGAAAATCCAGCCCGGCATGAAGCCCGCGGAGTCCAACATTGCCAAAATCAAGCAGCTCATCAAGGACCTGGAGGAGGAAATCGAACGCCTGAAGCAGCAGCAGCAACAACAACAGCAGCAGCAAAACCAGGACCAACAGAACCAGCAGGACCAGCAAAACCAGGACCAGCAGCAACAGCAGGACAAGCAGGAGCAGAAGGACCAACAGGCCAAGCCCGAGAGGGAGGGCGAGCAGCCCAAGCCCATGACCGAGGAGGAGAAGGCCCAGCAGTCCGCCGCGGATATCCTCCGCATGCACCTGGACGAGGAGAAGGGCTCTCCCATCCCGCACGCCCCCGCCAACACGGTCCGCCCGCCCCGCAAGGACTACTAACACGGATTTCAACATGTACAGACACATTGCAACGTTCATCATCGGCATGCTCGCGCTGTGCGCGGGCGCGCTCCAGGCGGAAATAGAGGCCGTGTGGTCCACCGGCGTGGCCTTGCCGGGGGAGAAGGCGGTGCTCTACCTCATCGACCCCAATGTGGGAGGCGACCTCTTCCTGATCAAGCGGAAGCCGCACGTGGAGCACGCGCAGGTGGAGCTGCGCCAGCCGCAGTCCGGCGCGAACCCCACGGACCCGCAGCGCCGCAATGCGGAGGTCTACCCCATCGTGGTGACGCCGGACGCACCGGGCACCATCGAGGTGAAGGACCTGGAGGTTGAGTACAAGGATGGCCGCAAGGTGAAGGTGAACGCGCCCGCGCTGCCCGTGGAATCCACCAGCAAGGTCATCTGGATGAGCGAGCCGTTCACCTACGGCGTGCTGTGGCACCCCTACGTGGAGGGCGACGGCTACGTGGACCAGGAGGTGAAGGTGGCGCTGAAGTTCCTGATGCCGGGCGGCTGCGCGCTGCCTGTACCGCCGCAGTTCAACTCGGTTGGCGTGCGGGCGGGCACGTTCCGCGCCCCTGTGGAGGGCGTGGCCGCCGTGGTGCACAACGCACTCTTCCCCAACACCACCGCCCTGGCCAAGGGCAGCAACTGGCTCACCACCGACTGCATCGGCAGCTACACGCCGTTCCGCGAAGGCAACTCCGACATCACGGGCAGCGTGCCCGTGGTGCAGAACCGCGGGTTCTTCGCCACCTCGCAGGTGGAGGTGAAGCTGCCGGTGTTCCGGACGAGCGCGCTGCCGCTGCCGCCCGGCACGCCGGGGGACTACGCGAAGGCGGTTGGCGAGTACCGCATGAAGGCCGCCACCCAGGCGGAGGATTTGGCCATGAACGAGGCCGTGGAGGTGGAAATCACCGTGGCCGGAACAGGCAACCTGGACACCATCACCCCGCCTGTGCCGGAGGATGCCGACAGCTGGAAGCTGGTGCCCGCCACCCGCAAGCCCATCGTCAACTCCAACGGCATCACGGAGGCCGTGGTCTTCACCCAGCTCATGCGCCCCACCCAAGAGGTGAGCGGCATTCCCGCCTTCCATTTCAGCTATTTCGACCCGCAATCGCTGGAGTACCGCCAGGCGCAGACCGCGCCCATCGCCCTGCCCTGGCGCAAGACGGAAAACAGAGGCTCCGGCATGCAGGCCGTGACTGCGGCGGAACCGCCGCCCGCCGGCACCGTGCCCGTGGCGGAGATGGTCGACATCTACGGCTTCATCCCCGTAGAGGAGACCGCGAGCGTGGCGAAGCTGCCGCGCTGCCTGTGGCTGCTGCTCTATGTGCCGGCCATCGCGCTCTTCGGCCATATGGCTAACCGCGCACTTACCCGCCGCCTGGCCGCAGGCGCCGACCAGCGCGCCAGAGCCAGGGAGCTGGATTCCCTGGCCAAGGCCAAGGACGCCCTCGCCTTCCTCAAGGGCGCGGGGGCGTACATTGAATCGCACTTCGAGGCCAAGGACATCACGCCCGAGCTGCAGGACATCCTGAACCGCCGCGACGTGGAGGCCTTCCGCCCCGATGCCCACGCGGAGCTGACCTCCGGCGACCGCGAGCGCATGCTGCACGCCATCCGCAAGGCGCTGGCGGGCATCGGCACCACAACCGTTCTGCTGCTGGCGGCCCTGCTGCCCGTGAGCCTGGCCGCGGGCGACGATGCCGCGAACGCCTACGAGGCAGGGCAGTTCAGCAAGGCTATCGAGGCGCTCAAATCCTACGACGCCCAATTCCCGGGAAGTCCCGACGTTTTCTACAACATCGGCAACTGCGAGTACCGCCTCAAACACAGCGGCGAGGCCGCCTACCAGTACGCCAAGGCCCTGCAAATCGACCCCGGGTTCGCCGAGGCCCGCGCCAACCTGGAGTTCATCCAGCGCAAGGAGGGCGCCGTCCTGCCCGTCAACACCGTGGCGGACGACGCCTTCACCTACCTGAACCCCAGCCAGCTCTGGGTGGCAACGGTCGTCTGCACGGCGGCGCTGGCGCTCTGCATCGCCCTGCTGGTCTACCGCCGGCGCGAGCCGCACAAGCCGTGGCTGCACGCCTGCACCGCCGCTGCCGCGCTGCTCAGCCTGCTCTGCGTGGCGGACTGGGTGTACTACGGCACGCGGGAGGTCCCGAACATCGCCTCCCTGCCGCCCGGCGACTTGGCGTACATCATCAACGCCACGCCCGCCCGCAGCTCTGCGGATGCCGACGGCGCGGCGATTGTGACCCTGCCCGCATCCACCCCGGTGCACCTGCTGGCCGAGCGCGCGGACTGGCGCTACGTGGAAACCTTCACGGGCATCCGCGGCTGGGTGAACGCGGAGGATGTGCGCGCCCTCGCCCCCGGCGGCCCCCGCGTGCCCGTCATCCTGCGCTTCTAGCCCGGCATGCTCCGTATTCTCTCCATCACCGCCCAATTCCTGGAGGATGTCCTCCTCGCCATGGTTCTGCTGTGGTCGCTGGGCCTGCTCGTCTACCAGCCCGTGTGCATCATCCCCGTGGCGGTGCTGGCGGCTGTGGCGGTGTGGCTGTGGCGCAGCGGCAGGGCCCGCACCGTGCGCGGGTGGCTCTGGGGCTGCTTCCTGGTGTGCGCGTGCGCCTACCTGCTGCTGCCCAACCCGCGCGGCCCCTGGCAGACCCCCTGGGCACGCACACCCCACTGCACGCTGGACGGCAACATCCTCACCATCCAAGACCTGCGCGACTTCCGCTACACCACGGTGGACGACTACGAGACGCGCTACACCACGCAGACCTACGACCTCTCCACCCTGGTGGGCGCGGATTTCGCGGAATGCCGCTGGGACGGCCACGAGGCCATCTGCCACACCATGATGAGCTTCGCCTTCGCGGACGGCCGCCACATCGTCTTCTCCGTGGAGACCCGCGTGCCGGAGGGCGAGGAGCAGACCGCCCTCGGCGGCTTGTACAAGCGATACGGCCTCGCATACCTCATCGGAACGGAGGCGGACATCTTCGCCCTGCGCACCAACTACCGCCACGAGGACCTCTACATCTACCCCCTGGACGCCACACCGCAGGAGGCCCTGGCCGTCCTGCTCGGCATGCTGGAATACGCAACAGAGACCAACGAGAACGGCAACCACTACAACACCGTCACCGCCAACTGCTCCGCACCATACGTCGCCATGCTGCACCGCGCCGTGCCGGACCTCCCCGTGAAGAGTCTCCTGCTGCCCATCCACAACAGCTCCATTGCAGAGGTGTTCTACAACCACGATTTCCTCCAGCACCGGGAGAACGAAACCCTGCCCGCCCTGCGCGCCCGCTCCAAGGTGGGCTACGACATCCCGCTGCAAAACTACTCCCAGAACCTCCGCCGGCGGCTGCAGAAGTAGATTTTCACCACCAACCCGCTGGCTTTTCCTTGCAGGCGCCCTCCACCTCTGCTATAGTGGGCGGGATTGCTTATGCCTGCGCCACGATATTTCAAATACTTCGCCTTCATCAGCTACAGCCGCAAGGACGAGGCTTTCGCCAAGCGCCTGCAGCATTTCCTGACAGGATTCAAGCTGCCCACACGCCTTTGCAAGCAATACCCGGACAAACCCAAAAGCCTGCGCCCCATCTACCGGGACAAGACAGACCTGGGCGTGGACAATCTCAACAAGGGCTTAAACCATGGGTTGTCCCTCTCCAAGCACCTCATCGTCGTCTGCTCCACCCATTCCGCCAAGCCAAACAGGGAGGGCAAGAACTGGATCAACGAGGAGGTGCGCGCCTTCTTGCAGATGGACGAGGATTCCAAGGACCGCGTCATCCCCGTCCTGCTGCGCAAAAACAAGGAAACCGCCAGCGAGGAATGCATGCCCCCTGCCGTGCGCGAGCTCAACCTCCTGGCGCCGGACGTGGCGGACAAGGGGGAAGAGCGCGTCTTCAGCGATGTGGCAGCCAAGATGCTGGGCCTGGAGCCGGACGAGCTGTGGGACTGGTGGGCGCGCGCGCAGCGCCACAAGAGATGGATTGTTCAATCGCTCTCCTGCGTAGCGGCACTTGCCCTGACATACGCCGGCTGGTGGTGCTGGGACTACTACACCCCGCACTACAGCTACTACGTGGACTATGCAGAGTTCAACAACCTACCCCGCGGCATCCACAAGCTCTCCCGGGAGGAAACGCGCCACATGGAGAGCCATTACCGCTTCACCACGCAGTACCACCGCCTTGTGCGCGTGGACAATCTCAATTCTGCAGATGCGCCTATTGCCACTGCCCACTATCCAGGGCATGAGGAGCGACCTGTATCCATTTCGTTGGAGTACAGCGCAAATGATAAACAGGTCATCGGGCAGACATACTTCGATGCACGAGGCAAGGCATTGTTGTTCCGGCGAACTGGAAACACTTCTATAACGTTCCATTCTATAAGCGTAGAAAATGGCGACATTGAAGACGAGGGTGTTTCCAATGCATCTTTTTCTTTCAATATAATGGAGAAATTCTCCTTTGAAATATGCGCAAAAAATGGCAAAAAACAGCGCATAGAGCGTATCAAAGTGACCCGGGACTCCCGCGGGGCCATCATAAAGGAACTCTACCGCAACGCATACGACGCGCCTGTAAGAAATAATAATGGAGCATGGGGGCGCGTATACGAAAGGGATAGTTATGGACGCATATTGTCTGTGACAAATATAGACAGACAAGGAAATCCCATGGAAGATAATACGGGCACAGCCTCTCGCAAAATTGAATATGACGCAAAGGAGGACCAAATATGCCGTATATCCAACTATGATATAAAAGGCGCTCCCGCCTTCGGGAAAAAAGGCTACCCAATGGAGGAATGTCATTGGCATAAGGGCAACATTGTCAAATCAATCCCAGAGGATGGCGCGGGCAAGCCCATTATTCCACCTTCAGGGAGAGGAATAATTGCCATTGAGTACAATGATTGCGGAAACCGAATTAGGGAGTCATACCTCTCCCCGGAAGGCAAGCCTTTTGCCGCGTTAGGCCGCATTTCTTCGTGTTCCATGGATTATGACAAACTCGGAAGGATATCCAGAATATCTTTATGGGATGTACACGGAAACCCGCATCCCGACACAAACGGATATGCGGGTCTGGAAGTCGAGTATGACCAAGAGGGAAACCCTACAACCGTATCATGCAAAGACACGAAGGGAAACCCTTGCGAATGCAAAGCGGGATATGCGATCCTCAGGCGCGAATATGACGAACAAGGTCGCATAACGTCGGAATCTGCCTATGACGCGAACGGGAATCCGTGCATAAATTCGTTGTCGTTTTTCAGGATACGGCTAGAGTATGACAATCGCGGAAATATTGTGCGAGAATCCTATTTCGACACGCAGGAGAGGCCCTGTAGATGCATACAGGGCTTTGCCTCTGACCGAGTTACCACGAATGAACATGGCGACATGACCCAAATCTCATACTACGCCCCGAACGGCAGCCCATGCATAATCAAAGATGGGGGTGCATCCTTACTGCTAGCGTACGATGATTGCGGGAACAACATCCAATCATCCTTCATCGGATTGGATGGAAAACTCTGTATAGGAAAAGATGGTTATGCAATAATCCGTCGCACTTTCGATCAAAGCGGCAACATCCTTTGTGAAACCACCTACGACACCCAGGAAAAGCTGTGTCCCAACCTCGAAGGCGTCGCCATTACCCGCTGCGCATACGATGAACGAGGGAATTGCATTTCCACGACATACTATGACACAGAGGGGAACCCCTGCCTGCACAAGGATGGGTACGCGCAGGAAAAAGCACAATTTGACGCGAGGGGCAACGTCACATGCACATCCCACTACGATGTTGGCGGCAAGCCTTGCATGAACAACGAGGGATGGCATAAAGCCGTCACCACATATAACCAATGCGGCGATGAAATCAAGGAGGAATACTATGGACCCGATGGTGCCCCATGCTATACGAAGGCAGGCTTCTCCTCCGCCACAGTGGCATATAACGAACAAAGGGAGCAAACATCCATCTCATACTATGATACCCAAGGCAAGCCCTGCACAACGGCAGACGGGTTCTCCACCATCCGCTACACGTACGATGCACACGGCAATCTCGCCACCACATCCTTCCTTGATGTCAACGGCGCCCCATGCAAGCACGCCGAGGGACACTCAGTCATCAAAAAGGAATACGATGAATGCGGAAATACCGTTGCCATGATGTTCTATGATGAACAGGGGAAACCATACAAAACAAATGAAGGTTGGACGAAATGCGTGAACACCTACGATCATTTGGGCAATGTCACCACACGATCCTATTACGGCGCACAAGGGGAGCCATGCGCCAACGCCATGGGTTGCGCGCGCGTTCAGATTGTGTATGATCAAAAGGGAAACGCCGTCTCAGAATCGTACTTCGACAAACAATATGCTCCTTGCAATAATTCGCAGGGGCTTGCGCGCATTGAAAGGGAATACGACGACATGGGGAACATTGTCTCGGAATCATACTTTTGTATCAAGGGAAACGAGTATGCACAAACAGACAATCACGCCTCTACCAAGTTTACCTATGATTTGCGTGGAAACAAAATATACCAACAGCGGTACGGCAAGGACGGAAGACCTCAGGCCACGCGTAGCGGCTACTCGGGAATACGCTGGCGATACGATGAGCGCGGCAATATTGTTTCCATTTCATACCACGATTGCAACGGGCGGTTACATATGACGGAAATGGGCTTTGCGCTTGCCATCATGACACACAACCAGTATGGGTATGTGACCTCAGTATCATGCTACGACACCAATGGGAAGGCCTGCATAAACGAGGACGGATACGCAAGCATGCGCAAACTCTACAATGCATATGGGGAAGTAATTTTCGAAATACATTACGATGCACAGGGAAAAAGGCTGGACTAGGAAAGGCAACTGAGGGTTATTCCCGCGGCGCAAGGGCAACACTGCGCACACGCTCACATTCCACTCCGTTGCACCTCGGCACACATGGCGGCCACGCACCCCGCCGAATTGGGCGGCCCTGCCGTTGGGCAAAAGGATTGCATGGCATTGGATTCCCTCATTCAAAGGGAGATAGAGAGCGCGGCGCATACGCGCCGATTTTATCTCTCTGTTTTTTCCCTTGAATTTTCCCTTCATCTCTGGCAGACTGCCGTGATTGCTTATGCCAGCGCCGCGCTACTACAAATATTTCGCCTTCATCAGCTACAGCCGCAAGGACGAGGCTTTCGCCAAGCGCCTGCAGCGTTTCCTGAGCGATTTCAAGCTGCCCACGCGCCTGTGCAAGGGACATCCCGAACTGCCCCGCAACCTGCGGCCCATTTTCCGGGACAAGACAAACCTGGGCGGCGGAACCCTCACCAAGAAATTACAGGAGGCACTGGAGAATTCCCGCTTCCTCATCGTGGTCTGCTCCCCCCATTCCGCGAAACCCAACAGGCAAGGCAAATGCTGGATCAACGATGAGGTGCGCTATTTCCTGGAGCATGGCGGAGATGCAGACAATGCGGACCGCCTGATTGCCGTCATGCTTCGGAACGACCCCGAAATGAGAAGCGAGGAATGCATGCCGCCCGCCGTGCGGGAGCTGCAGCTGCTGGCAATAGACGTGGCGGACAAGGGGGAGAAGCGAGCATTCAGCGATGTGGCGGCGGAAATGCTCGGCCTGGGGCCGGATGACCTGTGGAACTGGTGGGAGCAAACGCAGCGCCGCAAAAGGCTGGCCGCCCACACGGCGGCGAGCCTTGCCGGGCTGGTGCTGCTGGGCACGGGCTGGTGGTGCTGGGACTACTATGCTCCCCACTACAGCCACTATGCAGACTATGTGGAGTTCAACAACATTCCCCGCGGCATTCACAAGCTGTCCAGGCAAGACACGCTCCACATGGAGAGCCACTACCGCTTCACCACCAGAAAACACCGCGTGGTGAGGGTGGACAACCTGAATTCCGCCGGCAAGCCCATTGACACCACCTACCACGCGGAGCACCAGGGCCGCCCGGCTTCCATCCTGCTTGAATACAGCGCCGAGAGCGACCAAGTGTTCAGTCAAACGTATTTGAACGCGCGCGGCAAGATTATCCAAAAACGCCTGACAAGGAGCGGCTCCATCTGGTTCTACCATGCAACGGAAGTCAACGGGCAGGCGGAGGAGACCTCGGCTGCCGGGGCTGCCTTCTCCCCGGACTGGTACGACATCTCGCCCATTTCAACCGCCATCCGCGAGAAGGAAAAACGCGTGGAACGCATGGAGGTGAAACGCGACGACCGCGGGGCCATTATCCAGGAGCTGTACCGCAATGACCACGACGCCCCGGTTTGCAACACCGAGGGGGCATGGGGATGCCGGTACGAGCGCGATGCCGAGGGCCGCGCCGTCAGCATCACCTACACCGACCAAAACGGGAACGCGATGCCGGACAGGAAAGGCATCCAGACGCGCCACCTGGAATACGACCCCGCAAGCGGGCAAATCTGCCGCAGGACATACACGGGAAAAGACGGCAAGCCCATAGCCGGGTTCGCCAATGCAGCAGATGAGCGGTACGAATGGCAAAACGGGAACATGGTCAGGGAATTCCACCGAGACAGCCGCTCAAAGCCGATTGCCATCAACGATACGGGCTGCGGCACGCTCAGCACGTACGATACGCACGGCAACCGCGTGGAGACCCGCATCCTGGGGCCGGACGGCGCACCCTCCACCGCCAAGGCCGGCTATGCTTCAGTCCGCTACGAGTACGACAAAGACGGGAATCGCACCAAGTATTCATACTATGACGTTGAAGGGCGGCCGTGCGTGGACAAGCACGGGGTTTCCGTCTACATCTCGGAGTATGACGGGCGGGGGAACATCATCTCGACATCATATCGCGATACGCACGGCAAGCCCTGCTATGGGAAAGACGGGTACTCCTGCACCAAAAGCACCTACAACGGGGATGGGAACATGGAATCGGTGGAATGCTACGATGTGGACGGGAAGCCCTGCATTAACAAGTACGGCTACGCAACCATGCAAGTGGAATACGACAGGCACGGGAACATGGCAAGGGTATCATACCGTGACACCGGGGGGAACCCCTGCCTGACAAGGGAGGGCTACTCCTCATTCCAATGCGAATACGACGAGCACAACAACAGGACCGGGGTTGCCTACTATGACGAGGATGGCAAGCCGTGCACCGGTAAGAACGGCATCTCCAGCTTCACGATGACGTACGACGACCGCGGGAACATAATCACCGAGGCGTACCGCGACGCCCGGGGGAACCCATGCACGTACAATGACGGTTCCGCCTCGTTGAAGCACACCTATGACAAGGACGGCTACCTGGCGGAAACCTCGTTCCAAGATGCCATGGGGAACCCGTGCGCGAACAAGAGGGGCTATGCCCGGACAGCCTACACGCGCGACAGCCGGGGGAATGTGCTATCCACCTGTTTTTTCGATGCCAAGGGAACCCCCTGCACAAGCACGGACGGATACGGGCGGGAATCATTCAAATATGACGAGCACGGCCGCGTGGTGGAGTTCGCATACGCCGATGCCGCCGGGAATCCCTGCTGCATCAAGCAAGGATACGCCATTTGCCGGAAAACGTATGACGAGCGCGGGAACGTGACTTCCCAAGCCTATTTCGACGCCAAGGGAACCCCCTGCCCAGCCCGGAACGGGGAATTCCTCCTGAAGCGCAAGTATGATGAAAGGGACAACCTGCTGGAGGAAACGTACTGCGGAGCCGACGGAAACCCCGTTGCCGGAAAGAACGGGTATGCCGTCTGTAGATGGAAGTACGATGAGAAAGGGCGCCCCGCCTCGGTCTCGTACCGCGATGCAGGCAACAATCCCTGCGTCTGCGCCCATGGCTATGCCGGGTTCAAAAGGGAATACGATGAGAAAAACAACCTGGTCCGGCTCACCTGCCATGACCTTGCCGGCAACCTGTGCACCTGCAAGGAGGGATATGCGGGCATAAGCTACACGTACGATGAGTTCGGCAACCAGACATCTTTTTCCTATCTGGACACGCAGGGCGAGCCGTACCCGACGAAATGGGGATACGCCGGCACCCGCCTCAAGTTCGATAAAATGGGGAATGCCACATTACTGGCGTTTTTCGACAGCCGGGGGAACCCGTGCATGAGCAAGAACGGTTATGCCGCCTACTCCACAGAGTACGATAAGAGGGGGAATGCCGTTTCAACATCGTATTTTGACGCGCAGGGCAAGCCGGCAACGATAGTGCTGGGATACTCCAGGATAACCAGGGTGTACGATGGCGCAGACCGGCTGGCTTCGGAGTCGTACCATGATGCCGCGGGTGCTCCCTATGTATCGTACCTGGGATATTCCAGCCTCGTCAACACCTATGATTCCAAGGGCAACCTGATAGAGACGGCGTACTGCGGGCCAGACGGGGCGGCGTGCACGACCAAGTACGGCTACGCGCGTTGCCGCATGGAATATGATGACAAGGGGAACAACGTTTTGACATCGTACCATGGAGCGGACGGGAAGGAATGCCGCTGCTACCTTGGCTACTCCCGTATCCGGAGAGAATTCGATGAACGCGGCAACATGACATCGGAATTCTACTTCGGCCCGGACGGACTGCCGAGCATGAAACAATCGGAATACCACGGCTACCGCAACAAATACGACGCCCGGGGCAACGTGACCGAAACCACGTACCACGACACGGAGGGGAGGCCTTGCCCCAACAAGGCCGGCCATGCCACCATCCGCCGCACCTTTGATGAATACGCGCGCACCACCTCCCTGTCGCTCCTTGATGCAAACGGCGCGCCCTATCTCTGCGCAGACGGGTACTCCGCGCTGTACACAACATACGATGACAGGGGAAATGTACGGGAGGTCTTCTACCGGGACACACGGGGGAAGCCTTGCCTGTACAAGGAGGGGTATGCAAGCTACCAAAGGGAATACGACGAGCTTGGCAACGAGACAATGGTGGCGTGCCGCAATGCCGACGGAGATCTCTGCAAGTGCCGGGACGGATACGCAGTGGCACGCTGCACCTATGACGAGCGCCGGAATAAGACGTCCATATCGTACTTTGATACAGACGGCAGGCCGTGCATGCATGCCGCGGGATATGCGCGGGTGGAATCAACGTTCGACGAGCGGGGAAACAACACCTCCAACACCTACTACGATGTCCACCACGCGCCCTGCCCATGCGCCCAGGGATACGCAAGGGTGGAGATGAGCTACACCCCGTGCGGCGACATGACCTCGAAATCGTATTTCGACGCCCAAGGCAGGGCGTGCCCTTCCAATGAGGGCTATGCAAGCACGCGCTGGACCTATGACGCTTCCGGCAACAGGACTTCCGAAACCCACTACGATGCGCAGGGGAAAAAGCTGGACTAGGCCCCGCTTGAAGGGAGGGACAGATGCGGCCACCACGGCGTGGGCTTGGGATTTAAGCTGGACAAGGTGGTGCAACCGTAGTACGGTGGGAAGCGCGAATGGCTTCTTCCCCCAACTTCACGGCGGTTCACCGGGAATCGCCCGCGCCCGAATTCCAGCTCACGGTTGTCACCGTGTGCCGTAACGCCTTGGCGGATTTGAAGCCCACGGTGGAATCCGTGCTGGCGCAAAAGGCCAAGGGCCGCATCGGCATCGAGCACGTGGTGGTGGACGGGGCATCAACCGACGGCTCCCCGGAGTGGCTGGCGGCGCAACTGGCCGCCGGCAACATCGAGCGGTACGTTTCCGAGCCGGATGCCGGCATCTACGATGCTATGAACAAGGGCATCAACCTGGCGCGCGGGCACGTGCTCGCATTCCTGAACGCAGGCGACACCTACCGCGCGGCTGTAGACCTGGCGGCATGCGTGCTGCCGATAGTGGAGGGGAATTGCGCGTACACTGCGGCAAGCGCGCTCATTTGCGGGGGAATGCTGGATGGAAATCTATTCCGCCCGCGGTATGACGTGTGCTATCTTGCGGAGCCGTGCAGCCACCAGGCGTTTTTCGCCCCGGTTGCCCTGTACCGGGCGCTGGGCGGATACGATACCGCCTACCGCTGCGCGGCGGACACGGATCTTATCTTCCGCATCTGCAGCGCGCAGGGGCGCCCGCACACCGTGGATGCCGTGGTGGTGGATTTCCAAGCGGGCGGTTTCTCCAACAACTGCCATGAGAATTACCGTGACGAATACCTGGAGCTGCTGTGGCGCAACCGGGAGCATATATTCGAGCTGTGCCGCAAGGACGGGCAATACCGGGAAGTGCTGCATGCCGCACTGTGCGACCACTGCTTCCACCTGCGCACCTGGCAGCGGGAGCACGGCAGGCAGATTCCGCGGGAAATCTCCCATCTGGCCTCAATATGCCTAGAGGCGTGTTCACACGCCGGCACGCGCGGGGCAAAGGCGGCGCTGCGCTACCTTGGCGGCACATACCTGCCACGCCTGGCGGCGGGGGAACCCGTTCCCGCGTGGACCAAGTGGGTTCTGCTGGCATGCCAGTGCGCCTGCGCTCCCGGCAGGAACAATCCGCACCTGAAGGAAATGCCCTTCCCCCGCATCACGTGCGCGGGCGTGCTGCAGGATTGGATGCACAAGGGCGCGGCCGCCCTGAAACACAAACTCCACGGCTAACCATGGACATGAGGAACATAGCGCGCTTCACGTATGAGAACAGCTCCTTCCAGGGCTGGCGGCTCTCCCTGCGGCGGCGCGGCTACCAGTTCACCGCCTACTTTGCGGATGCCGAGTACGGCGGAGAGGAACCCGCGCGCCTGGCCGTGCTGGCGGCGAGGGAACGCCTTTTCGCAGAGCTGGCCGCCCACCCGGACGACCCCAAGGGCGTGCTCAAATCATTCCAGGCCAAGTAGGGCTCACAGGTCCAGCTCCAGGCCGTCGTAGGCGGATTCCATGAAGGGCGGTAGCTCCCGGTTCAACTGGTCGTATTCCACATTGTGTCCGGTATGGGTGATGTATCCGCGGGCGGGGGCGAGTTCCTGCATGACGGCCACGTTCTCCTCGATGTTGAGATGCGTGGGGTGCGGGCGGTAGCGCAGGCCGTCCATGGCGATGGCGTCCAGCCCGCGCAGTTGGGCGCGGGAGGCGGCGGGCAGCTCCTTCACGTCCGGCAGGTAGGCAAAGCTCCTGCCGCCGTGGCGGAAGATGTAGCCATAGGTCTCCACAGTGGCGTGCACCACGGGCACAGGCTCCACGTCGATATCCCCGATGCGGAAGGGCTTTCCCGCATGGTCGTGGGCCTGCGGGCGCATGTATCCCTGGTAGTTGTTGCTCTCCTTGAAGGCCCAGCCGTACATGCGCTTGAGCTGCTCCAGGCAGCGTGTGCCCGCGTACAGCGGCAGGCGCCCCTCGATGTGCCAGCAGAACGCGCGCATCTCGTCGAACCCCGCCACGTGGTCCAGGTGCTCGTGCGTGTACAGCACCGCGGTGATGGAGGTCAGGTGGTGGCGCAGGGCCTGCTCGTGCAAGTCCGGCCCGGCATCCACCAGGATGGTGGTGGCGGGGGTGGAGACGGTGATGGAGGCGCGGAGCCGCCTGTTGCGCGGGTTGGAGGACTTGCAGACCGGGCAGTCGCAGCCGATGACGGGGATGGCGGTGGAGGTGCCGGTGCCGAGGAAAACAATGTGCATGCGCGAAAATTTGTTTTGTTTTTCCTGACTATTATGCCATAATGCGGCGGAAAGGCAACCGAAAATATGCTTGCGCTGCTCAAGATACGCAACCTGGCGCTGGTGGATGAACTGGCGTGGGAACCGTGCAGCGGTTTCCTGGGCATCACCGGGGAGACCGGGGCCGGGAAGTCCGTGGTGATGGGCGGGATTGCGCTGGCGCTGGGGGAGCGTGCGGACAAGACGCTCATCCGCAGCGGGGAGACGCAGTGCAGCATCGAGGCGGCGTTCCGCCTGCCGCACGCGGCGGAGGTGAACGCGCGCTTGGAGGAGGCCGGCGTGCCGCCCTGCGAGGACGGAGAGCTGCTCATCCGCCGCACCGTCACCCCCACCGGCAACAGGCAGTTCATCAACAACACCCCCGTCACGCTCGCCCTGCTGAAATCCATCGGCAGCGGGCTGGTGGACATGCACCAGCCGGATTCGCACCGCTCGCTCACCAGTCAGGAGCGGCAGATGGTGCTGCTGGACGCCTTTGCGGAGGACGCGGAGCTGCTGGCGTGCTACAAGGCGGCGTACCGCGCCATGCTGGATGCGCGCGCCGCCTACCGCGAGCTGCAGGAGAGCGAGATGGCCAACGCGCGGGAAATCGACTTCCTGCAGCACCAGGTGGAGGAGATTGAGTCCGCCAACCTCACCGCGGAGGAGGTGGAGGGCCTGGAGGCACGCTGGCAGCGCGCACGCAACGCCGGGCGCCTGCGCGACACGGCAGTGCCCATGGCGCAGGCGCTGGACGGCGACGAGGACGCCGTGCTGCCGCGCCTGCACCGCCTCATCCGCAGCGCGCACGATTTGGAGCGCCTGGACGCCGCGGCCGCCAAGTGGCTGGAACCGCTCAACAGCGCGCTGGAGGAGCTGGGCGACGTGGCGGCGTCCCTGCGCGACTACGCGGACGGGCTGGACGCCGACCCCGCGGAGGCCGCCGCGCTGGAGGAGCGCGTGGCCACGCTGGACACCCTGAAACGCAAGTACGGCGCGGATTTCGCCGCCATCCAGGAACACCTGCAGGCCTGCCGCGAGAAGCTGGATTCCATCGCCAACCGCGAGGAGCGACTGGCGGAGCTGGAGGCCGCGCGGCAAGCCGCGGAATCCGCCGTGGCGGAGGCCGGCAAGGCCCTCTCCGCGGCGCGCCGCAAGGCCGCCCCGCGCCTGGAAAGGGATTTCCTCACCCACGCGGCGCAGCTGGGCTTCAAGCAGTCGCTCTTCACCGTGCAGCTCACGGAAACGGAACCGGGGCCGCAGGGCATGGATGAAATCGAGGTGCTGTTCGGCCCCAACCCCGGCGAGCCGGTGAAGCCGCTGCGCCTCATCGCCTCCAGCGGCGAGCTCGCGCGCGTGATGCTCGCCCTCAAGAGCGCCCTCGCCAAACAGGACGACACCCCCCTGCTCATCTTCGATGAAATCGATGCCAACGTGGGCGGCGAAATCGCCCGCGCCGTGGGCATGAAGATGCGCGAGCTGGGGCGCGACCACCAGGTTATCGCCATCACCCACTTCCCGCAGGTGGCCGCACTCGCGGACCACCACTACCTCATCTCCAAGGCCACGGAGGGCGGCCGCACTACATCCAGGCTGCAGGAGGTGCGCGCCGACGCCCGCGTGGCGGAGCTGGTGCGCATGCTCGGCTCCCACGGCAAGGAGGCGGAGGCCCACGCCAGAACCCTGCTCCAGGCATGAACGGGGACTCGTCCAGCCGTGCGGAAATCCCGCTGTTCGCGGAGGGTGTGGCCGCCGGGTTCCCCTCCCCCGCCATGGGCGATTTGAACGGCACGCTGGACCTCAACCGCCTCTGCATCTCCCACCCCGCCGCCACCTACTTCGTGCGCGCCCGCGGCGACAGCATGGTGGGCGCGGGAATCGACGACGGCGACATCCTGGTGGTGGACCGCAGCCTCACCCCCACCAACAGGCGCATCATCATCGCCTCCGTCAACGGCGAATTCACCGTGAAGCGCTTTGAGAAAACCGCCACCCGCATGCGCCTGCTGCCGGAAAACCCCGCCTACCAGCCCATCACCATCACCCCGGAGCTCGGTGCGGAATTCTTCGGCGTGGTCACGTTCATCATCAAGCGCGTCACACCGTAAGGAACGCGGCTGTGTTCCGGGATGATTGTCACATTCCCAAATCCCCGCGGCATTTGCCATCGGGGGTGTAGAACTTCTGGCCGCGGAGGGCGGGAGGGTAGAGGATGTTGGAATCAAAGGTCAACTTGAAGCCGGGAGTCCACTCGATGCCGAATTCGGCTAGCAGGGAGACACATTTCGCCTCCACCTCCGGAAAAAGAACGAACTCATGCGCGGTTTGGTCGGTGTAAATGAACAGCAGGTGGTGGTTCTCATCAATCTCTAGGGCGTCATCCTCCCACCATTCGACCAGGTAACGCAGCTCGCCCGCCGCCAAGCTCTGCCGGATTTGCGGTTCGCATTCCGCCAAGAGGTTGCACTCCCTCTCCATGGCAGCCTGCATCCTTCGTTCCCAGAACGCCTCCCGGCGTTTCCGCCATCGGGGTGTTGGGCAATAGAGGAGAACAACGAAGTATACGCCGAGGCAACACAAAGCCAGGAATAGAGTGAGACTGTTCATTGCTTTCAGTGGATTTTTCAATTGCCGGGAGGCGGCAGGATAAAGGATTCACCGTCGCCGGCGGGTTGGAGCTGGTCGCTCACGAGGGAGGCGTGCATCTCCGGCGCGAAGCGGAGCTTGACCACGCGCACGCCGATGGCCGCCAGACGGGAGGCGTCTTCTGCGGTGAGCCGTATGTTGAGCGTACCGCGCGCCTCGCCGATGATGGCCTTTTCGCAGGAAAGGCCGATTTCCCCGAGGGCGTTGGGGAGGATGTTTTTCGGCACGCCCAGGGTGAGGGTGGTGTCCTCCATCTGCACGCCGGAGGCTGCCCGGACGGAAACGGCGCCGCTGAGCGTGACGCCGCTGAGAAGCAGGGGCTTCTTGGCGGTGATCTGCACGTTGCGCAGCTGCGCGGCGCCGTGGATGCGGGAGATGCCCTGCGGTGCAATCTGCGCCAACCCCAGCGCGGCGGGGATGTCCGCCCGCACGGGTGCAATGCGGAGGCCGTCCAGTTCCAGCGCGGTGTTGCCCTCCATGGAAAGGCAGCCTCCGCACTCGCAGGCGTTCAAGGCCACCGTGCCCACGTTCTCCAAATCCAGGTAGCCCAGGTTGACAATCTCGCCGTCGCCCACGGTCAGGGATGCGGCGTGCGCCAGGCGGCACTGGCCCTCGTTCTGGAGGGAGCCGAAGGAAAAGGCCCCCTGCCCGTCCGCCTGCATGCTGGCCAGCGCGCCGCCGCCGATGCGGCAGCCGCCCGCCACGGCCACGGATGCAGCGGCGGTGAAGATGGTCTGCCCCAGCTCGGGGGCGGCCACCACCTCCAGACTGCCGCACTCCAGCGGGGCGGTGAGCTGCGTGTTGGCGGCCACCACGCCATCCTGCGGCACGCGAGATGCGGGCGCGGTCTTGCGCGCGGCGGAGGCGGGGGTGTTGATGTAGGAGAGGGCGCGGAACACGCGGTGGCCCGGGGCAAAGGAGCTGTAGTTGCTGGAGGGATCGTTGCTGGACATGACCACCGCGCCGCCGTACTCGCGCGCGTTCACGCGGAAGGCGGTCAGCATGCGGTCGTCGGAATCCGTGAGATAGAGCGCGCAGAGCTTGCCGTCCGGCCCCTTCTCATAGCCCCAGCAGACGACGGCGTGCGCACCCGTGCGGGCCATGCCCTGCGGCGCGCTGTCGAAATCCAGGAAAGCCAGCAAGCCCGCCTGTCCCTCCACCTGCAGCATCTCGTCCAGGATGCGCTGCACATCGTCCAGCGTGCGCGGGGCGTACTGCAGGTCCGCATCCGGCGCGGTGCCGTGGTCCACCACGCAGCCGCAAGCCCCGGCGCTGCCGGGCTTCCACTCCGCACCCTTGCCGAAGAGGTTGGTGAAATACCCGCCACCGCCGGGAGTTTTCTGCACGGAGAGCCCGCCCTGCGCCACCTGCTGCGGGGAGGGGGTGTAGGCCAGCGTGCCCTGCAGCCACCAGGTGAGGGCGTTGAGGTTCATGCCGCCGCCATCCGTCCAATGCTTCAGGAACTCGCGGTAGATGGCCAGGTAGCCCGTGCCGTACGGCTTGATGTCCAGCGGCCCCACAATGCCGTTGGGCACCTCGCGCCCGGCATCGTGCAGGCCCAGGTAGGAATCCTGCCAGTGCTGCAGCAGGTTGGACCCCGCCGCAATCCAACACATGCGCAGATCGTTGCGCCGCAGCTCCGGGATGCTCCCGGCTTCCCGGCTGAAACTCAGCTTGCCCAAATCATACACCTTGCCGGAAACCACCGTGGCTTCCCACGCCCCGGCCTGCCATGCCATGGCGCACAGTGCCGCTGCCGTCAATATCCTTTTCACACCCCAAGCCTACCAGCACGCCGACCGTTGTCAAGCCTGCACCGCACCACGGATGCGCCATGGAATTTCCGCGCGCGCGGGTATTTTTTGCTTGCGGTATTGGTTAAGTAATGTAAAATGGTTTCAACCGCTTAGACAATCTGATGAAAACGGGTAAAATCATAGCATGCACAGGCGTGGTGCTCGTCGGGGCCGCCGCGTACCTGTATACACAGACGGAGGTCCTGGATTTCCTGAAGGCGCCCAAGCTGGACTACGAGCTGGTTTGGGATGCCGGAGTGGGAGAGGCCACGGGCACGGCGTTGGACGGCATCACGCAGACGGTGACGGACCTGGGCAAGGAGAAGTTCCGCCAGTACGCCGCGGACGACGCGAACTGGAAGCGCATGGCGCGGTACCTGCTGAGCAAGCGAGACAGCGACAGCTCCGCCGCGATTGCCAAGTTCACCAAGGCCAACACGGAGAAGATAGAGAGCCTGGAGAAGCAGATAGCGGAGAAGAAGAGCAACATGCTCACGCTGGCAGACGCCTCCCAAGAGAGCCGGGACCAGGTGAAGGAGCTCAACCGCCTGCTGGCGGAGGCCAAGGCGGAGAAAGAGGTGCCGTGGACGCTGGACGCGGCGCTGAACAACCCGCAGCTGCTGGTGCTGCTGGACCGCATCTGCAGCGACCGCGAGTGGCTCAACCAGATACTGTTCTCCGGCGAGTGCCAGCAGCCCGGGCGCATGCTCGCCATCCTTGGAGAGATTTTCAAGAAGCACCCGGAGGCGCGCCGCGCGGGCGTGCTGCGCAACATCGCCACCGCCACCGCGCTGGAGTACGCCCAGGCGGGCTACCCCTTCGCCTACGCGGAGCCGCGCGCCGACCACTTCATCCGCAACTGGAAGGCCGGCAGGCTCAACAAGGCGTTCGACACCCTGCCCTTCTGGCAGTACCGCGTGGTGTGCGGCGCCAAGGGCATGCACAGCTCCGCCACGCCGGAGGCCCTGCAGTGGGCGGTGGACAACCTGCACCTGCCCGCGCAGAAGTACTGCGGCTGCTACTGGCGCTGCGGTTACAAGCTCTATAACATCTACGGCGAAATCATCCACAACAACGGCTATTTCGAGCCCTTCAAGGGCATGTTCGACGGCAACCACTACCTGTTCACGCAGAACGTGGGCGGCGTGTGCGGCAGCCTCTCCCACTACGGCGCGTACGCGGCCTGCGCCAACGGTGTGCCCGCCATGACCGCCGGAGAGCCCGGCCACTGCGCCCTGGTGGTGATGGTCAACGGCGTGTGGACCCCCGCCTACTCCCTCTCCTGGGAGCGCGGCCTCCACTGGACCGTGTGGCAGGATGTGCACCGCTACTCCTCCCTGCACATGCAGACCGAGATGCAGGGCGAGAAGGCCGCCAAGAAGACCGACCTCTCCAACGCCTATCGCATGGCCGCCCGAGCCTTTGCCGACACCAACGACAAGGACAAGGCGCTGAAGGCCTACAAGGCCGCGGTGGACGCCCAGCCCTGCAACTACCCCGCCTGGCGGGAGTACGCCGCGTACCTGAAGTCCGGCAAGGCCAAGCCTGATGCGTGGATGGACTACAACACGCTGGTGTGCGACAAGCTCTCCGAGCGCTACCCGGAGATGGCTGCGGAAATCCTGCGCGCGTACCTGTACCCGGTGCTGGCGGAGAACGCCTCCGGCATCGGCAAGGCCAAGCTGGAGGAGTGCTTCCTGAACTTCTGGAAGCCCGTGGAGCGCGCCTCCCGCAGCGCGGAGAAGCTGGAGCCGGACGCCTGGCACGCAGACGAGATGTGCAACGCCCAGCTGGATATCCTCAAGAAGCTCGGCGGCGACGAGAAGGAGGTGACGCTGGACTACTACACGCTGGTGCTCTCCAACACGTTCGTGAACCGCCACTACGCGCCCAAGGTGCTGGCCTGGGGCACATCCCTGGCCGCCAAGTACCAGGGCGACATGCCCAAGCGCATGATGGAGGCCAACGTGGTGGCGCTCTCCGCCAAGGGCAGTGCCAAGTTGGATGCCAAATCGCGCGACAAGATGATCGGCGAGCTGCTGATGAACTGCGAGACCAGCCGCGACCTCAGCTCGTTCAACAAGCTCTCCGAGCTGCTCTCCAAGGACTACACCGCGCCGAAGGATAAGATGCCATCGTTCGAGCCGTTCAAGGGGCGCCTGATGTCCGAGCGCGGCGTGCCGTACTTCAGCTCGGTGTCCAAGAACTTCGGCCAGCCGGCCGGCGCGGGCCATCCCGGCCTGCTCAAGGAGTGCGGCGGCAACTTCCACACCGACAAGGAGGAGAACCCCTGGGCCGCCATCATGCTGGAACGCCCGGCCATGGTCTCCGGCGTGGTGGTGGTCTGCACCAACCACAACACGGGCCGCCTCGACAACATGCACATCCAGGTCTCCGAGGACGGTGAGAGCTGGACGGACGTGGGCCCCGCGGCCGCCCCGTACAGCGGCGAGGTCATGCGCTTCGACATGGGAGCGGAGGCCGACTGGCCGCGCGCCAAGTACATCCGCGTCATCCGCGACGGCGGTCCCGAGTTCTTCCACCTGCGCGGCATCTACGTCTACGGCAAGAAAGCCGCGTAACACGACAGCAAGCAAGACTAACCCCAAACTGATTCAGCAGATATGAAAAGGCTTATGATACTCGCGCTCGCCGTCGGAATGGCGGGCTGCCACGAACAGAAGAAGGAGGCTCCCCCCGTGGAGCCGCAGCCGCCCACCGCTCCCGCCGCAGGCGCGCAGAGCCCCAACCAGGCGGAGAACTTCGCCAAGGCCAAGGAATCCGTCACCGACGACGGCTACATTGCCTTCGCCTACGCCGCGGACTGGGACCGCTACAGCGAGTCCTTCGCCAAGGCGTGGATCACCAACGCGGACATCCAGAAGGCCGCCGGAAGCGCGCGCCTGCTGCTCGTCCCCGTCTACCAGAACCTCACGGACAAGGTGAAAAAGGAGCAGGAGGCCTTCTGGGGCCCCATCCCGGAGAAGAACCGCGGGTTCCATGACGAGACCTACCCCGCCATCATGTTCTTCGACAAGGACGGCCGCCACTATGCGGACGTGTACGGCCCCGACATGCTCACCCGCCCCGTTGCGGACATTGCGGCGGACGTTGCGGGCAAGCTGGAGCTGCTGCACCAGCAGGAGGCCCTGCTGAAGAAATCCGCCGCGGCATCCGGCGCGGAGGCCGCCAAGTACCTGGGCGAGGCCTCCACCATGGAGGGCATCAACCGCCCGGACAAGGTCGCGGAGAAGCTCAAGGAGCTGGACCCGGAGGACGAGAGCGGCTACGTGCGCCGCGTCACCTTCGACGGCCTCGGCTTCGCCGGAGAGAAGCGCAAGCAGGTGGCCGATTGCAGCTCCAAGGAAGCCAGGTGGGCCGCCATCCAGGATGTCATCAAGGAAGTGGAGGGCAAGCTTGAAGACAACGCCTACACCGCCACCCAGAAGCAGGAGATGTGCGCCGCCGTCATCGGCGTGCTCCACCGCGACGGCGGCTACAAGGGCAGCCTCCAGATTCCCCGGTGGTGCAAGCGCATGGCCGAGCTGGACCCGGAATCCCTGCTGGGCCGCAGCGCCAAGGTGGTGCCGGACGTGTGGAGCTGGAAGCTCAACTACGCGGAAGGCTGGACCCCGCGCGGCATCCCGGACGACAACACGCCCATCCTGCTGCGCGGCGACCTGCCGATTTCCGATGCCGGCTCCTACACCCTGCAGTTCATGTACCACAAGGGCAAGGACCCGCTGCGCATCAAGAAGGTGATGCTCTACGACGGCGAGGAGCTGGTTTCCGAGGACGAGCACGAGGGCGAGGCCTCCGGTTCCCCACGCAACAACAGCTACACCGTCACCGCAGATTCCAAGCTCAAGGAACCCCACGTCTACATCATCTTCGACAACGGCGACAAGCGCGATTCCTACGGCATGATCCGTATCGACAACGAGTAAACCGCCGAGTAATTTACAATTGACAATTTACGATTTACAATTTGAAAGTTAGGCGCGCGTTGCGCGCGTGAATGAACCGCCCCGCTTGGCCTTGTGCCTTGCGGGGCGTTTTTGTGGTTGATGGTAGGCGGGTGTTGGCGTGAATCCACGCCAACGCTATTTCCCTTTCCCGGCGTCACAGAGCCATGCGGCCGGGAGTGCGGCCGCGAGGCTGCCGATAAGAAACGCGACTCACGATTTCCACATGTCGCTCACCGGTGGTGGCGGTGGGGGTTGAGGTCTCGCTGGTGTTCCTCGCGGTCGTCGCGGTTGCGGAGCATGCCGCGGCGGTTGCGCTTGAAGACGCGCTCCAGGGTCATCTGGCGCTTTTCGTTGCGGCGTTCCAGCTCTGCGATTTCGGCATCCAGGTTGAGGAAATGCTCATAGCGCTCCTGGGAGAGGGTGCCCGCCTCCAGCGCGGCGCGGATGGCGCATCCCGCGTCCTTGCGGTGGGAGCAGTCCGCAAAGCGGCACTGCGTGGCCAATTCCGCGAGGTCCGCAAACTCGGCGCGCAGGGTGGCGGCATCCGTCCACATGTGGATTTCACGCATGCCGGGGTTGTCGATGAGCACGCCGCCGCCGGGCAGCACCACCAGCTCGCGCGCCACGGTGGTGTGGCGGCCCTTGCCGGTGACGGCGTTCACGTGGCCGGTCTCCAGCCACTCATCGCCCAGGAGGGAGTTGACGAGCGTGCTCTTGCCCACGCCGGAGGAGCCGACGATGGTGATGGTGCGCCCCTTGGGCACGCGGCGCAGGTACTGCGGGTAGCCTTTCTTCCAGCGCGCCACGATGGGGTAGACCTCGCTGCAGAGCGGCTGCACCCGGGCACAGAGGGCCTTCACCTCGTCCTCCGATGCGGAGTCGGCCTTGTTGATGAGCACCACGGCCTCCGCGCCGCACTTGCGGATGAGGGTGAGGTAGCGCTCGATGCGGCGCATGTTGAAATCATCCGCGGCATCCGTGACCACCACCACCATGTCCACGTTGGCGCCGATAACCTGCTCCGCGCAGCTGCGGCCGGGGGCCTTGCGGGAAAAGCGGTTCTTGCGCGGCAGCATGGCGCGTATCACGGGCAGGTCGTCCCCCTGCCCCGGGTCCACGGCCACCCAGTCGCCCACGGTGGGCAGGTCGGCGTCGGACACGGCATCGTGCCACACCTTGCCGCCGAGGACGACCTCGTGGTCGCCCCTACCCTTGGCGATGACGGTGAAGTTGATTTTGGTCTCGCGGATGATGCGCGCGGGATACCAGTCGGGCTGCTGTAGCGCGGCGAAGGCATCGGCCAGGCGGGTGTCCCAGCCCAGCATCTCGGGGGTGACTTTCACTTGGGGCGGATGATGGTGGCGTGTTCGATGATGTGCATGGCGATGTGCTCCTTGGTGTCCTTCTCCAGGTACTCCACGTGGTCCGGGAACACCAGCACCACCTCGTTCTCGCGGGAATCGAAACCGATGTCGCTGCGCGAGACGTCGTTGCCCACCACCATGTCGCACTGCTTGCGCTCCAGCTTGCCGCGGGCGTAGGCCTCCACGTCCCGGGTCTCGGCGGCGAAACCGATAAGCGTGCCGGTGAAACCGAAGACGCTGCGCATGCTGCCCAGGATATCGGGCGTGCGCTCAAGCTCCAGCACCATGCGCTCCCCCTGCTTCTTGATTTTCTGCTCGGAGTAGGCCACGGGGCGGTAGTCCGCCACGGCGGCGGTGAGGATGGCCACATCCACCCCAGCCAGCATGTCGCGCACGGCCTCGTACATCTGCTGCGCCGTCTCCACCTGGATGAAGTCCACGCCCGGCGGCACATCCAGCGTGGTGGGGCCGGATATCAGCAGCACCTCGTGGCCGTCGTGCCGCGCCGCGCCCGCCAGCGCATAGCCCATGCGGCCGGAGGAGCGGTTGGTCAGGTAGCGTGCGGGATCCAGCGGCTCGCGCGTGGGCCCGGCGGTGATCAAGAACCTCATGCGCCACACTCTAGCACACATCCCCCGCCAAGGCAAGCGGGTTCCCGCGCGCGGATGCGCGAGGCGTGGGAAAAGCAAAACGGTGCCTCCCTGAAGGGGGAGACACCGTGAAAAACAAACGGCCGGCTTGCGGACGTAGCCCAAGACGCGCAGCCTTAGGACTTGTAGCGCAAACGCTTCTTGTGACGGTTCTGGCGCATGCGCTTGCTGCGCTTGTGCTTGTTGATCTTGGCCTTACGTCTCTTCTTGAGCGAACCCATGGTTTACTTGGTGTTTTCGTTGATTCTCACTACCGGGAGAATTGCCGGCTGCATCCAAGGAGCGGATGCGGATAACGGGCAGATATTTAATCCGAATCCGCGGAAAAGTCAAGAGGAATCGGCAAAATAGGGTGATTTTTTTCTGTTCAGGCGTGCAGGATGCACTTGCGCCAGTGCTGGAGGGCCTGCATCACGCCGCCGCGGGGGGCGATGTAGCCGCCGTGCGCCTGGAGGAACTCCAGCACCTCCGGGTGGGCCTCGCCGGGGGCGGCGCGGAAGCCGCGGGGAAACGCGCGGAACATGTCCAGGTCGTTGTGGCCGTCGCCCACCATGGCCACGGAATCGTCCGGCACGTGCCAGCGCTGCGCCACGCACTGCAGTGCGGTTCCCTTGTTGTATCGGATATCCGCCAGGCGCATGTAGCGCCCGGCGCGCTGCATGACCACGTTCTCCCAGGCGCCCAGGAAGGGGTCTATCAAATCCGCCAGCAGGTTCATGGTGTCCACGTCCTCAGCCTCGATGGAGAGGGGGTCGTGCGCGGAGAAGCGCCAATGCAGGTTGGTGTACCGGCGGCGGAGGGCCTCCATGAACTCGGCGTAGGGAGCGGTGATGGCGGAGCGCAGCTCGCTGGTGGCGCGGTCGGCCTCCTCGTTGTGCTCCGCGAGGGGCTGGAGCCGGCCCTCCTCGTCCGCCATGTAGACGTAGCGTTCGCAGGTGCAGATGAAATCCGGCAGGAAGGGCGCCACCTCCGCGAAATCCTCCAGGAAGTAGGGCAAATCGCGCCCGGTGTTCACGCCCCAGCGCACGCCCCTGCTGCGCAGACGCTGCATGAGGCCGAAGAACCCGGGGTCGATGGGCGTGGGGTCGTCCAAATCGGCGGCGCGGAGCGTGCCGTCGTAGTCCATGGCCAGGAGCCAGCGGCAGGGGCCGGAGTATGGGGCGGCCAACCCTTGGGGCGTATCCCCCTCCTTAACGTCGTTTAGCATTGGCGGGTTTCTTTGCGGGCTTCTTGGGGGCGGGCTTGGCGGGTTTCTTGGCCGCAGGCTTTGCCGCGGGTTTCTTGGCTGCTGGCTTGGGTGCAGGCTTTGCCGCCGGTTTGGAAGCAGGCTTTGCCGCGGGTTTTGCGGCGGGTTTCTCCGCCTTGGGGGCGGTATCGGCTATCTGGGGCACGGGGATTTCATCCTTGGGTGCATCCGGGGCGGCGGCGCGCTTGCGGGTGGGCGGCGGCACGGCACGCTGGGCGGGGGCGGGAATCTTCACACCGGCGGTGATCTGGTTGGCGGCGGGGGTGGCGGTATCCACCTTGTGGGAAGCGGGGAGGAAGCCCGCAGGGATGGTTTCGCCGAGCTTGCGCATGTGGATTTCCACGCGGCGGTTGAGGGCCTCCTTGTCGCGGTCGCCGGAGCGTTCCGCGAGCGGGGAGTTGTTGCCGCAGGAGCGGATGAACACGCGGTCCGTGGGGATGCCGTTGCCCTCCAGCCAGGCGCGCACGGCGGCGGCGCGCTGCAGGCCCAGCAGGGCGTTGTACTCCGGCGTGCCGATGCTGTCCGTGTGCCCCTCAATCAGGAAACAGGTCTCCGGGTTCTTCTGGATGAGCGCCGCCAGCTGCAGCATGGAGACGCGCGCGGAGTTGCGCAGCTTGCACTCGTCGAACTTGAACAGAAGGTCCGCGCCCAGGCGCGCCACGCCGGACTTTGCGCCCAGCTCACGCTCCCCCAGCAGGTCGCTGAGCGCGCGCGTGTCCGCCGGCAGCTTGGCCGCGTCCGCCGCGGATTTGCGGAGGTCGGCCTCCAGTGCGGCGGCGGCGGCATCCGCATCCACGGAGGGATTGGCCACAGTGACGTTGGCGTTGACGGGAGCGGGCTCCGCGAGGGGAAGGGATTCCACGCTAATGGTCTCCATGGCGAAGGCCTGCATATCCATGGCGGTGGGGGCTGCGGGCTCCGCCTCGGCGTCCTCGGCCTCCAGCGGGGTGGGCATGTCGATGGCGGACTGCGTTTCGCCGGGTGCGATTTCAAGCTCGGAAATCTGGGCATCCAGGATATCCACCTGGTCCGGCTCGTAGGGCACCTCGTCCATCTCCTGGGGCTCGTCGGCATCCGCTGCGGAATCCGCCTGGATTTCCTCCTCCGGCGCATCGCGCACCACCACGCGCATCTCCGCCTCGTCCTGCACGGGCGGCACCAAGTAGCGCGCCATGCCCAGCTTGAAGGTCTCCGGGAAGAAGCAGTACAGCACCGCGTGAATCAGCAGGGCGCCCACCGCGGCCCCGGTGACGATGGGCCACATGGCGCGCTGGCGCGTGAGCTCGTAGCCGCGGCGCTTCCTGTTGCCGAGGCGGGCGGCGGCGGTCTCATACACGTTGCTGGCGGTATCGGAAGGCATGGCGGTGGCGCGTCAGAGTTCGCTTTGGGGGCCGGGCACGGGGCGCGGCAGGTCCACGGGCGGCGGGGCGACGATGCTCTCCACCACGCAGTCGTTGAGCCAGTGGATGACGTCCACCACGGCGTCCTCCCCGTTGTTGAGCAGGCGCACGGTCTCGATTTCCGTGTGCTCCTTGCCGGAGGGGCCCTCCAGCAGCTCGATCTTGCGCTCGGTGTCCTCCGCGTCGTCCTCCGCGGTGCGAATGGCCCACAGGGAGCGGGCATCGCTCCGCAGGCGGCGGTAGATGGCCAGGGCGTCGTCCATGGTGCTCACGGGGTTGTCCTGCACCAGGTTGACCACCAGCACGGGCACGTTTCGGCTGATTTCGGAAGCGCTCTGCACGGGCGCCACGTCGAAGCTCTCCATACCGGTGACGCTGTTGATGCGCATATCCATGAGCTGGCGCAGCAGGATTTTGGAGAGCTGGCCGTCAATCAGGCGGCCCACGGACTGGCTGAGGGATGCGAAGGCATCAATGGAGACGAGCCCGCGGATGCGCGGCTCGCGCGCGGCGGCGCGCAGCAGCAGGTTGGCGCCGTACCCCTGCCCCACGGCCACCACCGCCGGGCGCTCCTTGGCGGAGTGCCCCTCCAGGGCGTCGATGAGCGGCGGCACGTCCGCGGCCTCGCGCAGGCCGTGGGTGCAGTAGGCGCGGCGGTCGTCCACCCCGCGCGGGTTCCAGAGCACGCAGTGCAGGCCCGCCGCGGTGAGCGCCTCCGCCAGCGGCACGGCGGAAAGGATGCCGTGGTCCCAGTCCACGCACACCAGAGCGTAGTCGATTTCATGCAGGCGGTCCACGCCGTGCGTGGCCAAGGCGCCCATGACGCTGAGCTGGCGGGAGCTTTCCTCGCCCTCCTTCCACACCTCCACCGCCTGCACGGGGGCGCCGTCCCACCCGGTGAAGGTGAATGGGCGCAGTGCCATGCCGGGTATGGATTCCGGCACGCTTTCATAGCCGGCGTAGGCCGGGTTCACGGGGCGCAGCAGGGGCTGCACGCGGTTGTCCACCACGCACCAGAGCCAATACGCCCCGCCCGCCAGCGCCGCCAACGGCAGCACCAGCGCCCAGAGCCATCCCCTGTGGCGTTCCCTGCGCATGTACGGGCGCCATTGTACCACCACCGGAGCCCACCCCGCAACGGCAAAGTGAGCCAGCACGCGAGCGAACGCGGCGCGGCGCGCTAGTACAAATCCACCACGTACTCCATCTTGAAGCCCTCCCAGGAGACGCGGATCCAGTAGGCGCCGCCCATCTTGCCGCCCTTGTTCTTGAATTTGGAGTAGTCCGGCTCAAAGGTGACGGAGTTTCCCCAGCCCTTGAAGATAGCCTTGATGGGGATGGAGTTTGCCTTGGTGAGCTGGGAGTCGGTGGGCGGCTCCGCCACGCTGCGGGAGAGCTTCCACATCTCCACCTTGGGGTTGTCCGGCACGGTCTGGCCCTTGGGAGCGTAGTAGCTCCAGCCGTCGCCGTGCAGGTAGGCCACGGGGAAGAACCCCATGCCGGGATAGGCGTGGCCGTTCTCCGGGCGCGGCACGGTGCATGAGCCGTCCATGGTGCGCATGGCGCCGAACCCGCCCGCCACGCCGAACCCGGTCTTGCCGGTGGCGGGGTCCAGGATCCAGCTGCGGTGGCCGCGGCCCTCGCGGTTGTTCTCGCCGGGGTCTTCAACGTAGCCCACCACGTCGTCCACGGGCACGTCCTTCTGGCCCTGGAAAAGGTTGCACTTGTCGGTGTTGCCGCCAAGTCCGTGGTCGATCTTTCCGGCCTTGCGGCAGGTTTCTGCGGCCAGCTGGGCCTCCTCGTGGTAGGTCTTGTCGTAGGTGACGGTGGGGGAGAGTCCGCAGAGGAAGCGGAAGACGTTGACCATGTTGACGGCCTCCTGCTGGTCGTGCGGCACGCCCTTGTCCTTGTGGGCAAGGAGCTTCTTCACCGTGGCGTCGATTTCCTTCTTCTGGTGCGGGTAGAACTTCTTGCTCACGCCGCCCGCCTTGGGGTCGGTGATGCCCTTGATGTCCGCCAGGGCCTTCTTGGGGTCGGCATCGTAGGCCTTGCGCAGGTCGGCCATCATCTTGACGGCGTCCTTGTGCTCCACCTTGTTCTTGGTGATGCCCGAGATGAACGCGGAGGCGGGTTTCTTGGAGTTGGTGCAGAGCCATTTGAGGAAGGCGTTTTGCTTGTCGGCGTCGCCGTCCTGCGGGGCCTCCAGGGCCATCTTGAGGGCGCGGCAGAGGCTGAGCGCGCGCATGCCGAGCTTGCTGCCCACCTTCACGCCCTCCAGCGTCCCGTCGTCCGCCTTCACCGCATCCGGGAAGGACTCCTGCAGCATCTTGTGCAGCTCGTCCGCCAGATTGTGGTAGTCGTCCTTCTCCGCGCGGTCCTTCACCAGCTTGGCGAGCGCGGCGGAGGCCGCCTCGGCACCCGCCTCGTCCGCCAAATTGACGGCCTGCGGTTCTGCGGCTGTGGCCGTGTCGTCCTGCGCGTGGAGGGGAGCCAGGGCCAATGCGGCCAGGGCCGCGCACGTCATCCAAAATTGCCTTTTCATGGGATATACCTTCTTTATGTTCAATATACTGCTTTACACGGGGCATTGGCAAGAAGAATGTGGCGGGAGAAAGGGCAAAGGCGTTGTTGGGGGGAAAATTTCCAAGCCCCAACCGCCGTTGGGCGGGTGGGGCTTGGATTTTGCGCGCAGCGGCGCGCCCTGCCTGATGATTGGCAAATGCCTACGGCACGGCCACCCAGATGGGGGAGTCCTCGTTGAACTTGGGGAACTCCATGGCGCCCATGCCGCAGCCGGCCTGGTTCACCAGGCTCTCGATATCCTGCCTGGTGGGGCAGGAGAAGTTGGTGCGGAAGATGTCGAACTTGGTGTTGTCGTACTTGCCGTCCACCTTCTCCTGCATGAGAAGGACAAAGCCGAAGGCGCCGCCGGGGATTTCGGAAATCATCACCTCCATGGGGTAGCTCTTGCCCTCCTGCACCTTGATTTCCTTGCCGCCGGCCAGGCCGCCGAGGGTGCCGCTCCAGGTGGGCATCTCCGGCACGGGGATGTACTCGTAGCCCTTCAGGTCGGGCACCTGGCCGCTCGCCACGGTCTGGCGCCAGCCGGCATTGGCGCCGCCCGCGTGCACATTGGTGGAGGGAATGGTCCAGCCGGATTCCAGCACAGTCTCGTTGTTGAAGCGCACGCAGAGGGTATCGTCACCCGTGCCGCAGAAGCGGAAGGTGCCGGACTTGGGTGCCTTCACCTTGCCGCGGTAGACGGCGACCCAGTGTGAGGGCTGCACCTTGCCCTCGCACTGGTAGGCGATGGGCGCGTACTCGGCCTTGCAGCGCGGAAGGCAGAAGTTGGAGGCGTACAGCTTGGTGGGCGACTGGTAGAACTTGGACAGGGTGCCCTGGTTCCAGGACTTGATGAACTCGTTGAGAACACTCACGGTGGTATTGTTGTCGTGTGCCAGCGGGGAGCCCTGGCGGGTCTGCTTGAGATCGTAGAACGTGCCCTCCAGCGCGGAGCCGCCGCCCTTGCCGTCGCCCAAACCGTTACCGCCGCTGCCGAGGCCGTTGCCAAGGCCGCCGGTGCCCATGCCCACACCCAGCTCCAGGCCGGTGCCTTCCGCGGAATCGTCCACCGCCACATCCACCTGCGCCATCTGCACGGGCGCCGCGCCAACCGCTACAATCACGGAGGGCGCCACGTCATGCGACGGGGAGGAGGGCTTGGAGGTCAAATCCTGCGTGGTGGGTTCCGGCGTGGGCGGCGCGTCCTCCGCCGGGGGCGTGTAGGTCATGAACTCCGGGTCCGACGGCCCGGCGATGAGGATGACCGTGAAATACAGGATAAGCCCGCCCAGCACCAGGAACAGGATGCCTGCCGCCGTGGATGAAAGCTTGTTGCGCGCGGCCGCCTTCTTGAGCTCGGCCTCCGCCTCTTCCGACATTTGGATATGGAGTGACATAGCAGTGTAGATGCGGGTTCCACCCCCGCACAGGTGCATTCTACGCAATCCCGCGCGGCCGCGCAAGCAGGAAATGCCCGCGGAATGTTACAAAAGTGTTACAAGAAATTGACGATTTACAATTTGGGGAATTCGCGCGCCTGACGGCGCGGGGCGGGCGAATTTGGCTGACAAGGGGTGCGGGGTGGTGTAGAATAGGGGGCACAGGCTATGGCATTCACGCATCTCCACGTACACACGGAATACTCGCTTCTGGACGGCATGATCCACACCAAGGACTTGATTGCGCGGTGTGAGGAGCTTGGCATGCACTCCGTGGCCATCACGGATCACGGCAACGTGTTCGCGGCCATCGAGTTCATGGCCAACGTGAAGAAGCACAACAAGGGGCTGCAGAAGTGGAACGCGGAGCACCCGGAGGAGAAGAAGCCGCTGTTCAAGCCCATCCTGGGGTGCGAGGTGTACCTGGCCCCCACCGCGCTGGACGAGAAGAAGCAAATCCCCGGGCGCAGCAAGTACACGCACCTGGTGCTGCTGTGCGAAAACAACACAGGCTGGGCGAACCTCATCAAGCTGGTGTCCCGCGCCCACCTGGAGGGTTTCTACTACAAGCCGCGCGTGGACTACGCCACGCTGCGGGAGTTCTCCAAGGGGCTCATCTGCCTCACCGGCTGCATCTCCGGCCCCATGCAGGAGTGGATATTGAAAGACGACCCCGAGAAGGCCGAGCAGGTGCTCTACACCCTGAAGGACATCTATGGGCCGGACAACCTCTTTGTGGAGCTGCAGGACCACGGGCTGGCGGAGGAGCGCAAGTGCACGCCGGAGCTGGTGCGTCTGGCGAAGAAGTACGATGTGCCGCTGGTGGTGACCAACGACGCGCACTTCCTGAACGCGGCGGACCACGACGCGCACGACATCCTGATCTGCGTGGGCACGGGCAACAAGCGGATGGACGCCAACCGCATGCGCTACCCCCAGAGCGTGTACTTCAAAAGCGAGGAGGAGATGCGCGAGCTCTTCCCCGAATACCCGGAGGCCTACGAGAACACCAACCGCATCGCCGAGCGCTGCAACACCTCCATCAAGCTGGACTCCACCTCCACGGAACGCTACCCGGAGTTCGCCACGCCGGACGGCTCGCCGCGCGAGGAGTACCTGCGCAACATCTGCTTCAAGGGCCTCAAGGAGCGCTACCCCAATGCCACGCCTGAGCGCTGGGAGGAGCTCTCCAAGCGCCTGGACTACGAGCTGGGCATCATCAACCAGCTGCGCTTCCCCAGCTACTTCCTCATCACCGCAGACTTCATCAACTGGGCCAAGGACCACGACATTCCCGTGGGTCCCGGCCGCGGATCCGCCGCCGGCTCCCTGGTGGCCTACTGCATGAAGATCACCAACATCGACCCCTTCCAGTTCAGCCTCATCTTCGAGCGCTTCCTCAACCCGGAGCGCGTCAGCCCCCCGGATATCGACATCGACTTCTGCCAGACCCGCCGCCCGGAGGTCATCGAGTACGTGCGCCGGAAGTACGGCGAGCGCGCCGTCACCCACATCATCACCTACGGCACCATGGGCGCCAAATCCGTGATACGCGACGTGGCGCGCGTGCTGGACATCAGCTACGGCGAATCCGACAAGCTGGCCAAGCTCATCGAGACCGGCCCCAAGGTCACCCTGGAGGGCACATGGAAGGCCAACGAGGAGCTGCGCGCCCTGGTGCAGGGCAACACCACCTACCAGGAAATCTGGGACTACGCGCTCAAGCTGGAGGGAACCGTGCGCAACGTGGGCATGCACGCCGCAGGCGTGGTTATCGGCGACCGCGACCTGGACGACTACGTGGCGCTCACGCGCGACGACCTGAGCAACCCGCAGGGCGAGGTGGTGGCGCAGTGCGACATGGGCGCCATCTACAACGCGGGCCTGCTGAAGATGGACTTCCTGGGATTGAAGACGCTCACGGTGATGAAGGACGCGGAGGGCTACGTGCGGTGGCGGGAGCCGGGGTTCCGCTACGATGCGGTGGACATCCAGGACGCGGACACGCTGGCGCTGCTGAACCGCGGCGAGACCATGGGCGTGTTCCAGCTGGAATCCGGCGGCATGGTGGACCTCTGCCAGCGTTACGGCATCAACAACATTGAGGACATCATCGCCCTGCTGGCCCTCTACCGCCCCGGCGCCATGCAGTTCATCGACGAGATGATCGCCGTGAAGAAGGGGCAGCGGCAGGCGGTGTACGAGCACCCCCTGCTGGAAACCGTCTCCGGCATCACCTACGGCGTGATGATCTACCAGGAGCAGGTGCAGGCCGCAGCCAAGCTGCTGGCCGGATACACCCTGGGCGGCGCGGATCTGCTGCGCCGCGCCATGGGCCACAAGGACCCCGTGGAAATGGCCGAGCAGCGCAAGCGATTCGTGGCGGGCTGCTGGGAGAACAACCAGATCGACGAGAAGACCGCCAACGCCATCTTCGACAAGATCGAGAAGTTCGCCGGGTACGGCTTCAACAAGTCCCACTCCGCCTGCTACGGCCACATCTCCTACTGGACCGCCTACCTCAAGGCACACTACCCCGTGGAATTCCTCTGCGGCCTCATGAGCAACGAGTCCACCAACGAGAAAATCGGCGTCTTTATCCAGGAGGCCAACCGCATGGGCATCGAGGTCCTCGGCCCCTGCGTCAACCACTCCGCCGTCAAATTCCAGCCGGAAACCATGCCCAACGGCAAGCTCGCCGTTCGCTTCGGCCTCGCCTCCGTCAAGTCCATGAGCTCGGAAACCGTCCGCGTCATCGTGGAGGAGCGCGAGAAGAACGGCCCCTATAAGAGCCTGGAGGAACTCTGCTACCGCATCCCGCCGCAGGTGCTGCGCCGCAACCAGGTGGAGGTGTTGGTGAAGTGCGGCGCGTTCGACTGGATGCACGTCTCCCGCCACACGCTCTTCGAGAGCATCGAGCAGTGCATCTGCGGCGCGGCGGACGTTCACAGGGACAAGGCGGCCGGGCAGATGGCGCTCTTCGACATGACCGAGACCACGGACGTGGCGGGCGGCAAGATGCCGGACCTGCCGGAGTGGCCCAAGGAGCAGCGCCTGGCGGACGAGAAGGAGTTCACCGGGGCCTACTTCACAGGGCACCCGCTGGATGCCATGCGCGGCATCATCGACGACCCGCGCTACGTGGCCATCGGCACCCTGCCCGACCTCACGCGGGAGGAAATCGACCACGTGCGGGACATGGCCGGCATGCTGCGCGGCGTGACCTTCAAGATGACCAAGAAGGAGCCGCCCACCAAGTTCGCCGTCATCACCGTGGAGGACTTCACCGGCAGCACGGAGGCCCTGGTGTGGGGGGATGCCTTCAGGAAGGCCATGGACCAGGAGGGCCTGCTGCAGGTGGGCAGTTTCGTGCGCTTCCGCGCCCGCATCTCGGAGGACGACCGCACCGGCGGCAAGAAGGTTTCCGTGAACTCCATGGAGCCCCTGCCCGCCGCGCGCCGCGCCGGTGCCCAGGGCGGGCGGCACTACGAGGTCACCCTCAACACCGCGCGCCATGATGCGGACGACCTGAAGCTGGTGGCGGAAATCCTGCAGCGCCACCCGGGCAAGGTGCCCGTGTACGTGAACTTCAGGAACTCGCTGGGCAACCGCGCATGCATTGAGCTGGGACCGCGCTTCTGCGTGTCGCCGTGCGAGAAGCTGGACGAAGAACTTTCCCTCTATTCCTAATGCCCAGATTCATTGTCAGACTCGTTGTGGGGCTCGGCATCATAGCGGCGGTGCTGCTGGTTGTGTTCGGCCCCACTGTTTGGAACCGCCTGCACCCGGATACGGAAACGCAGGGGCAGCCGCAGGGCGTGGTGAGCGATGCCTTCTCCCTGCAGCTCTTCCACGCCATGCTGGAGACGGACACGCCCAATCCCGCCATCGCCCCCCTGCCCCTCACGGATTTGCTGCTCCACCTGCGCGAAATCAGCGCTGGCGACACGCGCCGCGAGCTGGAGCAATTGCAGCTCTCAGAGGGCGCGGACCCGCAGAACGCGCCCCTGCCGTACGGCTGCATCGTGGCCGTGGACCGCGATTTGCCCGCGGGCGAGCTCCGCTCGCGCCTCGTCACGCGCCTACCCCTCAAGGAGAGCGTGCCGCAATCCCTCAGCGTCTTCAACGGCATGCTCTGCCGCGATTCCGACGACCCCGACGGTCAGGTGGTGGACAGCACCGTGCTCAACGCCAATACACAGATGCTGGCCGCCGCCACGGCCAACGCCGCGCCGGAGATGGAGCACCCCTTCCACCCCGGCGACACTGTTCGCGAGGCGGATTTCTTCAATGCCGACGGCGGCTTGCCGCACGTGGACCTGATGCGCTGCCGCGCGCCGCTACGCACGGCACGGGCGGAGGACGGCTCATGGGAGGCCGTGGCCCTCTTCCTGAAGAAGCAGCAGAACGGCACGCCCGTGGCACTCGTCGCCATCCTGCCCAAGGGGGACGCACGCGCCTTCGCAAAGGAGCTCACCCCGGAGCGCCTGAGCGGGATCCGCTCCGCTCTGGCCGACGCCGAGCCGCAGGACACCACGCTGGAGATGCCCGCCATTGTCGTCAGCACCCCCACGCGCGACATCTCCGGCCTCATGCGCCGCCTGGGCGTGAACGCCGCGTTCGATGCCCAAAAGGCGGATTTCTCCCCCATCACCCCGCAAAAAATCAAGCTGGACGCCCTGCTGGACAGGGAGCGCCTGTACCTGACCGACCGCGGCTCCCGCACCACGCCGGATTCCAACGTGGAGTACGGGGAGCGCCGCCTCACGCTCAACAGGCCGTTCATCTGGCTGCTGACGGACCTCTCATCCCCCATGCCGCCCCACTTCATCGGCCTCCTGGAAAACCTGTGAGCCCCGCGCGCCTATCTTTATTCGGATTTCTTAACAAATAACTTGCCAAGGGTGGGGGAGCGTGGCAGAATAGGGGGCATGCTTTGGTACCGCAAGTTAGCGATTGTAACGGCGCTCACGCTGGTGGGGCTGCTGGGCTGCCAGCAGAACCCCTACCTGAGGACGCCGCGCGGGTACAAGTTCACGCCGTCCACCCAGGCGCTGGTGCCGCGCAGCATGACGCGGCTGGCGCGGGAGTGCAACATCAAGGTGCGCATGATGTCGCCCAAATCGCGGCCGCGGCGCGGGGCCAAGCGCATGAGGCCCACGTTCATCACCATCCACAGCACGGCCAACCACTCCATGGCGGCCACCGCGCTGCAGCATTCGCGCGCGCTCACGAACGGCTCCATCAGCAACCGCAGCTGGCATTTCACGGCGGACCAGTTCATGGTGGTGCAGAACCTGCCGCTCAACGAGACGGGGTGGCACGCGGGCACGGCCGCGGGCAACAACAACTCCATAGGCATTGAGATGTGCGAGGCGGAGAGCCTGGGGCAGAACCACTACCGCACATGGAACCGCGCGGCCAAGCTCACCGCGGTGCTGATGAAGCGCTACCGCATCAACCTGCGGCACGTGGTGCCGCACTACCACTGGACGCGCAAGAACTGCCCGGCGCCGCTGATGACCAACGGCCGCCCCGGCCCCAAGTGGTCGTGGTTCCTCTCGCGCATCGACTACTACTACCGTTGCATCAACAACGGGCGCTCCAACCGCTGATGCCGTGGACGGAACCGTTCAGCCCGCCGACAAACTGGAAACGCTGCCGTGGCTGGGCCCGCGGGAGCTGAACGCGCTGCGGGCGGCGGGTCTGGAGACGGCGGGGGATGTGCTGCTGCGGATGCCGAGGCGCTACGAGGACCGCCGGCGCAGCGGCGATGTGGCCGGGGTGCGGAGCGGGGAGACGGCGTGCCTGCTGCTGCATGCGTACACGGCGGGCTGGAAGTATTCCTACAAGCGGTACTTTGAGGTGTCGGCGGGCCCGGAGGGGGAGCCGCACGGGGCGCGGCTGCTGCTGCGGTGGTTCAACATGCCGTACGTGGCCAAGCTGCTGGCGGTGGGCATGAACCTCTTTGTGTACGGCCGCGTGAAGGAATACGGCGGCAGGCTGGTGATGGTGAACCCGGATTTCGAGCAGATGGAGGAGGAGGACGCCGGGCAGCGCCTGGTGCAGGCCGCCATGGGCGGGCCACGCACGCCGACCCCGGATTCCGCGGAGCCGCGCGAACCCATCCACACCGGGCGAATCGTGCCCGTCTACCGCGGCATCTCCGGCATCTCGCCGCGCGCCTACCGCGCGCTGGTGTGGCACCTGCTGGAGCAGCTGCCGCCGCAACTCGCGCCGGAGGGGTACGACGTGGCACCCAAGTACCCCTACCGCCAGGCGCTCCAGGACATCCACTTCCCCGCGGAGGAGGAGCTGCACCGGAAGGCGCGCATGCGCTTCGCCCTGCAGGAGTGCTTCGCCCAGCAGTTCCGCGTGGCCTGGCGCCGCCGCCGCGCGCAGGAGACGGGCGGCATGGTGACCGCCACGGACGGCGGCGCCTACGTGCAGGAGCTGCTGGCCGCCCTGCCCTTCCAGCTCACCGCCGCGCAGAAGCGCTGCGTGGAGGAGATACGCGCGGACATGGCATCCCCCCGCCGCATGAACCGCCTGCTGCAGGGGGATGTGGGCAGCGGCAAGACCCTGGTGGCGCTCTGCGCCATGCTGCACTGCATCGACAGCGGGTACACCGCCGCGCTCATAGCCCCCACGCAAATCCTGGCAGAGCAGCACTACAGGAACTTCTGCCGCCTGCTGGCCCACACCGATATCCGCGTCTCCCTGCGCACATCCGACCGCGCGGACGACACGGGCAGCCTGCAGCTGGACAACCCTGCGGAGGCGGACCGCACGCCGCGCCTGCTGGTGGGCACGCACGCCCTGCTCTACAAGAAGAACCGCCCGCAGAACCTGGGCTTGGCCGTGGTGGACGAGCAGCACAAGTTCGGCGTGGAGCAGAGGGAGCGCTTCATCTCCTCCGCCGGAACGGAGCCGGACGTGCTGGTGATGACCGCCACGCCCATCCCGCGCACGCTCACCCTCACCCTGTACGGGGATTTGGATGTCTCCGTGATAGACGAGATGCCCGCCGGGCGCGGGGAGATTGTGACCGCCCTGCGCAACCCCGCGCACATGAAGCGCATCATCGCCTTCATGGAATCGGAGCTGCAGGCCGGGCGGCAGATCTACATCGTCTCTCCCCTGGTGGAGGAGAGCGAGAAACGCGCCCACGCCGCCGCCGTCTCCGAGCTGGAACACTGGAAAACCATCTTCCCCAGCGAGAGCATCGGCCTGCTGCACGGCCGCATCCAGGGCGACGAGAAGGAGGCCGTGATGGCAGACTTCCGCGCCAACAAAACCCACATCCTGGTGGCCACCACCGTGGTGGAGGTGGGCGTGGACGTGCCGAACGCCACCATCATGCTCATCAACGATGCCGACAGCTTCGGCCTCTCCCAGCT
>JAKSOU010000020.1 GCA_024405435.1 Akkermansia sp. | reverse complement strand
TGAAGATACTCATACCGACCAAACTCGACAAAGCCGCCGCCGCCCAGCTCACCGCCGCCGGGTACGAGGTGGTGCAGAACGACACCGACCCCATCGAGGCCCAGGTGGCCGCCAACCCGGACGCCGCCGGGCTCATCGTGCGCTCTGAGAAGGTGACCGCCGCCGTCATCGACGCCCTGCCCTCCCTCAAGTGCGTCATCCGCGCCGGCGCCGGGTACGACAACATCGACTACGTGCACGCCCGCACCAAGGGGGTGGACGTGATGAACACGCCGGGCGCCAACTCCAACGCCGTGGCGGAGGAGGTGGTGGCCATGGTGCTCGCCGCCTACCGCTTCGTCATCCCCGCGGATGTCACCACCCGCGCCGGGGAGTGGAACAAGAAGAAGTACATGGGCCGCGAGCTCACCGGCAAGACCGTCGGCATCATCGGCCTCGGCAACATCGGCCGCCAGCTCGTCATGCGCCTCCAGGGCTTCGAGTGCAAGGTCCTCGGCTACGACCACTTCCTCTCCAAGCAGCGCGCCCTCAACATCGGCGCCACCCCCGCAGAGCTGGACGAGATATTCTCCACCGCGGACATCATCTCCATCCACGTGCCCGGCGGCCCCGCCACCAAGAACTACGTGAACGCGGAGCTCATCGGCAAGATGAAGGACGGCGCCATGCTGGTGAACTGCGCCCGCTACGGCGTGGTGGACGAAGACGCCCTGCGCGCCGCCAAGGCCGAGGGCAAGAACATTATCTACTGCACGGACGTGCACCCCAAGGACGCCGCCGCCAACCAGCCCAGCGCCGACATTGCGGACGTGATGCTGCCCCACCTGGGCGCCAACACCAAGGAGGCCAACAAGATGGCCGCCATGCGCGCCGCAGAGCAGATGCACGACTATTTCGCCAAGGGCGACACCACCTATGTGGTGAACGCGGAAATGCCCGCCAACCTCAGCTCCGCGCACCTGCACCTGGCGGAGATGCTCGGCAAGCTCTGCTGCCACGCCGCCGACTGCAAGCCCATCCGCCGCATCGACTGCGTGTTCTACAACAACCTGCGCAGCTTCCGCAAGTGGTTCACGCCCTGGATTCTCCAAGGCGCCGTCCCCGGCGCGGAGCACGGCCTCATGCCCGCCGCCGCGGAGGCCTCCTTCCGCGAGCACGGTATCGTCTACAAGGCCTATGAGCCCATGGACGACAAGCTCTACGACGACCAGCTGGACATCAACATCCACACAGAGGTGGACGGCAGGGAGCGCATCACCGGCGTGCGCGGCACCATTGTGGAGGGCACACCCGTGGTCTCCCGCATCGGCGGCTTCAAGCACCTCTACGCCGCACTCCCCGGAAACACCCTCGTCCTGCGCTATGCAGACCGCCCCGGCGTGGTCGCCACCATCGGCCAAACCCTCTCCGATGCCGGAATCAACATCGAGAACATCGTGGCCCCCACCGACTACGAGAGCGGGAACTCCCTCGCCATCGTCAAGACGGACAAGCCCGTCTCCGATGTCCTGGTGGAAATCCTGCGCAAGACCATCGATGCCAAGCTGGCCTTCGCCATCACCATGTGAGTTTGGGCGAAACGCCACCCTTCCGGCACCCCGCCACAAAGCGGGGTGCCTTTTTTGCGGACATATGCGACGCGCACCGTGCGCGGCGGCCGTTTTTTCGTTGCGCGGGGGCGGGAGCTGTGCTAGAATCACCCCCAGCGGGCGGATGCCCCGGAAATCCTACAACCATGACCGACCACACCATTCGCGGAAAACAGGTATTCGATGACGAGATAGAGGCGCTGCAGGCCCTGCGCGGGCGCCTGGGAGAACCCTTCGCCGCAGCGGTGGAGGCCATGCGCAAGGCCGTGGAGAGCGGCCACAAGATCATCATCGTGGGCGTGGGCAAGAGCGGCCTGGTGGGCAGCAAGATCGCCGCCACCCTCACCTCCACCGGCGCGCCCTCCGTGGTGCTGGACACCATGAACGCCCTGCACGGCGACCTGGGAATCGTGCAGGACGGAGACGCCTGCATCGCCATGTCCTACTCCGGCGAAACGGCGGAGCTGCTCACCCTGATGCCCTTCCTGAAGCGGTACGACATGGCCGTCATCAGCATGACCGGCAAGGCCAGCTCCACCCTGGCCCAGCTCTCCGACGTGGTGCTGGAGACCGCCGTGGAGAAGGAGGCGGACCCGCTGAACCTGGCGCCCACATCGTCCTCCACCGCCATGCTGGTGATGGGGGATGCACTGGCGGTGGCGCTGCTGGAGGCCCAGCACTTCACGCGGGAGGACTTTGCGCGCAGCCACCCCGGCGGCTCCCTGGGCCGCGCGCTGCTCACCCGCATATCCGACATCATGCGCAAGGAATTCGCCAAGCTGCCGGCCACCTCCACCGTGCTGGAGTGCATTGTGGCCATGACCGTGGCGCGCGCGGGCGCATGCGTGCTCACCAATGCGGACGGCACCCTGGCCGGCGTGTTCACCCACGGCGATTTCGCCCGCGCCTACCAGAAGGACACCGCGGTGGGCTCACGCCCCGTGGAGGACCTCATGACACGCAACCCCATTTTCGTGGAGGCCGACAAACTGGCCGCCGCCGCCGTGAAAATCCTGCGGGAGCGGCGTATCGACGACCTGGTGGTGCTGGACGCCGGGCGGCACCCCGTGGGGCTCATCGACACCCAGGACCTGGTGCGCCTGAAGCTCATTTGAGGGCCCCGCGCAAAAAAAATCCAGAGAAAATTCACTTTAGGCTTGCATTATCCGCAAAAATGGTGCATCCTTGCGCACCGCAAGAAGCAAACGCAAGACTTATCTGTTACCGATATGAGAAAGTACGAAGCATTGATCGTTTTTAACATGAAGGGTTCCGAAACCCTTGATGAACTCACCGCCGCCATCTCCAAGACCCTTCAGGAGGCCGGCGCCAAGGTTTCCGAAACCACCAACGTGGGCCGCCGAGAGTTCGCCTACACCTCCCAGCACCTCACCCACGGCCAGTACATGCTCTTCGCTTTCGAGGCGGAACCCTCCGTCATCCGCCAGGTGCGCGAGACTCTCGCCATCGACGAGCGCGTGCACTACCAGTACTACCGCGCCAAGTAAGCGCTCCGCCTCTTGCATCCAATCAACCCCTTTCCGCGGGCTTTCCCTCTCCACAGGGAAAGCCCGCCTTGCGTTATAGCGGGCTTTCGCCTTGCAACCGCGCCCCTTTTGTGGTTCAATGCTCCCTGCACCCTCCCCCTCATTGCCACAGTGGCGGAATGGTAGACGCAGGAGACTTAAAATCTCCCGGCTGTTTAGGCTGTACGGGTTCGAGTCCCGTCTGTGGTAGCAATGGATTTACTATGTACTAGGTACTATTTGAAGTAGAGGCGTTGCGCGCGGGTTATTCCGGGTTGGCGCACCTTTCGGCCCATTCCCTGGGGATGCGGCAGGGGCGGCCCTGGGGCATTTGAACCAGGGCCAGGCGCTGGCGGACGGTCACGCACAGCTTGCCGTCCTCCGCGCGGCGCACCTCGAACCGGAAATAGAGGGACGCGCCCTCCGCGCGCTCCAGGATGCCGTTCACGTGCATGCGGTCCGCCAGGAAGGCGGGGGAGTGGTAGTCCACCTCGTGGCGCACCAGCACGGTGTGGCGCCCCTCTTTCGCCAGGGCGGCGTAGTCTATCCCCAGGGCGGTGGCCATCTTGGTGCGGGCCTCCTCCACCCAGCGGAGGTAGGCCAGGTTGTGCACCACGCCGCCGCAGTCGGTGTCGTAGTACATCACTTGGTATTCGAGCGTGTATTGGGGCGTCATGGCGGTGCGGGGGTAAAAAAGGCGGCTCCGCGGGAACGGAGCCGCCCATGGGGGTGGTGATGGTTACTTGGTCTTGAGGTAGTCCTCCACGGCGGAGGTGACTTCCTTCAGGTCGTCGATGGTGAGCTCGCCCATGTGGGCGATGCGGAAGGTCTTGTCCTTGAGGTCGCCGTAGCCGTTGCCGAGGGTCATGTTGCGCTCTGCGAGGAAGGCGTTGAGCTCCTTGACGTCCACCATCCAGTCCTTGCCCTTGGGGTGGGAATCGATGACGGTGAGGGTTCTGGAGAGGTAGTTGCGGTTGGGGTAGACGCGGAAGTGCTCGTCTGCCCAGGCGCGGGTGAATTCGGCCATGGCCTGGTGGCGAGCGAAGCGGTTCTCGATGCCCTCCTCGTTGACGATGTGCTGGAGCTGCTTGTCCATGGCGTACATGATGGAGAGGCAGGGGGTGGAGGTGTACTGGTAGTTCTTCTTGTCGATGAAGTCCCAGAGGGTGCGGAGGTCGAAGTAGAGGCCGCGGTTCTCCACCTCGGCGGTGCGCTCGTAGGCTTTCTTGCTGACGGCGCAGATGGCCATGCCGGGGGGCAGTGCCAGCGCCTTCTGGGTGGAGGTGATCAGCACGTCGATACCCAGCTTGTCCGTCTCGATCTTGGAGCCGGCCGCGGAGGACACGGCATCCACGCACCAGACGACGTCCGGGTACTTCTTCATGACCTCTGCGATTTCCTCCACGGGGTTCTGGATGCCGGAGGAGGTCTCGTTGTGGGTGACGGTGAGGAGGTCGTACTTGCCTGTGGAGAGGGCCTGGTCCACCATCTCCGGGGTGGTGGGCTCGCCCATGGTGCTGGAGAATTTGTCGGCGGGCACGCCGTTGGTCTTGGCCATCTTGAACCACTTGTCGCCGAAGGCGCCGATGGAGAAGACGGCGGCGCGCTTGGCGGTGCAGGAGCGGATGGCGCCCTCCATGAGGCCGGAGCCGGAGGAGGTGGAGAGCAGGATGCGGTTCTCCGTGAAGAGGATCTTCTGCAGGTTGTCGGAGATGCGCTTCTGGATTTCGGAAGCCTTCTTGGTGCGGTGGCCGATCATCGGCAGGGAGAGCTCCTTCAGGATGTCCTCGGAAACGACGGTGGGGCCGGGAATGAACAGTTTGATAGCCATAACGGGGGTATTCTAGCACGGCGGCCCGCGCTTGGCGAGAGCAAAAACTCACTTCTCCCGCTGATCCTGCTGCAGGAGGGCGCGGAGCCTGTTGCCGAGCTCCGGGTTCTGCTCGTAGATGGTGTCCACCATGTCCGGGATCCAGGGCTGCATGAGCACGGAGGTGCACTGCAGGCAGATGAACATGACGATGACGGCCATGACGGTTCGCATGCCTGCGGAGGGCACGGGGGGCTTGCAGTCCTGCACGGCGCCGGTGCGGATATCCCACACGGTGATGCCTTGGCGGCGCAGCTGCCAGCGGGACAGGAGCATGGTGAAGACCGGCAGGATGGAGAGCATCATGCCCAGGCCCAGCACAAACACCAGCAGCGTGCGCGCAAACGCACGCCAATAGCCCAGCTTGACAACAACATTCCCGCCCTGCCCCGGCGCGCCCATCATCCGCACGCGCAGGCAGAAGAGCGCCTTGCCGGGCGTGGTGCCCCACGTGCTCAGCAGCAGCGGTTCCAGCACCAGCATGCCCAGCCAGAACATGGGGCTGCCCGGCAGCAGGCTCAGATTGAACGGCACCCCGCGCATATTAAACACCAGGTACGCCAGCACGGTGTAGAGCGCCATGTCCACCAGGCGCGCCATGAGCCGCACGCCCGGGGACGGCAGGTACAGGCGCTCCACGCCCTGTGGCATGTCCTCCTCGCGCAGGGGCTCCGCCTCCGCGGTGTCCAGGGTGGGCGGGGCGTCGCGGTCGTCCAGCTCGGGCATGGGGTCGTTGGGGTCGTAGGTGATGTGCTTGGGTGCGCGCTCCGTGAGGAAATCCGTGAGGGCGGGGAGCTCTTTCAGAGGCACCCAGCCCACGGCGCCGGCGTGCCAGCCGAGCGTTTCCGCGGAGAGCTCGCCCGTGCGCACCTTGGAAATCATGTCCGGCACGGTGGCGGGGCCGCAGCGCTTCCGTTCCTTGTCTATCCAGTAAATATCCATGCGTGGCGGGTCAGTTGGAGCGCAGGGCCTTGGCGGGGTCCTGGCGCGCCACCAGGAAGGCGGGGATGATGGAGGCGGCGGTGACCATGAGGAAGGCCTTGAAGGCCTGCCAGGCGAACATGGCGGGGTCGTACACGGCGGGCAGGGTGATGCCGTGGGCCTCCATGGGGAAGGGATCCATGCCGATGCTGGCCATGGCGGCCTGAATCTCCAGACGGTAGTGGAGGGTGAGGATGGCGAGCAGCACGCCGAGGAGGGCGCCGAAGAAGCCGATGATGACGCCCTGCCAGGTGAAGATGCCCATGATCTTGGCGGGGGTGGCGCCCATGGCCTGGAGCACGGCGATTTCACGCTTGCGCTGCATGGAGACGGTGAACATGACCGCCATGATGCAGAAGCTGGCGATGAGGGAGATGACGGAGAGCACGAAGCCCATCATCACGCGCTCGTTGGCGATGAGCTGGTGCCATTCCTCGAAGCGGCGGGACCAGGGGATGACATCCCACTGGCGGCCGATGGCGGATTCCGCGTCCGGTTCCTCCGCGGGGGGCAGCATATCGATGATGCGCTGGCCGACGGGGCCGGGGTTGTTGGCATCCTGCACGCGCACACAGATGCCGTGGATGACGCTCTTGCCGCCGGTGGAGAGGCCCAGCATGTCCTGCGCGATCTGGAGGGGCATGTAGACGTTCGGGCCGGGCATGTTCTCCGGCGGCTGGTAGACGCCCACGATGGTGAGGTCCACGGGCATCACCATCTCGTTGATACCCTTCACGGCCTTGCCGTCCTCCTTGTCGCGGTCCAGCGCGGCCAGGCCGGCCAGGATATCCCGCCAGCGCTTCTGGTCCTCCGCGGAGTAGGGCGTGTCCTCCGGGTGGGCCTGGATGATTTCGAAGAGGGAGTTGAGGGCGTCGCGCTCGCTCGGGCGGAGCTTCTTGGAGGGCATGTTGAAGAGCGCGCCGAGCATCTGCTCCGCGCGTTCCGGGGAAACCGTGCAGGCACCGTCCGCGGCGGGCTTGGCGCCATCGAAGTATCCGGCGGCGGCCTCCTTGAACTCCCTGCTCTCCTGGGTGAGCAGCGGCTCCTGGATCATGGCCCAGATATCCGCAATCTCATCGATACTGCCCACGGGGGTGATGTGCAGGCGGTCCCCCAGGCCCAGGCCGAGCGCCTGGGCGGTGGTGGCGGACACCACGCACTCCTCGTTCAGCCCCTCGCCGAAGTCGAAGGTGCCCTCCTTGAGCATGGGCAGCAGCGGCTGCAGCTGGGAATCGTTGTGCGGCTCCACCGCGTTGAAGCGCACCGTGATGCGCCCGGATCCGCTCTGGGCAAAGGCATCGCTCTCCAGCATGGGGTACACGCTCACCACCCCGGGGATGGTGGCCAGCTTCTCCTGCAGGGCGTGCCAGTCCACCTGCTCGTCGGATATGCCCAGGTGCTGGAACCCGTCGTTCTGGTCGATCACGTAGTGCGGCGCGAAGGCCAGCACGCGGGATTCCATCTCGTCCTGCAGCCCCTCCATCACGGAAAGCACCACAATGAGCGCCGTGACCCCCAGCGCCACTCCCGCCAGGCATATCAGGGTGATGATGGAGAACATGCTGCGCAGCGGGTTCAGGTACCTCACCGCCAGCATCAGGCTCAGGTTGCGTCTCAGCAGCTTCATGCGTATCGCCCGCCAGTATCACCCAGGCGCGCGCCGCGCGCAAGCCTAAAGGCTGGCATGCGCGGGGGGCGGCGGGCGGAATTCCGCATAGCGGCAGGGGCTGCGGGGAAATCGCGGGAAAGATTGCGGAATTGCCTTGCCTTTTCAGGGCGGGGAGAGTAAAATTCCCCCGCAATCCGCGAGAGCATTCCTTCTATGTCAGGCAACCTCACCTACAAGCAGTCCGGCGTGGATACCATCCAGGCGCAATCCTTTGTACACGACATCAGCGCGCATGTGAAGCGCACACAGAAAAACCGCCAGCTGTGCAACGCCTTCGGGCTGTTTGCGGCGGCGTACGACCTCTCCTCGTACAAGGAGCCGGTGATAGTGACGGGAACGGACGGCGTGGGCACGAAGACGGAGATACTCTTCGAGCTGGACATGCTGGAGACGGCGGGCAAGGACCTGGTGGCGATGAACGTGAACGACATCCTGACCACGGGGGGCGACCCGCTGGTGTTCCTGGACTACCTGGGCATCTCCAACCTGCAGAGGGAGCAGCCGCGCATCACGCGCCTGGTGGCCGGCATGTGCGACTACCTGGAGAGCTGCAACTGCATCCTGGCGGGCGGCGAGACCGCGGAAATGCCGGGCGTGGTGCCGGAGGATTTGGTGGAGATGGCCGGATTCAGCATCGGCTGCGTGGAGAAGAGCGAGATGATCCAGCCGGCCACCGTGGAGGTGGGGGATGTGCTGGTGGGCTACCCCAGCGACGGTTTCCACGCCAACGGATGGAGCCTCATCCGCCGCATTTTGAAGCAGAACCCGGACCTGCTCACCGAGCAGGAGCTGCGCGGCCTGCTGGCCCCCACGCGCCTGTACCACGATGTGGTGTACGATATGCGCAAGCTGGGCGTCACACCCAAGGCGTACGCGCACATCACGGGAGGCGGGCTCCCGGAGAACCTGGAGCGTTTCCTTGGCGACAAGGGCTCCGACCTTGAGATACCCTACTGGGACAACCCCGCCGCGCAGAAGGTGCTGGAGTTCGTGGACGCGGAGGACCGCTTCCACACCTTCAACATGGGCATCGGCTGGGTGGCCATCGTCAAACCGGACCAGGTGGAGAAAGCCTGCACGGCGGGCCCCGGCGGCACGCCCATCGGCACCATCCGGCAGGGACAGGGCATCCACGTCTCCGTCCGCAAATAACCCCTAACACCATTTTCCCTTATGTCAGACCCCTTACATCATGAATGTGCGGTGGCTGCGATACGCATGCTCAAGCCGCTTTCCTACTACGCCGAAAAGTACGGCAACCCCCTGTGGGCGTTCAACAAGCTGTTCCTCCTGATGGAGAAGCAGCACAACCGCGGGCAGGACGGCGCCGGCATCGGCTGCATCAAGCTCAACATGCCCCTGGGCGAGCCCTACATGTTCCGCCACCGCGACGCCACCGGCAACGCCCTCTCCAACATCTTCTCCGAGGAGCAGCGCAACTACCGCACGCTTTGCGACCGCGGCGACATCGAGGACGAGAACCCCGGCCAGATCAAGGCGCGCTTCAACTACGGCGGCGAGCTGCTGGTGGGCCACATGCGCTACGGCGCCAGCTCCGCGCGGTTCGACGAGAGCATCTGCCACCCCTTCACCCGCCGCACCAACTGGATCACCCGCACGCTCATGCTGCTGGGCAACTTCGGCATCACCAACGCCCACGAGCTCGCCCAGACCCTCATCGAGCGCGGCCAGCACCCCGTCTTCGATTCCGACACCCAGACCATCATGGAGGAAATCGGGTACTATCTGGACGAGGCGCACAACGAGCTCTACCGCTCCCTGCGCGACAAGTTCTCCGGCCAGGAGCTCCAGCAGGAAATCTCCGAGCGCATCGACCTCTACGACATCGTGGGCAAGGCCACCAAGAACTGGGACGGCGGGTTCACCGCACTCGGCGCCATCGGCAACGGCGACCTGTTCTGCCTGCGCGACCCGCACGGCATCCGCCCCTGCCACTATGTGCTCACGGACGAGTACCTGGCCATCGCCAGCGAGGAGGTGCCGCTGATGAGCGTGATGGAGGTGGAGCAGGACCAGGTGCAGATTTTGCCCCCGGCCAACATGCTCGTCCTCAAGCACGACGGCAAGTTCGAGGTGCGCGAGTACACCGAGCCCCTGGAGCACAAGCCCTGCTGCTTTGAGAGCATCTACTTCTCCCGCGGCAACGACCCCATCATCTACCGCCAGCGCAAGAAGCTCGGCTCCCTGCTGTCAGACAAGGTGGTGCGCAGCCTGGAGGGCGACGTCTCCCGCGCCGCCATCTCCTTCATCCCCAACACCGCGGAGGTGGCCTACTACGGGCTCCTGGAGGGCCTGCGCGCCTACCGCAGAAAGTACGTCACCAAGACCATGAAGGAGGCACTCGCCAACGGCACCATCAGCGATGACCTCATCGAGGAGCTCATCCTCCGCCGCTGGCCCCGCGCGGAGAAAATCGTCCACAAGGACATCAAGCTCCGCACCTTCATCACCCCGGAGAACAGCCGCGGCCAGCTCGCCAGCCAGGTGTACGACCTCACGTTCGACGCCCTGCGCGAGGGCGAGGTGCTGGTGGCCATCGACGACTCCATCGTGCGCGGCACCACGCTCAAGAAGAACCTGCTGCGCCTGTTGGCGCGCTCCAAGCCCCGCAAGATTGTCATCGTGTCCTCCGCGCCGCAGGTGCGCTACCCGGACTGCTACGGCATCGACATGAGCGAGCTGGGCAAGTTCATCGCCTTCCACGCCGCCATCGCCCTGCTCAAGAAGCGCGGCATGTACGACCTCATCAGCAAGGTGTACGACGAGTGCAAGCGCCAGCTCACCCTGCCCCCGCCCGCTCGCACCAACCCCGTCAAGCGCATCTACGAGCTCTTCACCGACGACGAAATCACCGAGGAGGTCTCCCGCATGGTCACGCCGGACGACAGCCCCTGCCCCGTGGAGATCATCTACCAGACCATGGACGGCCTGCACGAGGCCATCAACGGTCCCTGCGGCGACTGGTACTTCAGCGGCGACTATCCGACCCCCGGCGGCTACACGGCCGTGAACCAGGCGTTCATCCGCTGGTACGAGGGCAAGGACGGCGGCGCCAACGCACTGCCAGTCTAAGAATTGACAATCTACAATTTACAATTGACGATTTGGCAATAGAGCCGCGCGCCTTGCGCGCGGGGAAATTGAAACCCCGCGCCGCCAGGCGCGCGAACTTTCCAAATTGTAAATTGTAAATCCGTCAATTGTAAATGTTAGGCGGCAAAGCCGCCTAACAATCAGAGATTTTGGTTTACAATCATCGCGGTGCCGCATACAATACGCGCAGCCCATGACAGAGCAACGCACAGACGCCCCGGTGACGGAGCCTAGCGACGAGGAGCTGATCCGCAGCACCCTCGCCGGCAAGACGCGTGCGTTCGATGTGCTGGTGCGGCGCCACAGCCGCAAGCTCACCGCCATGCTCATCCAGGTGCTCAACAGCGAGGCCGACGCCTACGACGTGGCGCAGGAGGCCTTCATCAAGGCGTTCCACTCCCTCCGCTACTTCAAGGGCGACAGCGCCTTCTACACCTGGCTCTACACCATCGCCCTCAATCAGGCTCGCAACTTCATGCGCAAGCGCAAGCGCGAGGGCAACGGCTTCTCCCTGGACAACGACGAGAACGGCGACCCACTGGAGAAGGACAGCGAACTGGCAGACAAGGGCCGCGAGGCGGACCCCATCCGCAACGCCCAGAACGCGGAGCTGCGCAAGAAGCTGGCCAAGGCCATCTCCCAGCTCTCCCCCGCCCACCAGGAGGTGGTCACCCTCGCGGACATCCAGGGCCTTTCATTCCCGGAAATCTCCAAGCTCACCAACGTGACGGAAGGCACGCTGCGCTCCCGTCTCCACTACGCCCACAAACAGCTTCAATCCCTGCTTGCGGAGGAGAGGTAGGCTCAACCGAAGCGTTATGAAACGGCAATGATTTCGGATTTGGGATGTAGGATTTAGGATTTGGGATTTGGATGCCTACTTGGTAATCATGCGGATAATCTTGCGCTTGAGGTTGGTGAAGGGGAGGTAGCGCAGGGGGATATCCAGGAGGGTGGTGTTGGTGAGGACGGATTTGCGGTGTGAGAAGGCGTCGAACCCGGCCTTGCCGTGGTAGGCGCCGATGCCGCTGGGGCCAACGCCGCCGAAGGGCAGGCCGGGGACGCCGAGGTGCAGCAGGGTGTCGTTCACGCAGCCGCCGCCGAAGGGGAGGCTGCGCAGCAGGCGGCGGCGGTTGCGCAGGGAGGATGAGAAGATGTAGCAGGCCAGCGGCTTGGGCAGCCCGCGCACGATGCTCTCCGCCTCGTCGAGGTCCTTGATTTCAATCACGGGCAGGAGCGGGCCGAAGATTTCCTGCTGCATGATGGGGGAGAGCTGGGTGACGCCGCCGAGCAGGGTGGGCTCCACGCGCATGGTGTCCATGCTGCCGCGGCCGCCGCAGAGCACGCGCGCGTCCTTCATGAGCGCGCCGAGACGCGCCATGTGCTCCTGCGAGATGATGCGTGCGTAGTCCGGGTTGTGCAGCGGGTCGTCGCCGAGCATCTTCTTCACCTCCTCGGCGAAGGCCTGCACAAAGGCGTCTTTCTTTTCGCGGGCCACCAATACGTAGTCCGGGGCCACGCAGGTCTGCCCGGCGTTGATGATCTTGCCGAAGGCGATGCGGCGTGCGGCGAGCTTCACGTTGGCGGTGGCATCCACAATGCAGGGGCTCTTGCCGCCCAGCTCCAGGGTGACGGGAATCAGGCGTTCCGCGGCGGCGTGCATCACCTCTCGCCCGATGGCGGGGCTTCCGGTGAAGAAGATGCAGTCGAAGGGCTCGTGGAGCAGCCGGCGCGCAATGTCCGGCCCGCCCTGCACCACCGCCACGTAGTCCTCGGAAAAGCGCTCGGCAATCATCTGGGCCAGCAGCTTGTTGGTGCGCGGCGTGTACTCCGAGAGCTTGAGCACGGCGGTGTTTCCGGCGGCGAGGGCGCTCACCAGCGGATCCAGCGCCAGCAGCACGGGGTAGTTCCACGGGCTGATGATGAGCGCGCAGCCGTACGGCTCCACCCGCACGCGGGAAAAGGCGGGGAAGAACACGGCGGGCGTGTGCACCCAGCGCGTGCGCGACCACGACCGGACATGCCGCAGGGCGTGGCGGATGCTGCGCTGCAGCACGCCGATTTCCGTGAGGCGCGCCTCGTCCTCGCTCTTGCCCAGGTCCGCCTGCAGGGCGGCGCAGAGCTGCGGGGTCCACTCCTTCAGGGCATCCTGCAGGGAATGCAGGGCGCGCTTGCGGAATCCCAGGTCCAGCGTGGCTTGCGACCGGAAGCGGCGGCGTTGCTTTTCAAGGATGGGGAACATGCGGCGGAATGTAGGTTAGGCGTTGCGGTCGGCGGCGGCGCGGGTGAGGCGGTCCATCATGGCGGCGCCGAGCCCGACGGTGGGCAGCTCCTCCGCCACGATGGCGTCCACGCCCTCGCACTCGTCCATGGCGCGCATCACGGCGAAGAGGCGCACGGCGGCCTCCGCCAGGCGTCCGCTGCCGGGGGAGAGAGACATCTTCTCCACCCAGCAGTCCATCTGCGCGAGCTTGGATTCGCCCTTGTAGGAGATGAGGCCGTAGCGCACGCCGGGCTGCGGGGTGAACGGCCCGAACGGGCTGCAAAGGGTGAGCGGCTTGCTCGGCGCGTAGTGGCTCTTGAGCTGGCCGGGCGCGTTCGGCGCGGCGGGGGCGGCTTCCTGCGTTCCCTTCTTGGCGGGTTTGAGCACGCGGCAGACCTCGCGCAGCTTCTCGCGGGTGATGGGGCCCTCCCGCAACACGCGCACGGCGGGGTTGCCCTTGTCGTCCAGACAGGGGGCCAGGATGGTGCTCTCCAGGCCCTCGGAGCATGCGCCGGCATCCAGCACCAGGGGGATGGCGCCGCCCAGCTCCTTGAGCACGGCGGCGGCAGACGTGGGGGAGATGTGGCCGAAGCGGTTGGCGCTCGGCGCGGCCACGGGGTGGCCCAGTGCCTTGGCCACGCCGCGCATGGCCTCATGGCTGGTGACGCGGCACGCCACGGTGGGCAGCCCGCTGGTCACGATGTCCGGCACGCACGCCTTGCGCGGCAGCACGAGCGTCATCGGCCCCGGCCAGAACTCCGCGGCCAGCGTGTCCACCAGCCCGCGCAGCTCCTCCGGCACATCGGCAATCTCATGCACGGCGGCGGCGTTCGGCAGGTGGCATATCAGCGGGTCGAAGTGCGGGCGCTCCTTCACCGCGAACACCTGCGCCACGGCGTCTGCGTTGAACGCATCCGCGCCCAGCCCGTACACCGTTTCCGTGGGAATGGCCACCAGCCGCCCCTCCGCCAGCAGCGCGGCCGCCTCGCGGTATGCGGCGCGGCAATCCTCCAGCGGGTCTATCTCCAAAACTCTCGTCTCCATCTGCGCGCATGATAGCCCGCACGGGCGCGCGTGTCAACGGCGTAGCCCGGCCACGCAACGCGAACCCGCGCGGCATGCGGGTTGGCGGCAGTTTCGCGGGTGCATCATTCACGTGCGGATATTTCGTTTTGATTGACAAATTGCCGCAGGGGGGTAGAATGCTTGCATGAGCATGAAGACATTCTTTGCCGCGGTGTGCGCCGCGCTTGCGCTGTGCGGCACCTGCCGCGCCGATTCCCTCACCGATATGAACGCCAGGAACGCCAAGCTGCCGGACTACAAGGCCCTGCACAGCAAGATAGACAACTTCTCCAAGCCGATGATGTGGCTCTTTGTGGGCGACAGCATCACGCACGGCTGCATGCACACGCGCACGGAGCGCAACTTCGTGGAGCACTGGATGGAGATTGTGAAGTGGGAGTACGGCCCCAAACCCGGCACGCGCAAGGATGACATCGTCGTCAACACCGGCGTGAGCGGCGAAACCGCCACCGGATTCCTCCCCAACGCCAAGTGGAGGCTCGGCCAGTTCAAGCCGGATGTGGTCTTCATCAAGTTCGGCATCAACGACGCCAACAAGATAGGCGACGTTGAAAAATTCAAAAAGGACCTGTCGGCCATTGTGGGCATGGTGCGCAAGGCGAAGGCCATCCCCGTGCTGCAGGTGCCCATGCTCACCACGGACGGGCGCGCCAACCGCCCCGCGTACGCGGAGGCCGTGCGCGCCGTGGCGGACAAGGAGAAGTGCCTGCTGGTGGACCACGCCGCCTACTGGAAGGAGGCCTCCGGCAGCGACACCGCCAAGAACAACTGGATGAACAACGACCTGCACCCCAACGCCCTCGGCCACCGCATCATGGTCTACACCATCGCCAAGGAGCTGGGCATCGAACCCAAGAACAGCCCCACCCTCAAGCTGCCCGCGAAATAGGGGAAATCACCATACAGCCATGGGAAGATGCAGCTACATTGTTCTGTCGGCTCTGCTGTCCGCGGCACTCTGTGCGGGGTGCTGGGCAAAAACGGCGGATGAGATTTTGCAGCGCAACAAAAAGCTCTCCGACTATGCGGCCTTGCACAAAAAGCTCGATGACTACAAAAAATCCATGATATGGATTTTCGTGGGCAACAGTGTTACACAGGGTGCTTGGCACACATACGGACAGCGCTCGTACGAGGAGCACCTGGCGGAAATCATACGCTGGGAATACAAGCGCGGCGTGGGTGACCGCATGGGGGACCTTTTTATCAACACTGCGGAAAGCGGTGAGGAAACCAACCGTTTCTTCAAAAAAGAGGAGTGGCAGCTCGGGCAATTCAAGGCGGACATCGTTTTTGTCTACCTGGGCAACAAAGTGAATCCCGAGAAAAAATACCAAGAGCACCTCGCCAACATTGTGGAGCATATTCGCAAACACGGGGCCATTCCCGTGCTGGAAGTGCCATGCCCCTCTCCAACCCAAAGAAAAGCCTGCGATTCCGTGAGACTTGTCGCAGACCAACAAAAATGCCTGCTGGTGGACCACCAGGCCTATTGGCAGGAACTCTGCGGCGGCAATGGCGACAAGCCCGAATGGAAAAGCAACGTCTGGCATCCCAATGGAACCGGGCATCTGGTAATGGCGCACGCCATTGTCAAGGAACTGGGCATCGAGCTTCAGGGAAGCCGGGTGTTGGCCCTACCCATAGCCGGCATGGAACCCGGGCAGGCAGGAAAGCCCCATACATCCCCCTCCCCCAAAAAGTAAAAGACGGAAACCGACCGCAGTCACGCTGCGGGCTTGACACGCCGCCGCACCCTGTGGCAAGATGCCCCCGCACCACGGCTCCGTCGTTCAATGGATAGGACGAAGGTTTCCGGTACCTTTGATGTGGGTTCGATTCCCGCCGGAGCTAGATGGGATTGAGAGATTGCCAAGACGGCCGCGCCAGAAGGCGCGGCTTTTCCGTACCGGTGGGAAAAGGGCCCACCCGGCATTCTGCCGGATGAGCCCTGAAAAACCCGCGCGCGCCAGCGCGCCTAACTTACAAAATCGTCAATCGCAAATCGTCAATTGTAAATTAGAAATTGAACCTATATCCCACGGTACCGTTGACCTCGGTGTACTTGGAGCGGAATTCGCCCGTGACATCGAAGAAGATGGCACCCGCGCTCTCCGCCAGCGGGATGGTGACGCCCGCGCCCACTTCCACGCCGAAGGCGCCCAGTTTCGCGCTCTTCACGTCGCGCCCGCCGGGCACACCCAGGAAGGAGTTGTTCGCGACGACATCGCGGTCGCCGGAATCGCCCTTGAAGAGCACGCGGCCCTCAAAGAGGGTTGCGCGGTTGTACACGCTGGTTCCGATGGTGCTCTGGATGCGCGCACCGAGGGCTGCGGTGAAGACCTTGGCCTCGGCATCGCCGAGTTTGAGGGCGGCATCGCTCTTGCTCTTTTCGGCGCAGCCCTTGAGGGTGCTGGTGCGGTAGCTCAGGTTGACCACGGGCTGGATGCAGGTGGAGGCGTCCTCCGTGAGGGCGACGGCGTAGCCGAGCTCATACATGATGCCCAGCGCGGTGCCGTCCGAATCCGACGTGGTGGAGTAGCCCGTGGCGTAGGCGTCCACGGTGCGGTCCAGCTTGGTGTCGGCTGTGCCGTAGGTGGCCACCAGCGTGTGGGACCAGGAGCGGTGCGTGTAGCGGCCGAACACCGTGAAGTACACGCGATCCAGGTCACCCTTGGCCTGCTCAGCGGATTCGGCGGTGAAGTCGCCGGTCATGGCGGTCACGGCCAGGCCGAGGGTGAAGTTGGGCGTGCAGTCCACGTCCACACCCAGGGTACCGCCCCAGCTGGTGAGCTTGTAGCCGGCCAGCGTGCCGTCGGCGTTCATCTTGCGGTAGTCGCCCTCCGCGTTGATCCAGGCGTTGAAGTACGGCAGGCCTTCATGGTCTGCGGCACCGGCCAGGCCCATCTGGGTGGTGCGGTTGCGGATGGCGCGCAGCTGGCGGTCCACATCATGGTTCCAGGCGGCGCCCAGCGCGGCGTGGGAGGCACCGCTCACGGCGGCCATCACGTTCTCCACCTGGCGCTGCGGCACGTAGCCGAGCTCCAGGGCGGTCATCAAGCCCGCGAGGTCGCCCTCCGGGTTGGTGACCTGCGGGTTGCTGTGCAGCAGGGCGTCATCCAGCAAGCCGGCACCGGCCCGCGCGTTGGGAGCGTGAACCTGGGCCTGTGTCAGGTCGGAGTAGAAGTCCGTGCGGCGGTCCACCAGCACGTTGCCGCCCTCCAGGCGGGCGTTCTGGTAGTACTTCTCCAGCAGGTTGCCGTCCAGATCCACATCCGCGTAGGAGTCGTCCGCGCCGAGGTGGGCGAGGTAGATGCCCTTCTTCTGCGCGCCTTCCGTGGTGGCCATTGCCAGCGCGGCACCGTCGGGTTCGGCCTGGTGCAGCACGATGGTGGAGCCGTCCAGGTTCAGGCTTTCCGCCTCAACCAGGTCCGGCGCTTCGTCCGTGTCCAGCGTGAGCGCGCTGTTGATGGCGGAGATTCCCGCGTGGATGCTGCCGAAGAGAAGGCCGGAGTCATTATCCAGCACGAGCGTGGAGGCGCTGCTGTCCTCGTTCGGGTCGTTCAGCAGGAGCGTGAGCCCGATGCCCGCGATGCCGTCCATGTGCGTCACGCCCTCCTCGTAGGTGAGCAGTGCCGTGCCGTCGCCCTCCACGGTCAGGCCATGGCCTGCGGCGAGCGTCTGCACCGCGTCCTCATGCAGCACAACCTCCGCACCGGAGTACCGGCCGGAGTAGTAGCCGCCCTGCCCTTCCACAACCACCTTGCCCGCCAGCAGGGAGGCATCGTCGCCGTTGAGGGTGTCCACGGTGAAGGAGGCGTCCCCGTTCACGATGAGCGCAGCATCCTCCAGGTCGAGGGCGCCCAGCTTCAGCTTCGCGTAGTCGGTGTTGTCGAGCTCGTCATACGCATCCAGGCCCACATGGAGGGCGATGCCCCTCGCGTTGACGCGCGCGGTGCTTTCCGTGTCCTCGGTGGTGATGAGCGTCACCGCATCGCCGTGGCCGCCGGTGAACGTGAGGGTCTCACCCTCCGCGCCGGAGAGGTTGCGCATGCGCAGGCCGGGGGCCGCGCCCACGCCCGTCACGTCCAGGTCAAGCGACTGGTCCACCACCACGTGCTGCACGCCGTTGAGCGTGTTCGCGCCGTGGGCGATGTTGCCTCCAGTCACCACGTTGTATCCCCACTCCGTGGAGGTGTTGGAGGTGTACCAGGTGAGGTCCTGCCCGCCCACGGTGAGCTTGACATCGTTATCGGTCTTCACCAGACTGGAGCCCTCGTGGATGAGGCCGTTCTGCACCAGCAGGCCAAGCGTCTCGCCCAGCGTGAAGTTCACGCCCTCCAGCCCGCCGTTGGCGTGGACGAGCGTGTAGGTCGTCGCCCACTCCAGGCGCTGCAGGGGTGCCAGCGAGCCGCCGTCCGCCAGGGCCTCCGTCAGGTCGAGCGTGACCACCGGGAATGCGCCGTTGGCGGCGATGGTGTCAACGGTCACGTTCGGGTCGGCCACGTCCAGCGTGCCGTAGGCGAAGTGGATGGAGTTGGCGGTCACGTTGCCGAAGGAGCTGCCGCTTGCCTCAAGGGAGAGGGTGCCCGCGACCACGTTGCCGCCCTGTGCGGTGGCCTGCTTGAGCGTGAGCTCGTTGGTGCCGATGTTGAGCGTGCCCTGGTTCACCAAGCCGTAGAGCGAGGTGTCCGTGGTGATGGCGAGCGTTCCGGCGTCGGTGGCTCCCACGGTGCCGATGACCAGGGTGCTGCCCTCATGGGCGGTGATGCCGTTGATGGAGCCCTGCGCCACGCGCAGCGTGCCGTCGAGGGTGATGGTGGAGTCGGCATCCGCGGTGATGGTGGCAACGGCGAGGCCGCCTTCCTGCACTTCCAGCGTGCCGTTCTCCAGACCCAGCGCGCCGGAGAGCTCCAGCGTGAGGTTGCCCGCGCCCGTCTTGGCGAGCGTGGCGCCATCGGAAACCTTCATCAGGTTGCTGGCGGCAAGCGTGCTGTCACCGGCCACCGCGAAGGCGTACTGCGCATCCGCGCCGCTGATGGTGATGTCGCGCGCCTCCGTGCGACCATCGGCGATGGTCACCTGCTTCTTGGCGGCATCCCCGGTAAACCTGGCGTTGTCACCCGTATCGAAGTGGGTGTCCTGCTGCGTGGCGTCCAGCCAGTTCTCCGCGGTGCCGTCGCCGACCTCCCAGGCGGAGTTGCCCTCCGTGCCGTTCCACGTGAGCGTGCGCGCCTCCGAAAGGTTGAAGCGGATGGAGACGGTGTCCGTGCTGTCGTTGTACAGCAGCGTGAAGTCGCCGAGGTCGCTCAGGCCCGTCAGGTTCGTGAAGTACTGCATGGCGTTCACCTCGCCCGTGTACGCGGAGCCGCCCAGCGTGAGCGCGCCCACGCCCCGGAACAGGTCCACCACCGTGTTGTCGTCCGCATCCGTGAACGCGGCCATCTGGTTGTACACGTTGCCGGAGAGCGTCAGGCCGTTGGCCAGCGCCAGGGCGCCGCTGTTGAGCGTCGTTGCAACCGGCGTGCCGCCCGTGTTGTAGTTCAGCGTCAGGGTCGCGCCGCTGCCGATGGCAACGTTCGCGTCAAGCGTGGTGCCGTCGCCCAGCGTCAGCGTGGTGCCGCCTATGACCAGCTCCTGCTTGGAGCCACCGTTGGCCACCTTGAGCAAGCCGCCCGCACCGATGGCCAGGTTGTCCGCGACCTCCAGGGAGTCCTGCACGTTGCTCAGCACCACGGCTTTCGTCAGGGTCTCCGCAACCAAGAGCTTGGCATCCGCCAGCTTGTTGTCCACGGTGAAGCCCGTGCCGCCGCCCGTGCACAGCGTGGCGCCCGTTACGGTGATGTCGGCGTTGTTGATGGACACGGCCTGGTCGCCACCGGTCTCGTTGGCAATGATGCCGTCCATGTAGCCGTATTCGGTACCGCCCATGAAGGCGGCGGCGATGGAGGCTCCGGCACCCAGCTTGATGTTGTCCGGAAGGATGGTGTCGGTCACGGTCAGCCTCTTGCCGGCGTCCACCTTGAGGGAGCCGGCGGTGGCGTTCACCCGTGCCACGGTGCTGTCGGACTTCAGGGTGGCGTCTGTCTTCAGCTTCAACGTGAGGTTGGAGCCGCTCACGGAGCCGTTGATGGTCTTGGCGTCGCCGCCGAGGCTCAGCGTCACGTCGGCGGCGGTGGCCACGATGAAGTTGCCGGTCCAGTCGGCGGTGTTGCCGTTCAGCTCGAAGATGCTGGTGGCGGTGCCGCTCTTCACGCCCAGGTTGCCGTCACCGGTGATGGCGCCGTTCAGCGTGGCGGAGTACATGCCGTCCCCGGTCTGGCCGAAGCCCCAGTCGCCCTCGCCCTTGTTCAGGACGATGGTGGCCTCATTGTCGGCGGCGCCCAGGATGCCCGTGGTTCCGGTGAGGATCACGGTGGAGCCGGACTTCCAGGCGCCGTCAAGCGTGTTCAGATCGGCCGCGGTGAAGGAGACCGTGCCGGCCCACGAGTCGTCCAGCACCACGCCGAGCTTGCTCACGCCGCTGGCGAGGGCGTACGTGCCCTCGCCCTTCAGCAGGAGGTCCTTGGCCGCTCCGTTGGAGTTCACCCGGTGGCCGCTCGCAATCTCCAGCGTGGCGGCGCCCGCGGCGTTCACCTTGCTGATGTCGATGTCCCTGTCAGCCACCAGCTTGGTGCCGGCGGCCAGCTCGAAGGTGCCGAGTTTCTGGTCGGGGTTGGTCAGCGCCTTGCTGGCGTTCTCGGAGCCTGTGTTCACATAGAACTTGGTGTAGTCCGTGTCACCCTGGAAGGTCACCTTGCCGTTGGTGCCCATCTGGCCGATGGCCGTGCCGTTGTAGGTGAGCGTGGCGCCCGCGCCGTTGGCCGTGCCCTCGTCGATGACGGAGACTATCTTCTGGGCCTGCTTGAAGCCGTTGGCGGTGCTGTCGCCTCCCACGTAGGTGGCGGTGCCGTCAATGGTGGTGCAGTTGCCCACATCGAACGTGCCCACGAAGGTCACCGTGCCGGTGGCGGCATTGTCCACGGTACCCTTGAGGGTGAGCGTAACGCCGTTGGAGGTGATGGTGGTGGTGCCGTTGGTGGCCAGGTCGAGGAGGTTGGTCAGGGTGGTGTCTGAGGTGACGGTCAGGTTGGCGTTGTTGTTCAGGGTGAGCTTGCCCGAGCCGGCGAGCGTGCCGGTGGTCAGCGTGCCGGCCAGCGTGGCGGCCGTGTCGATGGTGGTGGTGCCGCTGGCGGTTATGGTGCCCGAAAGCTGGGCTCCCGCGCCCGCGCTGAGGCTCTTCAGCGAGGAGGAGCTGGTATTCAGCACGCCGCCGGCGCCGATGGTCACGTCGGCGCTACCGCTGATGGTGGCGGCATTCAGGTTGCCGAAGGTGTAGGACTTGTTGTCGTCCAGGTTCAGCGAGCCCACATCAACATTGCCGCCCTGCGCGGTGCCCTGGGACAGGGTGAGCGTTCCGGCGCTGAGCGAGCCGTTGTTCACGAAGCCGCCCGCCACGGCGAGCGTGGCGGTTCCCGCCTTGATGGTGCTGCCGGAGCCGATTTCCACGTCCTTCACGCTGCTGTCGGCGCCGAGTTTGAGCGAGCCGCCGTTCTTGGCGGTGAGCTTCAGGTTGGCTCCGTTCAGGCCGAGGCCCTGCAACGTGGCGGTGTGGCCATCCACCTCGAAGGCGTTGTTCACCGTCAGCGTGTGGCCACCCGCCGCGAAGGTGTAGTCCGCCCCGGTGACGGTGATGCTGGCGGCGGTGATATCCACGCCCAGCGTGACGGTGCCGCCGTTGGCTGCGGTGAAGTGGGCGTTGTAGCCGCTCACGAACGGCACATCGGTGCCGGTGCCATCTTCATCGGTCCATTTTTCCTCGCTGTAGTCCCAGGTGCCGTCGCCGCCCTTCCAGTAGCGGTTGTTCTCCAGGTTCTTGGTGACGATGACGTTGCTGCCGTCGTAGCTCAAGGTGAACTTGTTGTCCTTCAGGCTGACGTGGTCGAAGATGTCGTTCAGGTCAACCTCGTCGGTGTACTGCGCACCCGCGAGGGTGAGCGCGCTCACGCCCGTGAAGATGTTGGCGGAGCCCTGCGCGGGCAGCGCGGTGAGCGTGCTCCACAGGGTGTCGCCGATGTTGATGCCGCCTTCCAGAGAGAGCGCGTGGCTGGCGAGGGCGGTGGCGCCTTCCAGCGTGGAGCCTGCGGCCATGGTGAGCGCGCTGCCCACGGTGGAGCCGTTGCCGAACGTTGCGGTGCCGCTCACCACGATGCCCGCGGTGGTGTCCGTCATGGAGACGCTGCGGCCCGCATCCACGGTGAGGTTGCGCACGGACACGTCCTCTCCCTTGCCCTGCAGCACGATGTTGCCGCCCTGGGCGTGCAGGCCGTCATACGCGAGGTTGACGGTGTTCACGTCCGTGAGGGTGCCCGCTCCCGCGTTCACCACGGCCACCGCGCCGGAGAGCACGTTGCCCAGCTCGTGGGCATCCGCGAAGCCCACCGTCAGCTCGGCGTCCGCCAGCGTGTAGCCGGGGTCGGCGATGTCGTAGGCGTACTCGCTGCTCTCATTCGTGAGCACAGCGTCCTTGATGCCGTCAACGGACTTGATGCCGGTGTTCGGGATGGAGAACTCGGAAGCGCCCTTGACGGTGAGGGTGTCGCCGATGTAGACGCCGAAGCCGTCAGCCTCAGTGACGACGAGATGGGCGCCGCCCTGCAGCGTGGCGGTGCCGGATTCCACGCCGAAGTATGGCGTGGAGAGGGTGTGTGCGCCGTCAATGGTGAGGTTGGAGGTGCTACCCTCGTTGTACGCTTCCAGCCCCATTCCCACCGTCACGTCCTTCTCCAGGTTGATGGTGGCGTGGGACTCAGTATCCGTGGAGAGGTAGACGCCGCCCTTCACATCGGCATCCATGCCCAGCACCGCACCGTCGTCCAGCATCAGGGAGAACAACTGCAGGTGCTCGTCGGTGCCGCTCAGCATGGAGGCCTTGAACGCGGTGGAGTCGTCCACCAGCCAGAGCATGTCGCCGTTCACCGCAATGCTCGCCAGGGTGGCGTCCTTGCTTTCGGCGTAGTCCATGATCTGCTTGATGGTGGGCTGGTTGTCGTTCTCCTGGTTGAGCTGGTAGATGGTCCAATCCGCGCCGCCCTTGCTGATGGCGCCGTCCACCAGGTCGGTCAGCTGGTAGGTGTCGGAGCCATGGACGATGGAGGTGATGTTGGTGAGGTTGGCGGTGGCGGTGTCGTACACCTGGAGCACGCCGCCCTGGCTGAAGCCGTTGCCGGTGTCCGTGAGACCGTCCACATCCTCCAGGTCGCCGGTCACCGCAAAGTCGTCCGCCAGCGTGAGCACGCCGCCGTTGATGGTGCCGGTGGTGAGGGTGTTGTGGATGAGCACGTTGCCCGCGTTGGAGACGGAGCCCGTGCCGGAGACGGCATTGCCCACGGTCATCTCAAGCGTGGTACCCGCAGCCACGGTGGTGGTGCCGCTGCCCAGCGCGCCCGCCGCGGTGGCCTTGATGGTGCCCTGGGTCAGGGTGACGGAGGTCACCGTGTTGGCGGCGGAGAGCGTGAGGGTGCCCGCGCCGCCCTTGGCGATGGCTCCGGAGCCCGAGACCGCGCCGCTCTGCGTGTGGGTCTGGTCTGCATCCACGCTGAAGGTCACCACCTTGTCAGCCTCCGCGATGTTGAGCGCAGCGGTCATATCGGCGGTCGCCCTGGTGGTGACGGTGATGTCGTCCTTCACATCCACGGCGCCGGTGAAGGTGCCGCCGGTGAGGAGCATGTCGGCCACGGTGTTGGAGTTGTTGAAGTGGAATTCACCGTTCCGTGCTTCCAGCGTTCCGGCGGTGATGGTGGAGGAGCGGAAGCCGAAGCGGCCGTCACCCGTCTTCACGAGCGTGAAGCCCTGAAGGTCCGCCTTGTTGGCGGCGTACCCGCCAGAGAGCAGCCAGAACTCGTGCCCGATGCCAGCCTCCACCGTGGAATCCGCCGTCAGCTTCAGGCCGGACGTCTGGGCGAGGGTCGAGCCGATGTCCTGCCCGCTGTTGGTGAGCTTGCCGCCCGCCAACACGTAGGCGTACTTGGTGTCGGGGAGGCCGTTGAGGTCCAGCACGCCCGTGGAGTTGATGGTGATGGTGCGCGTGGCGGTCTCCGCAATGGTGTCGGTGCCGAGGGCGTTCGTGCCGGCGGTGCCCTTGCTGCCGGGGCCTACCACCACCGTGCCGTTGATAACGAGGTCTCCGGTGAAGTTGGTGTTGTTGCCCTGCATCAGGACCGTGGCGCCTTCGGCAATGACGAGACTGCCCGCGCCAGAGTAGGAATCAGCAGCGGAGGCACCGATGGTGAGCGTGGTGCCCGCCGTGCCGTTGACGGTGAGCGCGTGGCCCACCGCCGCGCCGGTCACCCTGGTGATGGAGGAGTTCTCGGTCACGTTCAGCGCGGCGTCCGCATCCGCCGCCACCGCAAGCAGGGGCAGCACGGCATCCGCGCTGTTCAGGTTGAGCGCGGTGTTGTTCGCCAGGCGCACCTCGCCAATCTGCTCGCCCTGGGCCCCTGCGGCCTCGATGGCGTGCGCCAGCCCTTCCGCGGAACCCGCCACGTTCACATAGTAGACGCTGTAGGAGGTGCCGGAGCCGAAGGTGGCGTTACCCGTGGCGGTGTCGAACGAACCGACCGCGCCGTTTGCCGTGAAGGTGCCGTCGGCGCTCAGCGAGGCACCGTCCGTGATATCCACCACATGGGCGACGAGCTCGCCGTGGGAGAGGAAGCCGTTGCCCTCGACCTCGCCGCCAATGTATCCATCGCCACCGCCGCCGCCGGCCAGCTCGCTCACATCATACGCGCCGCTGAGCGTGAGCGCGCCCCCCTGCAGGGTGATGACATGCGAGAGCACGTTCTGGGCGCCGGAGAACACGAGCGAGCCGTCGCCATCCTTGATGATGGCGCCGGCGCTGGTGAGGTTGCCGCTCATGGTCAGCGAGGCGCTGTCCGTGAGCTTCAGCGTGCCGGACTCGCCGATGGTGATGGCGTTGAAGGAGTTCTCCTCGCTGCCCGAGATAACAATCGCGCCTTCATTGATGACGAGAGCCTCGGCCTGCGCCTTCGTGGTGAAGGTCATGGTGCCCATGCCGGTCTTGGTGAGGGTCTTGTTGCCGTCCTGGCCCTTGGTCATGGTGCCCACGGACAACTCGCCGCCCTCCTTCACCTCAAAGGTGGCGGCGTGGCGGATCTGGAAACTCTCGATGGAGTTGTTCACGCCCTCGGCGTAGAAGCTGCCGTCGTGCGTGTTGAATCCCTTGGCACCGGTGACGGCGGCATTGCCCATGAGCTTGAGTGCGGCGTTCATGGTGGCGCTGTTGCCGGTGGTCTGCTGCAGGTCCAGCGTGGCGACATGGCTGTCGTCCGAGCCCTGGAGGATGATGCTCTTGGTGGTGGTGTCGCCCCAGCCGAAGGCATCGTGCTGGCCGGCCACACGGAAGGTGCCGCCGCCTTGGATGGTGATATCGCCGGTGACGTAGCCGGTTCCGCCGCTGTGGGTGACTTCAAGCACGCCGCCCTCTCCCACCACGATATTCAGGTTCTTGGGGCCGGAAGTGTCGCGGTAGGTGGCGTTCCGCACGGTGAGCGTGGCGCCTTCCTTCTCCACGACAATCTGCCCCTCGCCGTCGTGTTCCAGCGTGGCGGTGTCCGCCTTCACGTAGAACCTGGTGTAGTCGAAATCAGCCGCGGCACCGCCCTCGAAATAGTAGTTGCCGGAGGATTCGCGGATGATTTCCGTGCCGGAGCTGCTGGTGATGTCGCCGATATTGGCACCTTCGGTGGCACCCTTGATGGCATAGTAAGTGGAGCCGGTGGTCTTCTTGAATCCCTGGCTGTTGGCGGAGTCGGACCACTCCACGGAACCTTCCGACTTCAGCGTGTACTTGGTGGTGTCCGAAACGTCGAACACGTAGGAGCCGTCGATGGTGAGGGTGGCGCCATCGTGGTTGTTGAGGGCACCGGAGGCCGTGATGGTGCCGCCGGCCGAGCCCAGGGTGAGCACACCGTAGTTCTCCACGCTGCCCACCGTGCCGGACACGGCAAGGATGGACACCGTGGTGTCGGATGCCGGGCGGGAGGCATTCTTCTGCTCTGTGCTGACGGATACGGTTCCCTGACCGTCCTCTCCCGCCTGAAGCATGTCTACCAATAGAGAGGAAAACTGCCAATCGTTGTGCCACCCGTTGCTGCCGGTGAAGCGCACGCTTGCGCCGTCCTTGGTCGTAATGGACGAAATCTCACCGGTGACGTTGGTGGCATTCGGAGTAATCACTAAATTATTCCGGCTGGTGTCTGTGAGCGAGACGCCCTCTTTGCCATTGTTCAGGTAATACACATGGCCCATGCCGCCGACATCATCCTCGGGGCCGCCATCCCACGCTTGAGTCTGCGGCAGGGTGAAGCCGATGATGCCGAACGCGGCGATGAGAGCCGCACGAAGTCCCTTGGGGAGGTGTAATTTCATATTATGGATTTAATTTAGGTTGATTTTGGAGAATAAATTCCCGGGGGCAGAATTCCCCCGCGATATACAAAGGTATTCTACCATAATTTCGGCCTGCCGCAAGCAAAAAAGCCGAGGCGAGTTCAAAGATGTTCAAAGAAAATGCACGGCGGCGAGCGGGAGCGGGCAAAGGAGAATCCGGGATTTGATATTGAGAATTTAACATTTGGAATTTGTGCCCCGTCACGGCGTGGAGTGAAAAAAGGCGCTCCGAAAAAAACGTGCGCGGCAACCGCATGGTCCCCCGTTACAGGAGCGCCAGCTCAATCCGCGGTGCCGGTTGTCAACCCTTTTTTGAATGCCCGCCCCGATATGCACGCGGCCCGCAGGGTTCGCCTGCGGGCCGCCACAACAAATGAAAAAGACGCTTGAAAGGTTTTAGCGGGAGTGGGAGAGCTTGGAGATGTCAGAGCTGAGCTCCTTGGCCTTGCGGGCGTTGTCCGTGAGGATCTGGCCGTGCACCCACTGGTAGTCCTTGTTCTTGTACAGGTCCGGTGCGGCGCCCTCCACAAAGGCGTGTTCCTTGCGCTCGGCCTCGGAATCGGCCTGGATTTCCTGGAGCATCTTGCGCTTGGCGTCCAGCTGCTTCTGGACCACCTCCTTGGACTCCTTGTTGGAGTAGACGTGGTAGTTGGTCTGGGACTGGGGGACGGCGTATGCGGGATACTGCGCCACGTAGTGGGTATGGGCCCTGTGTGAGGAGCAGGAGGGCACCAGGAGCGCCGCAGCCAGCAGAGAGGTGTAGAAAAGAGTCGCTTTCATGGTAATAACTGTACGAGACAACCTAGGTTGGATACACAATAGCAGAACGGCGGGGTGGAGTCAAGCGGTTTTTTCACGTTGCTGCACAAAAAGCTAGGAAGGCGCGAAAAAACGTTGCAATCGCGTGCGGGGGCGGTAGAATGCGTGGCATGAAGACATGCCTGGGCATCCTGATCCTGGTACCCGCCATCCTGGTGCTGGTGGGCACGGGCGTGTACCACACATCGCTGGACACCGGGCTCACGTTCGAGGAGCGCGACACGAACGGGCAGTACATCAACACGCAGCGCTCCTACCGCCCCGCCCCCAAGCCGCAGCCCGCCACCGCGCCGGATGCCAAAGCCCCGCAACAGGCCGCGCAACCCGCCCCGGCCGCCACCAAGCCGCAGCCATGAGCCTGCAAAGCCCCGTCATCGGCTACACGCTGGGAGACCAGGCCGGGATAGGCCCGGAAATCATCCGCAAGGCCCTGGCGCGGCTTCCGGGGGATGCGGAGTACCGCCTGATGGGCGCGGAGATTGCCGCCACGCCCGGCAAGCCGGATGCGCACACCGCCCGCGCCGCCATGGAGCACCTGGAGCTGGCCGCGGAGGCCCTGCGCACCGGTGCCATAGACGCCGTGGTGACCGCGCCCGTGTGCAAGGAGGGCCTGCACGCCGTGGGGTTTGAATTTCCCGGGCAGACGGAGTTCTTCGCCGCGCGGCTGGGCGTGGGGGACAACTATGCGATGTGCCTGACCGGGCGGCACCTGACGGTGGCGCTGGGCACCATCCACGAGGCCCTGGAGCGCGTGCCGGGGCTGCTGTGCACGGCGGAGCTGGTGCGCATAGGGCGGCTGCTGGCGGATTTCCTGGAGCGCACCGGGCATGCGGCGCCGCGCATCGCCGTGGCCGCGCTCAACCCGCACGCCGGGGAAGGCGGTGCCTTCGGGCGCGAGGAGATTGACATCATCACGCCCGCGGTGGAAGAGCTGCGGCGCGCCCTGCCCCACTGCAGCGTGCAAGGCCCCTGCGTGCCGGACTGCGTGTACCGGGAGGCCGTGGAGGGCGAGTACGATGCCGTGCTCAGCCCCTACCACGACCAGGGGCTCATTCCGCTCAAGCTGGTGGATTTCGACAACGCGGTAAACGTCACCCTGGGACTGCCCCGCCTGCGCGTGAGCCCGGACCACGGCACGGCCTTCGGCATAGCGGGCAAGGGCGTGGCCAACCCCTCCAGCACCATCCGCGCCTTCCGGCTCGCCCGCATGAGCGTGCGGTAGGGCGGCTACACCAGCTCGCGGAGGGCGTTCACGGCAACGGCGGGCACGGTGGCAAACGAGCCGTCCGCCCTGCGGAGGATGGGCGAGCCGTCCGCCTGAATGCCGTGGAAGAAGCCGCAAACGCGCGCGGAATCCGTGACAGCCACCACGGGGAGGGAGGGGCCCCAGGCGGGCTCCAGCATGGGGATGAGGGCAGCGGCGCCCTGCCCTGCAAAGGCGGCGAAGGTGTCCGCCAGAGCATCCGCGATGCCCAGGCGCAGCTGCGGCAGCTGCGGGCAGTGGGCCGCCAGGTCCGCCAGGCGCACGGGCACATCCGCGGTGCGGCCGTGGAGGGAGAGCACATCGTTGAATACGTTCATGCCGATGCCGACGGAGGCCAAATCCGCGGCGGGACGCTCCACCAGGATGCCGGCCAGCTTGCCGCGGCGCACCATGAGGTCGTTCGGCCAGCGCAGGCGCAGCCCCGGGATGCAGAGCGGCTGCAGCGCGCGGAAGAGCGCGGCCCCGGCCACCAGCGGCAGCATGCCCCACGGGGCATTCCCCGCCAGCGGCAGGTTGCAGCTCATCCACAGGCCGCCGGGCTCCCCGAACCAGGCGCGGTTGAAACGCCCGCGGCCATGGGTTTGGCGCACGGTGGAAACAATGGTCCAGGCGGGGTGGCGGCGCGCCTCCGTGAACGTGGACCCGCATTCCTCCAGCAGCACCTCTTTCCAACGGGGGGGCATGGCGCGGTCAATCGTCATTCGGTGATTCCGGCATCGTCCAGCACGCGCAGCACCTCCTGCTGGCCGCGCATGTCGGCAAGCTGGCGCACGGTTTCGCCGCGAGCGGTTTTGCGGGTGGCATCCGCGCCGAGGCGCAGCAGGTATTCCACCACGCCCGCCTGCCCCAGGGAGGCGGCGTGCATGAGCGGGGTCCAGCCCTCCGCATCCGCGGTGTCCACCGGGAGCCTGCACTCCTCCACCAGGTAGCGCACGGCGTCTGTATGCCCCAGGCCCGCCGCAATGAACAGCGGGCCGTGGTGCAGCACCGTCTCGCGCCTGGGGTCCGCGCCGTGCCTCACCAGCATGGCCAGCGAGGACGGGGAGCCGGACGACGCCGCGCAGTGGATGGGGGCCCAGCCGTTCGCATCGGCACGGGAGACATCCGCCCCAGCCTCCAGCAGGGTTTCCACCACGGGGGCCTGGCCGTAGGCGGCGGCCACCATGAGCGGGGTCCAGCCGTAGGAATCCGCCACCTCCAGGGAAGCGCCGCGCTTGATGAGGTACACCACCATGTGCTTCTGACCGTTGGTGGCGGCCACGTGCAGGGCGGTGGCGCCCTCATCGTTCACCTCGTCTATGTCTGCCCCGCGGTCCACGAGGGCCTGCACCATGAGTGTGTGGCGGTGGCCCACGGCCAGCAGCAGCGGGGACCACCCGCCGCGCGTGCGGTCTTTCAGGCTGGCGCCGTGCCGCAGCAGCAGCTCCAGCGCCTCCGTGCGCCCCTCCAGCGCGGCGAACAGCAGCGGGGTCATGCCCACTTCCTCGCGCGCGCCCACATCCGCCCCGGCGGCTATCAAAAACTCCATGCAGTCCAGGTGCCCCATGGCCGCGGCAAACATGAGCGGGGTCATGCCGCTGTCGTTGCGCACGTCCACCTCCGCATCCGGATGGTCTTTGAAGAATCTCTGCAGGCGCTCGACGCGGCCGTCGCGCGCCATGTCCAGCAGCACGCGGTCCTGGCTGGGGTACAGCCCCTTGTCGTGCAGCAGCTTGACCATACCGTGCATCTTCTCGCTACGGGCGATATCCAGCGTGTTGAGGCCCTCCCGGTCGGTGGCGCGGATATCGGCGCCGGCGTTCACGAGGGCGCGCGCGATGTCCTCGCGGTGCATGCGCAGGGCGAGCATGAGCGGGGTCTCCCCCTTGGCGTTCACGGCATCCAGGCTCTCCCGGCAGGATTTCAGCAGCAGCTGCATGCCGTCTAGGGAGCCGCTGCTGGCGGCGCAGTGCAGCGCGGTCCAGCCGGCCTTGTCGGCAAGGTAGGGGTTGGCGCCGCGCTGCAGCAGCAGGCCCACCACGGCGGCCACCTGCTGCTGGGCCGCCCACATCAGCGGGGTAAGGCCGTTCTCGTCGCGCGACTCGATATCCGCGCCGTTGTCCAGGGCCTGTGCCACGCCGCCGGCGTTGCCGTGCGCGGCGTGGTAGATGAGGGCCTCGTTGGGCGAGAGCGCGGGTGCGGGGGTGTTTCCCTGCCCGGCAGGCGGCTGCGGGTCATCCGCATGCTTCTCGCATGCGGTGGGGAGCCACACCGCCGCTGCCGCCAGCAGCGACAGGAAACCTGCGCCGTACCACCCCTTCATCTGCAAGGAACGGAATGTTTATCAGAGGGGGACGGACAGGCTTTCCGCCTGCTCGCGGGTGAGCTCCACGCACTGCCAGGGCAGGCCGTACTTGTTGAGGGCCTCCATGAAGGGGTCGGGGTCGTTCTGTTCCATGTTGAAGACGCCCTTGCCGCTCCAGACGCCGGAGAGGATGAGGCTGCCGCCGATGGCGGCTGGCACGCCGGTGGTATAGGAGACGGCCTGTGAGCCGACCTCCTTGAAGCACTGCTCGTGGTCGCAGATGTTGTAGATGTAGACGGCCTTGTACCTGCCGTCCTTCTTGCCCTGGATGATGCAGCCGATGCAGGTGCGGCCGTGTGTGGTCTTGCCGAGGTCGCCGGGGTTGGGGAGCACGGCCTTCAGGAACTGGAGGGGCACAATCTCCACGCCCTTGTACATGATGGGCTCGATACTGGTCATGCCAACGTTCTTGAGGACGGTGAGGTGGTTGATGTAGTTGGGTGAGAAGCTCATCCAGAACTGTGCGCGCTTGATGGTGGGGATGTGCTTGACGAGGGATTCCATCTCCTCGTGGTACATGCGGTAGATTTCGTATGTGCCCACGCCCTGCGGGCATGCGAAGGGCTGGTGCATGCTCATGGGGGGCGTTTCCTGGAAATCGCCGTTTTCCCAGTGGCGGCAGGGTGCGGAGACCTCGCGGATGTTGATTTCCGGGTTGAAATTGGTAGCGAAGGCCTGGCCGTGGTCGCCGCCGTTCACGTCCACGATGTCGAGGTACTCGATTTCATCGAAATGGTGCTTGAGGGCCCAGGCGGTGTAGACGTTGGTGACACCGGGGTCGAACCCGGAGCCCATGAGCGCGTACAGGCCGGCCTGCTTGAAGCGGTCGTGGTACGCCCACTGCCACTTGTACTCGAACTTGGCCACGTCGCGCGGCTCGTAGTTGGCGGTGTCCTCATAGTGGCAGCCCGCCTCCAGGCAGGCGTCCATCAGCGGCAGGTCTTGATACGGCAGCGCCACGTTCAGCACCAGGTCCGGCTTGATTTCCCGCAGCAGGGCCACCGTGGCGGGAACGTCGTCCGCATCCACCGCGTGCGTGGTGATTTTCACGCCCTTGCGCGCCATCACGTCCTGCGCAATGGCGTCGCACTTGGCCTTGGTGCGTGACGCCAGGTGGATTTCCCTGTAGATATCCGCCATTTCCGCGCACTTGTGGGCCACCACGTGGCCCACGCCGCCTGCTCCGATGATGAGTACCTTGTCCATGTAGCCTAGAGATTGCCCTATCCTCCCAAGATAGTCAAGACAAAACGAACGTGCCCGCGCGCGCGGATTCGCGCTTGACGCGGCGCCCGCCCGCGCCTATCATGGCCGCATGAGATTGCTCACCACCTCCCTGGCCCTGGCCCTGGCGGCCCTGCTGGCCGCGCAGGCCGCCTGCGGCGCCACGCTCTGGGTGCAGGGCGTGACCGCGGAGGACGGCTGGCACGATGCCGACAAAAGCCTGGAGCACGACGGCGACCTGTGCTGGGCCAGCACGGCGGCCAACATGGTGGCGTGGTGGCAGGAGCGCCACCCGCAGGCGGCGCAGGACGCCGCAGCCTCCGGCGCGCCCCGGGGGCTGGAGGCGGTGTGGAAAGCCCTCCGCACGGCGTTCCGGGACGGGTTGGGCTCCACGTACCACTGCCTGCGGTGGTGGATGGAGGGCACGCCGCCGCCCCCGCAGATGAAGCTCACGGAGGAGGCCGCGGGATGGGGCCCCCACGCCCCCGCGAAACTGCGGGAGGGAGACCTGCTCATCTACAAGGCGCCCGCGTACGACGGATCGGGCGACATCTCCGCCACCCTGCGGCACCTGCTGGAGAAGGGCTACAGCGTGGCGCTGGGCCTGCGGCAGTACGACGAGGCGGGGCACGAGCTGCTCTCCGGCGGGCACATGGTCTCCCTCTGGGGGCTGGAGTACGACGTCGCGAAGGGGGCGGTGACGCGCCTGTACCTCACGGACTCCGATGATGTGGTGGGCACCTGGCCGCAGCACCAGAAGGGGCTGTTCGCCGCGGAGTGCACACCCGTGCCGGACCTGCGGTACAGCGGCGGCAAGCCCTTCCCCGGGCTCACGCTCGCCAACCGCCTGGGCTGGTTCCGCCCCCGAACCACCATCACCACCATCGTGGCCCTGCATGCGGATGCCGGCACCCACCCCGACACCGCCGAAAATTAAGAAAAGTTTGACAACAGCCAAAAAAGGCTTGCAAAAGCGCGTGAAAGCGCTATAATAAGCCCCGCAGCATGTTTTCCATGCGGCCCCAAAGCCAAAGAAAAACATCATGACATCCATCACCAAGAACGCGCTGCTTGCAGCCGCAGCCCTCCTTGCCCTCGCGGGCTCGGATGCCGCCGCAGCGGCGCAGACAACCGCCATGAGCGCGGGATTCATCGTTCCCGCACCGCCCACCCGCGCCAGCATGCCCGACCGCAAGCTGCCCAACCTGGGGCGCGACAAGCACGGCCTTCCCTTCTACCACCCCAACCAGGTGCGCCGCATGGTGCGCACCACCGCCTACACCCATTCCGAGAGCGACCACGTGCGCTACGGCGTGAAGAGCGCCGCCGGCACCGTGCTGCAGTACAACGAGCAGTTCCGCAGCGCCGCGGCCGATTGGTCCGTGTACCCCCTGGGCACCAAGTTCAGGATCAAGGGCGAGCCGTACACCTACGTGGTGGACGACTACGGCAGCGCGCTGGAGGGCACGGGCACCATCGATATCTACCAGCCTTCCCGCTCGCTGATGAAGCAGTGGGGCACGCGCATCGTGGAAATCGAGGTCATCGAGTGGGGCTCCTCCCGCCTGAGCATCGAGACCCTGGCCAAGCGCCAGCGCTACCGCCACTGCAGCAGGATGTACGCATCCCTGCAGCAGCAGAACGGCGCCAAGCAGCGAACACGCTGAGCGGGATGTACAAAGTACAAGGTACAATGTACAAATCCGGAATTTAGGCGGCTGCCGCCGCATTGGTACAACTTCAAGGCCCGCACGGCATCCTGCCGTGCGGGCCTTGTACTGTTCAGCGCGCGAAGCGCGCCTATATGCCAAAATTGTAAATCGTCAATTGTAAATCGTAAATCACTTGTCTTTGCAGTGACAGCAGTGGTGTTCGCCATTGCCGTCCTTGTCGCAATCGCACTCCTTGTCGCAGTCCCCGCAATCGCCACCGCAGCTGCAGTGGTGGCCCTCCGTGCCGGCCTCCATCAACTGTTTCATGGCGGCGGCCACCTCCTCGTCCGTGGGGGCGGAGCCGTGCTCCACGGCCATGCACAGGTACTGGTTCACGGTGGCCAGCAGCTCGTCTATCTCCTGGCGCGCCTCCAGGAACCCGGCGCAGAGCGGGTTCTCCACCACGTTCCGGCGCAGCTCGTCGAACTTGGCGATTTCCTCCTGGGAGGGCTGCATTCCGGCCATGCTCTTCTCGCGCAGGCTTTCGCCGTACTCGCTGACCTTGCGGAAAAGCTCGGTGGCTTCCGCGTTCTGGTAGAAGAGGCCGATGCGCGCCTTGGCGGACACGATTTTCTGGCACTTGGCGAACGCGGAGGCCAGGTTGATGGTCAGCGCGCTGAGTTCTGGGGTGAGGGATGTGTTAGCCATACCCCGTTATCCTAGCACAGCCCCGCGCAAACCTCAACCCGCTTTTCCGCGCTGACACATTGCGCGGGTGCGCGCGGGCAATGACGCAGCGCGGCACTTGACGCACGGCGCGGATGTGGTACCCTAACAGGCATGAAGGGAATACAGACCGCTGCGGGGCTAGCGCTCGGCGCGCTGCTGCTGGCGGCGTGCAGCACATCGCGGCACGTGACGGAGGCGGAGCGGAAGGAGGCGATGCGGCGGACACCGCCGCCGCTGCACCTTGGCGCGGTGCACCAGGTGTTCCCGGAGAAGCATTTTGCACTGCTGCGCATCATAGGCCCGCTGCCGGCGGACGGCACGGTGCTCATCACCCACCCGCCGGACGGCGCCACGGACCGCATCGGCAACCTGTGCGTATCCTCCGCGCAGAACACGCGCAGCAACATCATTGCCGCAGACATTCGCTCCGGCACGGTCATCAAGGGAGACCGCGTCTTCCTCTACCGCTCCGTGCTGCAGGAGAGCGGGGACGAGCCGCAGGGGAAGGAGGAGAAGCCCGCGGAGGAAGGAACCGCCGCCGCGGACGGGAATGCCGCCGCCCCCGCCGCGGGAGCGCTGCCTGTACCGCCTACGCCGGAGCTGCCGGAACCGGCAGCCCTACCGCGCCCGAACCTGCAGGATCCCGCCACGGAAACCCCGCCGGACACCGCGCCCCAGAGCGTGGAAACCTCCGTGCTGCCCACACCCAAAGCCCCCACGGCGCCCGCAACACCTGCAACACCCGCCCCGGAACAGCAAGACCCCTCCAGTCTCAAGCTCATCCAAGACGTGCCGGACAACATCCACGGCTGGGAGTAGCACCCCCCGCGCCAAATGGCGTGCACCATTCCCAAATTGTAAATCATTGCCATCCCATAAAACGCTCGGAGAGGTGCCACCCTTGGCGTGTATCCACCCCGCGCGAGGCGGGGTTCCGTGGTTAGTTTGCGCACGTGGTTGTCCCCCCGGGTTTCGCCCGGGGCTAAAAAAAGTTAACGCCACCAAGGTGGCTCAAGGGTAGGCGCGGCAGAGCCTCGCGACAAAATGTTTCATCTGGCAAAATGCCAGATGAAACTCATCCGTGACCGCGGCGGAGCCGCGCACTATTCCCAAATCGTAAATTGTAAATCGTAAATTGTAAATCGTAAATTGTAAATCCTAGATGTCCCACGGGTCCATCCACTTGAAGGCGACCACGCGCATCTTGCGGCCCAGCATGCGGTTCACCTCGGTGAGGTTGCCCTGGCCCTTGGTGCCGTCGGGGCTGAATTCGGCCTCGGAGGGGGCGTTGACGGGGGAGAGGTATTCCGCGGTTCGCTGGACGGTGGCCTCGCACCAGGCTTGGGCAAGGACGGCGCCGTCCCTGCCGCGCACGCAGCCGTAGGCACGCACGGTGAAGGTGTCGTCGCGCACGGTGAGGATGTTGCCGAGGGATGCCAGCACATCGCTCTGGATGAGGTAGCCGGGTGCGGCGGTGTGCATGGAGCCGGCATCCGCCTGCGGGAACTTGAACAGGCGGCCGCTCTCCGGCTGCGGCAGCACCACCTCGTTGAAGTCGTCGTTGATGTCCGTGGCGTCGATGGCGGCCTGGAGCGCGCCCTTGAGGGCGTCCTCGCCGCCGGCGGCATCCAGGCGGCGGTTGATGAAATCGGACATGCTGAGGAAGGGCCCGCGCTTGCGGACCTGCTTGACCATTTCTTCCGCGAGGCGTGCGATGGATTCCGGCTGGAGCATGCGTACCTCGCCCCAGGCGGAGGCCATGCCGCCGCCCCCGCTGCGCAGCTGGGGAGAGCCCTGCATGACGCTGTACGCGCCGAGGGAATCCAGGCTCTTATCCGTGGTGGAGGCCATGAAGCGCGAGAAGAGCACCTCCTCGTCCCCCTTGCCGGGCTCCACGAGCACGAGCCTGCCGTCCTTCTGGGCCACGAGCTTGCGCTTGGCCAGGCCCTGGAGCACGGCGGTCCACGCCGCCACGGAGGTGGAGTTCACGTTAAACCCGCCGTCCACCATCAGGTACTCTGCAATGTGCCGCCAGCCGTCGCCGTCCATGATGCGCTGGATGACCTGCTCATCCCGGTAGGGTGTGTTCACCTTCTTGTAGCGAGCCACGGGCAGGGGTTCCGCGCCTGTCATGAACTTCTGGAGGGTGTCCTCCGCCTTCACCTTGCCGCGCCCGCCCGGCATGTCGGAAACGGATGAGCAGAACCAGCGGTCCCACAGGGCATCATTGATGAGCAGGCCGTGGTCGAAGAAATCACCGAAGATGTGGGTGTTGCCGGTGACGGAGACGCCGAGTTCGCGCTGCTCGAAATAGGCGTACACGTCCCCCGGCGGCAGGCAGGGGTCAGCAAAGGCGTTGCCGATACCCACGCCGGGCACGCCCGCCTGGTACTGCATGCGGCGCAGCTGGGAGATGCCGTTCTTGTCGCCGCCGGTGGTCTGGTACCACCCGGGCTGCAGGCGCATGCCGGCGAATCCGGCCAGGGAGAACGGCGGGTGCACGGGGATTTCCATCACGGAGGCGAAGGAGACCTGCTCCCCGGCATCACCGGAGATGCCCAGGATGCCGTTGTTGCCCACGTTGTCCAGCGGTGTGGCGCACAGCCCGGTGCCGGTGGGCAGCACGGCCAGCTGGTAGGGGTGGTAGCGGCGGGTTTGGTCGTCCGGGTCCAGGATGGCGCTGCCCCAGAACGCGGGGCTGGAGTGCTGCCAGATCTTGGTGCGGTAGTCCTTGCCGGGGTACACGCGCGTGTCCACATCCGCATTGGCGGACTTGGCCACCACGCCCAGCGACACCACGAAGTACGGCGAGTTGGGGTCGTTCATGAACTCCGCCCAGGAGTCCTCGTCGCAGATGGGGATGGAGTTGAGGTGCTGGTGGTCGTAGTGCTCGTCGCCGTTGCCGGGTTCGGTGATGCCGCGGTCGCGGTCTATCCAGCCCAGCAGCATGCGCTGGGGAGACATGCCGCCCTTGTCCTCCAGCACGGCGCTGTCGGTGTACTGCACCACGCTGTCGTTGTCCGACATGCCGCCGAATCCGGAGACCACGGTGTAGGCCTCCGGGCGGCCGGGAACGAGCTTCCAGCCGTGGGGGTCGGCGGGGTTCTCCTCGTTGTCGGTGAGGCCGGGCTGGAAACGCTCGTCCACGCCGATGGCGATTTGCACGGGGTAGAGGCCGCGGCGTGTGCCTGCGCGGTCGCGCACGGCCTTGGTGGGGATGACGTTGCCGACGATTCGGTAGGTGTATCCGGAAAGGGAGTTCTGGTGCACGCCGACGGACCAGGGGTTGGAGTGCAGCTTGTTCTTCTCATCGTTGGAGCGGGCGGTGGTGGGGGAGAAGAAGAGGATTTCGCCGGGTTTGAAGACCAGCTCCTTCATGCCACCACCCTCGGCCTCGTAGTAGTCGCCGCCGTCCTTGCCGTACACGGAGTCGGCATCCTGGCCGATGAGGCCGTAGGCGGCCCACCTGTTGACGAAGAGGTCCACCCACTGCACGTGGCCGATGCAGCCGTTGAGCTTGCGGAGCCAGATTTGGCGGAAGGGGGTGGAGAAGGACCAGAGCTTGTGGGCGGGAATGCGCATCTCCACGTTGTACGGGTTCCACCAGAGCACCAGCGGCGTGTACGCCAGGTACGCGTAGTAGCCGCCGTCGGCCTCCTGCCAGGCGCTGGGGCCCTCCGGGAATTCGTTCGGGAACCACGGCCTGCAGGTGCCGATGCAATGGGCGTACAGGGAGTTCTTTGCAAAGTCGTCCCACACCGTGATCTGCTTGGTCACGTAGGCGTAGTTGCTCAGGAAGGCCAGCATCACCGGCGTGCGCGCGTAGCCGGCGCTCTCGTTCCCGCTGTCAAGCATGGCGCGCGTGTCGTAGAATGACATTTTGCCGGGGGTGTCGGGCGAGGGGAGCGTGGCGCCGGAGACATCCGTGGCGCTGCCGCTCATGCGGGTGTAGAGGTCTCGCCCCAGGGTACCCTGGATGCGGGCGGCGAAAGCGTTGTCGCTCTGGGAGCCGTTGGGGTAGCTGTTGTAGTAGGCGTACATGTTCTGGTAGGAGCCGATGGGCATGTTGGGCTCCGTACCCTTTGGCACGTCGTTGCCCTCCGCAATGGGGCAGTCTTGGCTGCTGCGGCAGGCGAACTCCGTGCCCGTGAGGCTCTCCTTGTTGAAGAGCAGGCAGAGGTCCTGCTTCAGCCCGCCCGTGCGCACGTTCGCCGGAACGGAGAGGGATGAGACGGTGGCATCGAAGAAATACGGCATGCCCGCGGGCTCCGTGGTGTCCGCCAGCAGCGGCAGGCTGGGCAGCGTGAGCACGCGCTCCGGGCGCTCGCGGTCCTCCGGCAGGAAGCCCAGGTCGCTGTCCGAGGCGAACTTGGCGCTCGGCGTGTTCCAGGTGCGGTGCAGCACCTCGATGGGGTCGTTGGTATTCTCCTGCTCGCGGATGGCCACCTTGGCCTTCTGGTTCTCGCCGCACACCCACCAGGCGAAGCAGCCCGTGTTCGGGTCGTTCTCGCTGAGCGGCGGCAGCGGCACCATATCCGCATACACATAGTGCGCGTGGGAGGCCGTGGGCCCCAGCGTGCCCTCCCCCAGCAGGCAGACGCGCTCCCCCGGCTTGCGCCCGCACAGGCGCTGCGCCGCGCCCATGGCGCGCGTGTCCTCCGGCTTCAGGGATGAGATGAGCCAGCGGCGGAACATGCCGCCGCGCCCCTGAGTGTAGGTGGCCTGAATCCTGCCGCCCGTGGTCATGCTGCTGCCGTAGATGGGGCCGTCCCAGCTGTTCCACACGCCCAGCAGGTGCCCGCCGGGCGCGCCGTCATCGTTGTTCAGGATGGACGAGCTGGCGGTCACGCGGCGGTCCGGCCCCAGCTCGATTTGCAACTGCGCGATGGCGGCATCCAGCCCCACCAGGGCCTGCTGGCGCGCCTGCGCCTGCATCACCGCCTGCATGGAGATACGGCTCTGGGAGGACGCCATGGCCAGCACGCCCACCGCCAGCATCGCCAAAAGCATCATCAATGTCAGCGTGGCGATCAGGGCGAATCCCCCGCGCCTGCGCGGCTGTTTCCCCTGCCCTCCCACGGGCAAAACGGAAATAGGACATTTTTTGACGTGCATACTGCAAGCATACCCGACCAGTCCCGCGTGTCAAGCAGATTTTCCCATAAGGCAACTGCCCGAATTGCTCCAGTCAAGCCGCGCACAAACGCGAACGGGAACCGCAAGATATTGAGATTTGAAACCCATCATCCACGTCTTGCGCGCGAGGCGCATCGGCAGCCCATTGTATGGGGAATACGGAACTCTGGCCGTAGCATTGTAACAATTGCATTTTATACCAATTACCCTGAATCCTTTCACAATGCGCACGCGCCACCTGAATGGACACCGCAAAATTCCCGGAAATCACAGCAGGGTGCGGGAAATCAGGGCCGCGGCACGGCGATGCTGCAATTGCGGCTACTTTTTTTCAAAAAAAGTCTTGCCTTCTGACGAAATACGGGTAAAATAACCCCGCTTCCCGATATGGGAGGCAGGACAGCATTGCGGATGTAGCTCAGTGGTAGAGCGCAACCTTGCCAAGGTTGATGTCGTGGGTTCGAGTCCCATCATCCGCTTGTCCATCACAGATAACCGCATCGCGCGGATGTAGCTCAGTGGTAGAGCGCAACCTTGCCAAGGTTGATGTCGTGGGTTCGAGTCCCATCATCCGCTTACACAAAAAAGGGAGAGGCCCGAAGGGTTTCTCCCTTTTTGTGTATCTGATGGCACTCGAACTCGGAGAATCACGGCAAAGCCGCTGTGTCGTGGGCTGGGCTTGCCGGTGGCAAGCCCAGCCCCCTCGCCGCCAAAGGCAACTTTGGCGGGTATCCGCGCGCAGCGCGGACGAGGGGGGCGGCCCCGGAGGGGGAGTCCCATCATCCGCTTACACAAAAAAGGGAGAGGCCCGAAGGGTTTCTCCCTT
>JAKSOU010000002.1 GCA_024405435.1 Akkermansia sp. | reverse complement strand
GCTACACCAAGGCCGCCGGAAAGGTGGTGGCGGATATCATAGGCGATGAAAACATCTGCGACAACCCTGCGGGCGTGTTGCGTCCCGTCTGGGTGCAGGTGGATATCCCTAGAGAACTCAAGGCCGGCACCTATACCGGCTCTGTGGTAGTGCGGGCAGACGGCTGCCCCGCCGTGACATGCCCCGTGGAGCTGGAGGTGCTCGGCGACGAGCTGCCGCCGCCCGCCGAGTGGAAGATGCATTTCGACCTCTGGCAGCAGCCGGAATCCGTGGCGCGATGGCACGGCGTGAAACCCTGGAGCCCGGAGCACCTGGCCATCATGAAGCCCCTCATGAAGCGTCTGGCGGATGCCGGGCAGAAGGCCATCACCTGCGCCATCATCGACGAGGCATGGAACGGCCAGACCTACGACTGGTTCCCCTCTCAGGTGGACTGGATCATGGGCGCGGACGGCGAGATGCACTACGACTACTCCGCGTTCGACACCTGGGTGGAGTTCATGATGAACGAGGTCGGCATGAAGGATGCCGACATCTTCTGCTACACCATGATACCCTGGGGCATGAACATCCGCTACCGGAACGAGGCTGCGGACAAACCCGCCTCCGGCACGCTACACCTGGACCACAAGAGCCCGGATTTCGAGCGCGTCTGGGGCCACTTCCTGAAAGATTTCCGCAACCACCTTCAGGAGAAGGGATGGCTCGACCGCACCTCCATCGCGCTGGATGAACGCGGCGACGACCTCGTGCGCGCCGCCATGGCCGTCATCCGCAAGTGCGCGCCGGAACTCCGCATCGTCTCCTCCGTCAACAAGCCCAGCGAGGTCTCCCAGGGCGTGTACGTGCTCTCCCCCGCGCTGGAGCACACCGGCATGCTCACCCCGCAGCTCAAGAAGGAGCGGAAAGGGCAGGGCGGCAAGACCATTTTCTACACCTGCTGCGGCCCGCAGAAGCCCAACACCTTCACCTTCTCCCCGCCCGCGGAGGCGGAGTGGCTGCCGCTCTTCGCCGCCGCCAACCACCTGGACGGATACTCCCGCTGGGCCTACAATTCCTGGAACAGAAACCCCTTCGACTGCACCGATTTCGGCACCTGGCCCTCCGGCGACTGCTTCCTCGTCTACCCCGGAAACCTCTCCAGCATCCGCTTCGAACGCATGCGCGACGGCATCGAGGAATACGAGAAGGTCCGCATCCTCCGCGAACGCGGCAACACCGATGCCCTCGACAAGACCCTCCAGGAAATCTTCACCCTCCAAAACGCCTTCGGCAACACCCACGCACAAGATGTTCAGCGTGCCAAGGAGGCCATCAAAATTTACAATTGACGATTTACAATTGACAATTTGTAAGTTAGGTGCCTACGGCACAAGATTACCAAGGGTCGTCTGGCAGTATGCCAGACGACCCTTTTTCGGAGTTTGCAAGGGACTGGGAGTCCCGCCGCCGAACTTGCAAAATTGTAAATCGTAAATTGTAGATTGTAAATTTCATGTTACACAAATGTAACAGATTCGGGGGCGTTTCCTTCTTGAAAACGGGCGTGGCGGACCATACGATACGTGTAACCGGGCAAACCTCCGGCACACGATTATGGCACTGCACATCCAAATGACGCAAAGGGCGGAGGCCGCGCTCAAGAGGGCGGCCACGCGAAACAAGGTATCCTCCACCGCGGCGGGAATCCTGTTCCTGCTGCTCGGCGGTCTCGTCCTCTTCTTCACGGTGATATTCATCGCGGGGCAGGCGGAGCCCGAGTTCATGCCCTACCTGCCCCCGGAGGTGAATCTGCCACCCGCCAAGCAGCCCACCGTGCAGGACCTGACGTCCAGCCCGTCCTCGCCCTCGCACGAGGTCGCGCCGTCCGTCGTTGTGGCCTTCGCCTCCGCGGAGGTGAAGGTGGAGCGGGTCGACGTGCCGTTGGACGACACCTCGGTGGGCACCTCCGCCAACCTGAACCTGGGTATCGGCATAGGCGACCTGGGCCCCGGCCCCGGCACGGGCGGCGGCGTCCTGGGCGATGACGAGGCGGGCGGCTCCGCGCTGGAGGGCACCTTCTACGACCTCAAGCAGACCCGCCAGGGCTCGCCCACCGGCATCCAACTCAGCGGCGACCACGTGGAGGCCGCCGGGCGCATCGAGGTTATGCGCATCCTCAACGAATTCTCCAAGAGCTGGAACCCCGGGGTGCTCTCCAAGTACTACCAGTCGCCCACCAAGCTGTACGCCTCGCACTTCATGCTGCCCGGCACGGTGTCGGCCGCCTACGCGCCGGAGTGCTACCGGTGCGCGGACAAGGTTCAGCCGTCCGCCTGGGTGGCGGTGTACCGCGGCAAGGTGAAGGCTCCGGTCTCCGGCACGTTCCGCTTTGTGGGCACGGGCGACGACGCGCTGATGATCCGCTTCAACAACCAGACCGTGCTGGAGGCGGGCTGGGCCATCCCCTCCGCGTTCGACGGCACCGACAAGGCCACCACCCTCGGCTCCATCAGCGCGAGCGGCAGCGGCCAAGCCTACCACCAGGCCATAAAAGAGGGCAGGGACGCCGCCCACAGGGGCTACGAGTTCATCACGCAACCCTCCATCCCCAAGTGGAACGCCGAACTGGGAGGCCTCACCGCCGGCAGGGAGTTCACCGTGCAGAAGGGCAAGACCTATCCCATCGAAATCCTCATCTCGGAGGTACCCGGCGGCTTCTTCGGATTCGCCGTCCTCATCCAACGGAAGGAGGGCAGCGCGTACGACAACTCCAAGCTGGACCTCTTCCGCACCAACTTCTCCACCCCGCCATCTGCGCCCGACCTGCAGCAGATGCTCCAAGGCCATCTGGGCGGCGCCCTGGAGATGCCCCAATTCAACGCAGACGCCCCCATCTGGCTCGTCGTCCCGTAGAATTGGTGCCGCGCCGCTAGGCGCGCGAACTTTCAAAATTGTAAATCGTCAATAGTAAATTGTAAATCCATCTTGGCTCACTTTTCCGCTTGATACGGTAAGAAAAAAGTAGTAGTATACCACGCAAGATTATGGCACTTCATATCCAAATGTCGGAAGAGGCGGAAGCCGAGTTGAAGAAGCAAATCACTCGCAACAAGGTTTCCTCAACCGCAGCCGGTGTGCTGTTCCTGGTGCTCGGCGGGCTTATCCTGTTCTTCACGGTCATCCTTATCGCCGGGCCGTCAGACCCCGAGTTCATGACCTACACGCCCCCGGCAGAGGATGCCCCGCCCGTGCCGGAACCCACCACGCAGGATTTGACCTCCAAGCCCTCATCCCCGTCCCATGACGTGGCGCCGTCCGTGATTGTGGCGGTGGGCGCCGCGCCCGTGCAGATGGCACAGGTGGATGTGGCGGTGGACGACACCGCGGACGGCTCCGGCCTGGAGCTCGGCGTGGGCATGGGCACCGGCGGCCTGGGCAACGGCCTCGGCAGCGGCGGTAACGGCTTGGGCGACGGCAAGGGCGGCGGCTCCGCGCTGGAGGGCACGTTCTACGACCTCAAGCAGACCCGCCAGGGATCCCCCACCAGCATCCAGCTCAGCGGCGACCACGTGGAGGCACCCGGCCGTATCGAGACCATGCGCATCCTCAACGAATTCTCCAAGGGCTGGAACGCCGGCGTGCTCTCCAAGTACTACCAGTCGCCCACCAAGCTGTACGCCTCCAACTTCATGCTGCCCGGCACGGTGTCCGCAGGCTACGCCCCGATATGCTACCAGTGCCAGGACAAGGTGCAGCCCTCCGCCTGGGTGGCCGTGTACCGCGGCAAGGTGAAGGCCCCCTCCAGCGGCACGTTCCGCTTCGTGGGGACGGGTGACGACGTGCTGATGGTGCGCTTCAACAACCAGACCGTGCTGGAGGCCGGGTGGTCCATCCCCTCCGCGTTCGACGGCACCGACAAGGCCACCACCCTCGGTTCTATTTCCGCACCCGGCGGCGGCAAGGCGTACCACCAGGCCATCAAGGACGGTAAGGACGCCGCCCACGCCCAGTACGAATTCATCACGCTCACCGGCATCAACAAGTGGAACAACGAGCTGGAGGGCCTTACCGCAGGCAAAGAATTCACCGTGCAAGAGGGCAAGACCTACCCCATCGAGATCCTCATCTCGGAAGTTCCCGGCGGCTTCTTCGGATTCGCCCTGCTCATCCAGAAGAAGGAGGGCAAGCAGTACGACAACAACAAGTTCGACCTCTTCCGCACCAACTTCTCATGCCCCACCGCGGGCGACCTGCAGCAGCTGCTCCAAGGCAACCTGAGGGGTTCCCTCGAAATGCCGCCCTTCAACACGGATTCCCCCATCTGGGTGGCTACGCCGTAGCCCTATGCTGATAGTAGACACCCATTGCCACCTGGCGGACCCAAAGTACGAAGGGGACGTGGAGCGCGTGTGCGCGGAAAGCGCCAAGCTCGGCGTGGGCCATGCCGTGTCGCAAGGCACGCACCCGCGCGACTGGGAGCGCAACCTGCAGCTCGCCGCGCAGTTCCCGCAGCACATCTCCTCCTGCCTGGCCCTGCACCCGCTGGACTGCACGGAGGCGGAGGATGCCGACTTCGACCGCATGGCGGAGCTGTGCCGCATGCACCCGCAGGCCGCCATCGGCGAGACCGGGCTGGACTACTACTGGCCCGCGCCCGAAGGCTGGAGCGAGACCGACTACCACGCCCGCCAGCACCACTTCCTGGAGCGGCATTTCGCGCTCGCGCAGGAGCTGGGGCTCAACATCTCCATCCACACCCGCGACAAGGTGGGCGACACCGCCTATCCCTGCTTCAACGACGCCTTCGCCATCGCCCGCAACTTCCCCAGCGTGCGCCCCGTGTTCCACTGCTTCATCGGCACGCGGCAACAGGCGGAAAGCATCTTCGCGGAGCTGGACGGCATGGTGTCCTTCACCGGCATCCTCACCTTCAAGAAAACCCAGGCCGTGCAGGATATCGCAACCTGGTGCCCCGCAGACCGATTCATGCTGGAGACGGATTCCCCCTACCTCTCCCCGGAACCCTTCCGCGGCCAGATCAACTTCCCCGGCCGCACACGCTACGTGGCGGAGAAGATAGCCGCCCTCCGCGGCCTACCCCTGGAGGAAATCGCCGCCCAAACCACCAGCAACGCCCGCGCGTTCTTCAGGTTTTCCTAATCCTAATTGCCGCGCAGCGGCATTCCCTTACACCTCCTCGTCTGGGGCGCTTTCCGCTTCCTCCTCCTCTTCGGCGGCCTTGAACTGCTCGTTCAGGAAGTCGAGCATGTAGGGGGCGGTGAGCAGCTCGCTGGTGACGGCGGGTTCGCGGTCCGGGATGTAGAGCACGTTCACAGGCACGGAGCTGCGATTCAGCTTGCGCATCGCGGCGTCGATTTCCTCGCTCGGCTTGGTCTTGTCGGCGCGCATCAGCACCACATCGTGGTCCTCGAAAGCCTTGTACACCTCGTCGGTGTAGGCCAGCTTCTTGTTGGACTGGCAGGTGGCGCACCACTTGGCGGTGAAGTCCACGTACACGGGGCGGCCCTCGTCCAGGGCGTCCTGCATGGCGGTGGGAGACCACTCCTTCCATTGGTGGGCGCTGAAGACGGGCACTGTCATCCAGACGCCGCAGGCCAGCAGGGCCAGGGCGACGATGCCGCCGGAGATTCGGGAGACCTTGCTGCGGTACATGGGGCACCAGCGGCCGTACACCCAGAAGGCGCAGGCGATAATCACCAGGCCGATGAGCACCCAGGTGGTATTCTCAGACTTGGGCCAGAAGACCAGGTACACGTCCACGAACCAGGCGGCGGCGCCGAAGAGCAGGAAGGAGAGCCCCTGCTTCAGGGATTCCATCCACGGGCCGGGCTTGGGCAGCAGGCGCACCAGCGAGGGGAAGCAGCCCAGCACGATGTACGGGAACGCCAGGCCCAGCGCCATGAACGTGAGCGCCACCACCATCCACACCGCCGGCATGGACATGGCCGCCGGCAGGGACGTGCCCAGGAACGGCGCGCTGCACGGCGTGGCCACCACGGTGACGAACAGGCCCTGGAAGAACGAGCCGGTGAGGCCGCCCTTGCTCTGCAGCTTCTGGCCGGCGCCGGTGGCGCCCACGCCAATCTCGAACAGGCCGAACATGCTCAGGCCCAAGATGAGCAGCAGCAGCAGGATGACGTACACAATCCAGGGGTTCTGCATCCACTCCGCCCAGGAGCGGGAGGTGGAGCCGCCATCATACCACAGTGTGCTCAGCCACTGCGTCCACGGCTGGTCCGCCAGCGTGGACAGGTTGGAGACGATGGCGATGAGCACCGAGATGATCCAGAAGGAAACGAGAATGCCCAGCACAAAGGCCAGGGAGTGCATGATGACCTTGCGGCGCTCGCCGCCGCCCAGCTCCACGAAGCTCATCACCTTCAGGCCGATGACCGGGAACACGCAGGGCATCAGGTTCAGGATGAGACCGCCCAGGAACAGGGAGAGCAGCACCCCGCCCAGCCCCGCCGGGATGTTCTCAAAGGGGGATTTCGGCGCGGGCGCCGCAAACTCGCCCTTGATGGTGTAGAGCTTGCCATCCGCCACCAGCAGGCCGCCCAGCGCCTTCAGGGGCTTGCCCACCTGCGCCTCGTCCTTCACGGAGTACATGGGGTCGGTGTTGTCGTTGCGCTTCAGGGAAAGCGTGCCGTTCTCGAACTTCTGCTCCGCGGTGGGGGAGATGCAGTTGTCGTCCGAGAAGAAGTACACGTCCTTGGCGGCGGCCAGGGCGGGCAGGGAGATGGTGACGGTGTCGGCCTCCTGCGCCAGCGTGTATTCCAGCGGGGATTCGCCGAGCGTTTCCACCTTCTGCTCCTGGTGCTGCCAATCGGCGTTGGCTGCGGCGTCGCCCGCCTTCAGCTCAATGGTGGCGGTCTGCGTTTCGGGCGGGTTGCAGCCCTCGTCGGAGCACACCTGCGCGGTGCAGCTGGCGGTGAAGCTTGCCTCCTGCGGCGCTGCGGCCTCCGGAGTCACGCGCCACACCACCGTGGGGGTCTGGTAGGTGTATGCCACGCCGATGACGCCCTTGTGCAGCTCCGGCGCGGAGAAAAACGGGCCCTCCACCTTGAAGCCCTCGGGGGCCTTCAGCTCGGCGGTCATGGGGTCGCCCACGGTGCCGGGGTTGCGGAAATAGCCGTGCCACGGCTTCTTGATATCGGCATCCAGCGCAATGTAGAAGGGCTCCCCGGCCTTGTAGGAGGTCTGGCTGGCGCTGCCCTTGGCGGTGATGCAGGAGGGAGCCCCCATCTGGTCGAACGAGAACTGCGCCTGTGCCATCCCCGCAACCATGAGGACGGACATCAAAAGGTATCGAAGCGTATTCATGCGCCCATGTTACCATCCCGCCCCCGCGCGCGCAAGCGCAATGTACGCATGAAGGGCGCCCCGCATGGCGTGGTGCCATGCGGGGCGTCTCGTTACCGCGCGCAAAGCGCGCCTAAATTCACAAATTGTAAATCGTCAATTGTCAATCGTAAATCCCTTGTGGGCTTTCAGCCCACAAGGCTGTGTCCCGTCATCTCCGCGGGTTGGGCCACGCCCAGCAGGTGGAGCAGGGTGGGGGAGATGTCCGCCAGAATGCCGTCCGTCACCTTCACGCTGTCCTGGTCCGGGCCGCAGTAGATGAGGTCCACCAGGTTGGTGGTGTGGGCGGTGTTGGGGGAGCCGTCCGGGTTGATCATGTTCTCGCAGTTGCCGTGGTCTGCGCAGATGAGGCAGCAGCCGCCCAGCTCGCGGATCTTGGTCACGCACTTCTCCAGGGCCTTGTCCACCGCGGCACAGGCGGCGATTCCGGCCTCCAGGAACCCGGTGTGGCCCACCATGTCCGGGTTGGCGAAGTTCATGATGGCCACGTCGTACTTGTCGATGGCCTCCACGAACTTGTCGGCCACCTCGGCCACGCTCATCTGGGGCTTCAGGTCGTAGGTGGCCACCTCGCGGGGGGAGGGAACGAGGATGCGGTCCTCGCCCTCGTACTGGTTTTCCACGCCGCCGTTGAAGAAGAAGGTGACGTGTGCGTACTTCTCGGTCTCTGCGATGCGGAGCTGCTTGAGCCCGGCCTTGGAGACGACCTCGCCGAAGATGTTGGCGAGCTTCTCCTGCTCAAAGACGATGGGGGAGGGGTAGCAGGCCTCGTATTCCGACATGGTGATGTAGTGCACCTTGGGCGTGCACTCGCGGTCGAAGCCGTCGAAATCCGGGTAGATGAGCGCGCGGGAGAACTCGCGGGCGCGGTCGGCACGGAAGTTGAAGAAGTACACCACATCGTTGTCGCGCACGCGCTGCGTGTCGGCCTCCACAAACACGGCGGGCTTCATGAACTCGTCCGTCACGTCCGCCTCGTAGCTCTTCTTGGCGTATTCCGCGGGCGTGCAGCTGCACACCTCGCCGCGGCCCAGAACGATGGCGTCCCAGCCCACCTTCACGCGGTCCCAGCGCTTGTCGCGGTCCATGGCGTAGAAGCGGCCGATGACCGTGGCAATCTTGGCGCCGTAGGGGGCCACGGCATCCTGGAGCTGCTGCAGGTAGCCCGCGCCGCTCTTGGGATCGGTGTCGCGGCCGTCCATGATGGCGTGGATGAAGATGTCCTTCACGCCGGCCTCCGCGGCAATCTTGACGATGCCGATGAGGTGGTCGATGTGGGAGTGCACGCCGCCGTCGGACACCAGGCCCATCAGGTGCAGGCGGGTGGCCTTGGCCTTGCCGAAGGCCTCCGTGATCACGGGGTTCTTGGCCAGCGAGCCGTCTTGGATGGCGTTGGTGATGCGGCACAGGTCCTGGAACACCACGCGGCCGGCGCCCAGGTTCAGGTGGCCCACCTCGGAGTTGCCCATCTGGCCGTCCGGCAGACCCACGTCCTGCCCGGAGGCGCCCAGCATGGCGTGCGGGCACGTGGCCAGCAGCTTGTCGGTAAAGGGAGTGTCGGCCAGCACCGTGGCGTCGCCGGTCTTGGCGGCCACCTCCGGCCCCTGGGGATTGCGGCCCCAGCCATCACGGATAATCAGTACAACAGGTTTGTTTGCCATGCGCGATACCATACCACAACCGTCCCGCTTTGTGAAGCGCAAAGAATTGCGCAGTCAAAAACAGCTGCGGGACGTTGCGCCGCTTAGTACACGTCCTTGCGGTACTGCTTGGCGTCGCGCATGGCGGCGAGGTATCCCACGGCCTCCTCCGGGGTGTGCTTGCCCTGGGTGGAGATGATGTTGAGCAGGGCTGCCTCCACATCCTTGGCCATGCGCATGGCATCGCCGCAGACGTAGAAGACGGCGCCTGCGCGGAGCCATTTCCAGATTTCTGCGGCGTTCTGCTCCATGAGGTGCTGCACGTAGACCTTGTGGTCCTGATCGCGGCTCCAGGCGGCGGAGTAGCGCAGCTGGCCGGCTTCCACCAGCTCGTTGATTTCGTCCTCGTAGCAGGCGTCGGTGGCATGGTGGGGATTGCCGAAGAAGAACCACATGCCGCCCTCCGCCTTATCCAGCATGCGCTGCTGCCAGAAGGCGCGGAACGGTGCTATGCCCGCGCCCGGCCCCACCATGACGATGGGCGTTGCCGGGTCGTCCGGCAGGCGGAATCCCGGCTTGGGCTGCACGAAGACGCGCACCTTGTCGCCGGGCTTCACGCGGTCCGCCAGGTAGGTGGAGCACACGCCGCCGCGCGGGCGATCGCTGTGCTTGGGGGTGTAGCGCACGGCGCCCACGCAGAGGGAGACCTGGCCGGGCACGGAATCCGGGCTGCTGGCGATGGAGTAGAGGCGCGGGGCGAGCTTGCCGAGGCAGCCGATGAACTGGGATGCGCTCTCGAAGGCGGCGGTGGTCTCGGGGTCCTCCGCCAGGTCCAGCAAATCGCGGCCGTGGGCGAAATCGCGCAGCAACTCGGCATCCTCGATGAAGGCGTCCAGCTTGGGGCTCTTGGCCACGGCGTTCCACTTGCTGAGCGTGCCCTTCTTGATGGTGGTGATATCGTACGCGGTGACGAGTGCCTCGCGCAGCGGGGCCACTGCGCCGCCGGGCAGGGCCACGGTCTCCTGCGGGTCCAGCCCCAGGCGGGAGACGAGAGCATCCACCAGCGCGGGATCGTTCAGGGGCAGCACGCCCAGGACATCTCCGGCGGTGTATTCCAGGCCGGAGCCCTCCAGGGAGAAATCAATCTGGTTGGTTTCCTTGACGCTGCCGGGCTTGGTGACGGGATGCACGCCCGCCACGGTGGCGGGGAAGGGGTTCTTGAGGCTGTACTGTTCCATGGCTGTATAGAATTAAGGCGGCGCATTATATTCGCGGCCCGCCCGCCGTGTCAAGCCAATAACGCACAATCAGCCGCGGAATTTGGCCCTTTGGTGCTGCCACACGGCAAAGGCCACCCCGAGCACGTTTGGCAGCCAGAGCAGGATGTACGGCGCCAGCCCCTCGCTCTTGCGCGAGAGGTCGCAGAACACCAGCGCCATGAAATACCCCGCCGCCACCAGAATGCCCAGCGCAAACCCCGTGGAGGTCTCGCGACGCCGCGCGGTGATGGCCAGCGGCACGCCGATGAGCGCGAACACGATGCACGCGCAGGAGAACGAGGCCCGCTTCACGCCCTCCGTGGCAAAGGCCAGGCAGTCTTTCTCGTCCACGTACTCCGTGTAGAAATAGGCGTCGCGCCGGGCCTCCGCCCACAGGTGCCCGGCACAGGGAAAGGACGGTGCCGCCGCGGCCGCCTTTTCATAGCGCTCCATGGTTGGGAGCTCGATTCCGGCCAGCATCTCCCTGCGCCGGAACAGATCGGCGATTTCCTCGTTGGTGTAGCGGTTGGCCTTCACCTTGCGGCGCGCTCGGGTGGGAATGTGCACCTGCAGGGGCATGCTGGCTATTATGGGCATGTTGGTTCCGGCCCCCTTGGTGCTTTCAATGGTGGCGTTGTAGAGCGTGAGGTGCAGCAGGTGCGTGTCTTGGTCGAACTCCCCGATGGTGGCGCGCTCCGCGTGGATGGCGTCGAAATCCCCGCCCGCCGCCGCGATTTCTTCGTCCTCCCCCAGCGGGTAGAGGTGCAGCCCCAGCAGGTCGTCCCCCTCCCGCCGCTCGATGTAGAGCTGCACGTTGTCCAGTTTGGTGGCGCTCTGGCTGGAGCGCAGCAGGTTGCGCGGGTTGTCCATGGCGGCGCGCATCACCAGCTCGCTCATGGCCTCCTTGCCGCGCGGCGCCACCTCGATGTTGATGTAGTAGCACAGCGCGGAAAGCGCCACTCCCAGGCCGATGGCAGGCGCGCTCAGCCGCCACAGGCTCAGCCCCGCCATGCGCATGGAGGTCAGCTCGTTGTCCGCCGCCAACCGACCGTACACCAGCAGAACCGCCGTCAGGAACCCCCACGGCACCGTGTACGTGAGCGAGAACGGCACCACCTGGGAAACGAACTCCAGCACAATGTGCGGCGGTGCGCCGCTCTCCACCAGCAGGGCGTGCAGCTCCTTGAAGAGCTGCCCCAGCAGCATCAACAGCGTGAGCGACAGCACGCCCAGGAAGGTGATGCCGATAAGCTGGCGGAGGATGTAGCGGTCGAGCGTCTTCATGAGGGAAAGCCCATGGCGGGCATTTTACCAAAGCGGGGCCGCGCATGCAATTCTTATCTTGCCAAGCGCGCACCATGGCGTATAATGGGGGCATGATCGTGGTGGACATCCTCCGGGCCTGTTTCGAGATAGCGGTGCTCTGGATCCTATTCTACCAGCTGTACCGCATGATGAAGAGTGCGCGCGCGGGCGCCATCCTGGCGGGCCTGCTGGTGCTGGTGCTGCTGTGCGTGGTGGTGCTGGAGGTGACGGAGGCGCGCGTGCTGCAAACGATTGCCGGCTGGATTGTCAGCCCCGCCGTGCTCATCCTGGTGGTCATCTTTCAGCCGGAAATCCGCAACGCCCTCGCCAAGTTCGGTTTCAAGCGCCTCATCTCACCCCTCTTCAAGCAGCAGGAGCGCGCCTCCGGGTTTGTGGACACCGTGGCAGATTCCGTCCAGTTCCTCGCCAGCAAGCGTATCGGCGCCCTCATCTGCTTTTGCCGCAACGACAAGCTGCGCGAGGTGGTGCAGTCCGCCACGCAGGTGGACGCCCTGTACTCCAGGGAGCTTATCGGCACCATCTTTTTCCCGAAGACCCTGCTGCACGACGGTGCGGTGGTGGTGGACGACGAGCGCATTGTGTGCGCGGGGGCCATCCTGCCCGTGTCCAAGCGGGAGCTGAAGGACCGCGCCATGGGGCTGCGCCACCGCGCCGGTATCGGCATGGCCGAATCGTCGGACGCCGTGGTCGTCATCGTCTCTGAGGAAACCGGCAGCGTTTCGCTTGCCGTGGGCAACAAAATACAGCGCGACCTGACGGAGAACCTGCTCAAGGAGCGCCTGGGCGAACTACTCAACATCCATGCAGAAGAGAAAATTATTGAAGAGGACGTTCATTGACAACTGGCAGCCCAAGCTCATCTGCCTGCTGCTGGCGGTGTTGGTGTGGTTTGCCATGTACAAGTGGATCAGGTCCGAGGAGGCGCCCACCCAGGACATCAACGAGCTCCTGCTCAGCCAGCCGGAATGAAGGGGTGGGTCATAGCTGGCACGGATTCCGGCTGCGGCAAGTCCCGCGTGTGCGCCGCGCTGGTGCGTGATTTCCGCGCCCGCGGCATCCCCGCCGTGGGATGCATGCCCGTGAGCTGCGGCGACCGCCGGGATGCGCGCGCCCTGCGGGACGCCATGGGAGAGCCCGCGCCGCCGCTGGAAGCGGTGAACCCGGTTCACCTGCGCACGGTGGCGGCCCCGCTCATGGCGGCGGAGCTGGAGGGCAGGGCGCTCTCGTTGGATGAACTTGAAAAGGCCTGCCGCGCGGCGACGGATCTGGGTTCCCCCCTGCTGGTGGACACGTGCGGCAGCTGGGCCACGCCGCTGGCGCCCGGCGTGATCATGGGGGATTTGGCGGTGCGCCTGCAGCTGCCCGTCATCCTGGTGGCCGCCAACCGTCTGGGTGCCGCAGGCCAGGTGGCCATGGCCGTGAACGCCATGCGCCTGGCGGGCGTTTCCTGCCGCGGCGTCATCCTCAACAGCACCACAGAGGAATGGGACACCGCATGCGTCACCAACGCCGGGCTCATCGAGCGCTGCACCGGCATTCCCGTCCTCGCGCAATTGATTGCCGGCCAGGAGGATATTGATTCCCGCGCGCTGGATTAGGCGGGCGCAGCCTTGGACGGTTTATCCTTGAATTCCCCCGGGCCTCGGGTTAGCATCCAGGTCATGAGCGCATCGCCTGATTTCCTTACCCAATGGTTTAGCGAGCCCCGGCACCTTGTCCAGGTTCTGGTTGTGGCGGCGCTGCTGGTTTTCTGCCTGGTGAAGTTCATCCGGTGGCGCCGCAGGGGTGCGGCGGTGGAGTGGTACACGGCGGAGGAGATTGACAGCTTCTCCAAGGCGGCGGAGGAGGCCCTGGGCAAGAGTTCCAACATCTTTGTCGAGAAGGAGTCGACGGAAATCCGTGTGGACATCCTGATGATACCGCCGGGGGAGCACTGCCCGTTCCTCACGCTGTGTACCATGGGTGTGGGGGCTCACCGCATGACGGTTCCGCCCACGGACGGCATGGAGCTGCAGACGGACGGTGGAACGGTGGATCTGCATCCGCTGGTGTTCCCGGGGTGGGACCGTGTGGAGCTGATGATGTACCTGCCCGCGGATTGGGCCCCCCTGTGGATGGAGGAGGGCGCGACCGGGGAAGAGATTGAGCGCTGCTATTGGCCTATCCTGTGGATGAAGAATTTTGCGCGTGGAATGGTGGCCATGGACTGGTGGTACGCATTCGGCCACACGGTGAACCCCGAGGAGAAACTCGGGGATTTCTCCGCCTTTGCGCTGGCCTCCCCCCTGCCGGATTGCACCAAGCCCGGTTTCACCCTGACGGTGGGAGACAAGAATGTGAGCGTGCTGCAGCTGGTGCCGATTACGGAAAGCGAGTACGAGTCTGCCCGGAAAGGCGATCCCAACACATGGGTGAAGGAGTTCCTGCCCGGCACGCCGGAGGAGATGCGCGAATTCCTGGCGGAGCGCGTGCAGCGCATGGGTGTGGTGCCCCGCAAGCCCAAGCCCTGAGCCCGCCGCCCTACGCCGTGCGGTCCATGTAGGCGTCGAAATCCGCGGGGTCGCCCATGATGGGGGCGAAGAGCAGCACGCGCAAATCCGCCACCGCGGTGGGGGGTGCCACCGACAGGGTGGAGCCGTTGTACCAGAGCAGCACGTTCGGGATGTTCGGCTCCCTGCGGCGGGCGATGCGCTCCGCGTTGTCAGCGCTGATGGGTGCTTCCGCCAGCAGGCGGCGCATGGATGTGGCCCCCAGCGCGCAATCCAGCATGCGGATGCGCCCTGCCGCCACCCATTGCTCGCCGTTGAAGAAGAACTGCAGCTCAATGTTGGAATCCGCCAGGTGCCCCTCCAGCTCGTCGGCCCATCCGCGGTCGCTGTCCATCTGTGCGAGCCTGCGCAGGCGGTACCGCAGCACGGTGGCGGGCACGCGTGCGGGCAGGGGCTCGGCGGTGGGGTTGGCGTAGGCCTCCAGCTCCTGCGGTGCGGGCTTGCGGGGGGTGTTGGCCTCTGCGGCGCGGCGCGCGAGCTGCGCCCAGCGGTTGGAGACGTAGGCCAGCGCGGCGATGCCCAGGATAATCCAGCCGAGCGAGCGCATGGCCAAATCATGCCGCCCCATCACGAAACATCCCGCAGCCACGGCGGCGGTCACCGCCAGCACCAGGTTTCTGGCCGTTTTGGAGTCCACGTCCGCGTATCAGTTGTGAATCAGCCCGGTGGTGATGTCCGCCAGGCCGTAGCGCACCACCTTGGCCAGGTCCTCCATCCCCACCTGCACCTGCAGGCCGATGCGCCCGCCGGAGAAGATGATGGAGCTGAACTGCGCGGCGGTGGCGTCTATGGTGGTTCGGAACGCCTTTTTCATGCCGATGGGGGAGCAGCCGCCGTGGATGTAGCCGGTGAGCCCCAGCAGGTCCTTCTGCTTGAGCATCTCCAGCGATTTCTCTCCCACGGCCCTGGCCGCCTTCTTCAAATCAAGCCCGGCGCCCACGGGTATCACGAAAACATAGTGCTGGCCGCTGCGCCCCGTGGTCACCAGCGTCTTGAACACCTGCGTCGGGTCCTCCCCCAGGATGGCCGCCACCTCCAGCCCCGTGATGGCGCCTTCGCATTCGTAGGTGTAGGCCTTGAAATCAATCTTGCGCTGCTCGAGCGTGCGCACAACGTTGGTCTTCTCGCTTGCCTTCATGGTGCGGGGCGGGTTGCCTAGTAGCCTTCCTCCTCGATGAATTCCGGCAGGGTCTCTTCCTCCTTGCGGCGCAGCCGCAGGGCGGAGAGCACCACGAACAGGCTGCTGGCGCACATGCACGCCGCGGAGAACGCAGGCGTGGGCGTCCATTGGAACAGCGGGTAGAATGCGCCCGCCGCCAGGGGTATGGCGATGATGTTGTACCCGAGCGCCCAGCTGAAGTTGAGCCTGATGTTCCGCGTCAGCTCGCGGCTCAGCGCCATGGCTGCTGCGGCATCGATGAGGTTGTCGTGCGTCAGGATGATGTCCGCGCTGTTGATGGCGGCGTCAGTGCCCATGCCGAGGGTCATGGAGATGTCGGCGGCGGCCAGGGCGGGGGCGTCGTTGATGCCGTCGCCCACCATGAGCACGCACTCGTCCACATCCTGCAGCTGCTGCACCAGCTCCACCTTGCCCTGGGGCGGCACTTCCGCGTACACCTCGTTGATGCCGCACTGCAGGGCCACCTCGTTGGCGGTGCGGGTGCAGTCGCCGGTGACCATGACCGGCCGCACGCCCTCGAGGCGCAGGTCCTTCACGGCTTCCGTGGTGGTGTCGCGCAGGGAGTCGGCCACGGCGACGGCGCCGCAGAGGCAGCCGTTGCGCACCACGTAGAGGGGCGTGGCCACGTTGGGTATCTCCCAGAGGTCCACCTGTGAAATGTCGATGCCGAGCTCCTTCATGAAGGCATCGCACCCCACGGCGCAGGGCTCGCCGTTCACCAGGCCCTGCACGCCGCGCCCGGGAACGGTGCGCACCTGTTCGGCGCGGAAGGGATTGGGCTCGCCGTGGGGCAGGGCGGTGCAGACGGCGGCGGCGTAGGGGTGGTTGCAGCTGCCCTCAAGCGCTGCGGCCAGCTGGAGCAGCTCGGTCTCGGTGATGCCGACGGGCTGCGTGGCGCACACGTGGGGGCGGCCCTGCGTGAGGGTTCCGGTCTTGTCCAGCACGGCCACGGTGGCGCGGTGGGCCAGCTCCATGGCGGCCCCGGAGCGGAAGATGATGCCCTCGTGCGCGGCGCGCCCGGCGGCTATCATCACGGCCAGCGGCGTGGCCAGCCCCAGCGCGCACGGGCAGGAGATGACCAGCACGGATATGCCGCGCCGCAGCGCAAAGGTGAGGTCGCCCTCGCAGTGCACCCACGCGGCCACGGCGGCTATGGCGGCCAGGATGACGAACGGCACGAACCACGCGGCCAAGCGGTCCGCCAGGCGAGCGATGGAGGGCTTGGCCACCTCCGCCTCTCCCACCATGCGGACGATTCGCGAGATGGTGGATTGCTGGGCGGGGGCGGTGGCGGAGACAGTGAGGGCGCCGGAGCCGTTGACCGTTCCGGCGAACACCCTGCCGCCGGGTTCCTTGACCAGGGGTGTGCTCTCCCCGGTGAAGGTGGATTCGTCAATCTCGGAAACGCCCTCCAGCACCTCGCCGTCCGCCGGAACCAGCTCCCCCGGGCGCACCAGCAGCCTGTCCCCCGGCAGCACCTGCGCGGCGGGTATGGATTCCCGCGCGCCGTCGCCGCGCAGGATGGTGGCCCTGGTGGGCAGGCGGCGGCGCAGGGCGGCAAGGGCATCCCCGGCGCCGGCGGTGTAGAAGGCCTCCAGCCAGCGGCCGAAGGAGACGATGGTGAGAATCATGGCCGCGCTGTCCGCGTAGGCGTGCCCGGCGTGCAGGTGGATGACGTCCGCCAGGCTGTAGGCGGTGGCGGCGGCGGCGCCCAGCGCCACCAGGGTGTCCATGTTGGGGGCCAGGCGCAGCAGCGCCCACGCCCCGCGCGTGAAGTAACGGAAGTTGAGGATCAGGATGGGCACCAGCAGGCAGAGCTCGGCAATCCGGTAGTCACCGTCATCTATCAGGATGCGGTAGTGCAGCACCAGCAGCGGCAGCAGGAAGGCCGCGGATACGGCCCACGGCACGCACGAGGGCAGGGAAGCGGGGGCCACCGGCGCCGTGGGCTCGCGCAGCTCGGCGTGGTACCCGGCGCCCTCAACCGCCGCCGTGATGTCCGCGGCCGTCACCTTGTCGGCGTCGTGGCACACGCGCATGAGCTTGGAGACCAGGTTCACCTCCACGCGGGAGACGCCGTCCAGCTTGGCCACGGCCTGCTCCACGTGTGCGGCGCAGGATGCGCAGCGCAAGCCCTCCAACACGAAAATCTGATGCTTCTCAGCCATGGCCTACTGCTTGTCGTCGGTGCTTGGGGTTGAAAGGAGCGTCTCCAGTTCCCCGCTGCGGGTCATGGAGGCGGCATCGCGGCCGTCCTGCGTGTTTTTCAGTGCGGGATTGGCGCCGTGCCGGAGCAGGAGGCGCGCCATGGGCACGTCCTCGTTGATGGCGGCGTGCATGAGCGGGGTGTTACCCTCCGCATCCGCCGTGTCCGGGTTGGCCCCGCTTTCCAAAAGCAGTTCCGCGGCCTTGAGGCGCCCGTTCACCGCGGCGGCGTGCAGGGCGGTGGTGCCGCCGCACAGCGCATCCCCGCGCACGCCGGATTCCACCAGGCGCCGCAGCGCATCAAGCCTTCCCCACTCCGCGGCGGCCTGCGCCGCCACCTGCAACTCCTCCGCGTGCGCCGCCGCGTTCGGCTGCGCCAGGATGCGCTCCAGCACATCCGTGCGCCCCGCCTTGGCCGCCAGTGATGCCAGGCTCTCGCCGCCATCCGTCCGCGCCGCAAAGGCGTATTCCGCATCGTCTGCGGGCCAGGCCTCCACCAGGGCGCGCAGGGCGGCGGCATCCTCGCGCGCAGCCTCGTCGCCGTTGGCGGTCAGCACCCAGGCCCCGCAGCCCAGCACCAGGAAGAACACCGCCCACAGAGAGCTCATCAGCGCGCCCGCGCGGTGCGCAAGCGCGCGGGAGACGGCCAGCACCCCGTTGATCAGCAGGCCCACCGCGCACAGCGTCATCACCCACGCCGCCAGGCCGGTGGCCGCGTCTCCCGCCTCTGCGGAATAGCGCACCTGCACCGCCAGCATGATGATGACCGCCAGCAGCAGCACGGGATTGGCGAAGGATTTCATGACGCGAATCATAGCAAAACCCCGCCTTTATGCCAAGCACAATTGCCTGTTTAAGACGCTATATGCTGGACAATTTGCGTGCGGGGGGCTATGATGTGGCGGCAGGGTCTCGCCATGCTGAAACGCAGTTACAGGGTGCAGGAAAGCCTGGTGCGCTATTGGGCGCAGCAGGCGCAGGAGATGTATGGCGTCATCGGCGATGATTCCATGCAGCCCCAGCTGGAGGCCGTGGAGCAGGCCCTGGCCGCCATGCAGGGAGACCGCCGCGTCATTGTGATGGGCGGCGCCGGGTGCGGCAAGACCTCCCTGCTTTCCTACGTTTCCGGGCTGCCCGTGATGCGCGGCGGCAAGCGTTCCGCATCCCCCTACCTGCGCTGGCGGTACGGGAACGACGACGGCGACACGCGGCACAGCTGCTTCCTGCCGCTGCCGGAGCTGCAGGGAATCGAGTTTGTGGACACGGGCGACTGCGCGGAGGAGGAGGTGCAGCAGGAGCTGCTGCGCCTGCTGCCCGGCAGCGATGCCGCCGTGGTGGTGGTGGATGCCCGCAGCGGCGGGGAATCCCCCGCGTGGGACGTGCTGCAGCAGCTGCCCGTCAACGGCGTGGCCAACGTGCTGGTGGCCCTCACCTTCACGGACAAGATACCGGCGCAGGAGGCGCTGGAGCTCTCTGCGCGCATCCGCGAGATGTGCCGAGAGAAGCTGCGCCTGGTGGTGATGGTGTGCAACGTGTGCCCCACCAGCGACCAGGGGGTGGAGATGTTCGTGACCCGCGTGCAGGAGACGCTGGACTCCCCGGAGGGCGCGCGCCGCGCCATCCGCAACGCACTGGAGGCCACTGGCCGCCTCATGACACGCCAGTCCGGCATCATCAACGCCCGCACCGCCGCCATGAAGGACGAATCAGGCTTCCTCAGCGGCATTGAGAGCGAAATCAACACCTTCCTTTCCCACCAGCTTGACGGCGTGGACGAGTGCGCGGCGGATTTCTCATCCGTTCCGCTGAGCGTGCTGCCGCAGCTCAAGCGCATGCTGCGGCGCAGTTTTGGAGGCTTCCTCTCCCCGGTGGCCCTGCTGCAGCTGGAGGATATGGGCGCCGGCGCGGAATCCTCCTACTACCGCCTGGTCTGCAAGGCCATCATGGACCGCCAGCGGCAGTCCGACGAGCGTTTCGTGGCGTCCTGCCAGGCGCACTGGCGCAGCGTGCGCCCGCGCATGAAGGAGGCCATCGAGTGCGAAATCAGCGATTTTCCCCAGGACGTGCTGGAGGCGGAGCTCAACCGCCTGCGCCGCCAGCTGGAGCACGAGCTCTACCAGCCGTTCACGCGCCTGCGCATCCGCACCGCACTGGATTCCGCCTTCACGGAGCACGTGGGGTGGATGCACGCCGCGCACGTGCTGCTGTGCCTGTGCCTGGTGCTGGCGGGCGTGCTGGGCTACCTGGGCATGACCACCCCGGCGCTGTGGGCGATGTGCGGCGTGCTGGCGGTGTGGGGCGCGGGGGCCCTGCTGCACCGCGGGGCGCTGCGCCGCCTGAACGAGGAGTTCACGCGAGAGGCCAAGGGGCTGGACAGCGCCATGCAGGGGGAAATGCCCCGCCTGGTGCGCGAGCTGGTGGTCTCCCGCGTGGGCGCCTACCGCAGCCTGTACGCCGTGGCCAGCGCCCGCGTGCGGGAGTACGTGGAGAAGCTCCGCCCCCTGCAGGAGCGCCACAACGCCATCCTGCGCGAGCTGCGCACCACCGCCCCGCGCATCTGAAGTTCTACCCGCTACCCCAACTACCATGGCAGACCTTTTCACGCCCCACGGCTCCAGCTCGGAGCAGAAAGCCGCTCCCACGCAGGACATGCCTCTGGCCGCGCGCATGCGCCCGGAAACCCTGGAGGAGGTGGCAGGGCAGCGCCACCTGCTGGCCCCCGGCAAGCTGCTGCGCCGCGCTATCGAGACGGACCGCTTCTCCTCGCTCATCTTCTACGGCCCGCCCGGCGTGGGCAAGACCACGCTCGCGTACGTCATCGCCCGCTGCACCAGCGCGTATTTCGTGATGCTCAACGGCGTGGAGTCCGGCAAGGGCGATATCCTGGAGAAGATTGCAGAGGCCCGCACCCGCCAGGCCCTCCACGGCCAGCGCACCATCCTCTTCGTGGATGAGCTGCACCGCTTCAACAAGGCCCAGCAGGATGTCCTGCTCCCCCACCTGGAGCGCGGCACCGTCCGCTTCATCGGCGCCACCACGGAGAACCCCTTCTTCGCCATCAACTCCGCCATGCTCTCCCGCTCCCAGATCTTCCCGCTGGAGCCCGTGCCGGACGATGAAATCATCGCCCTCATGCGCCGCGCCGCGGGCGATGCGCAGCGCGGGCTGGGCAACATGCCGCTGGATGTCACGGACGAGGCCTACGCGCACATGGCGCTCAAGGCGGACGGCGACGCCCGCAAGGCCCTCACCGCGCTGGAGGTGGCCGCCCTCTCCACCCCGCCCGCGGAAAACGGGCGCATCCTTGTGGACCTCGCCGTGGCGGAGGAATCCATCCAGAAAAAGGCAGTCAAGTACGACCGCATGGGCGACGGCCACTACGACACCATCTCCGCCTTCATCAAATCCATGCGCGGGAGCGACCCGGACGCCGCGCTCTACTGGCTGGCCACCATGCTGAACGCCGGGGAGGATCCACGGTTCATCGCGCGGCGCATCGTGATATGCGCCAGCGAAGACATAGGCCTGGCGGATTCCAACGCGCTGCGCGTGGCGCTGGATGCCGCGCGCGCCGTGGAGATGGTGGGCATGCCGGAGGGGCGCATCCCCCTGGCGCACGCCACCGCCTATCTGGCCACCGCCCCCAAGAGCAACTCCGCGTACGCCGCACTCGGCGCCGCCATGAAGGACGTGCAGGAGGGCAAAACCCTCGCCGTGCCGCCGCACCTCTCCACCCCCACGCGCAAGAAGCTCGCCAAGCTCCGCGGCGTGGCGGAGGAAGACACCGAGTACAAGTACGCGCACGATTTCGGGGAGGACCACTTCGTCCCCCAGGCCTACCTCCCGGAGGGCCGCGTCTACTACCACCCCACCAGGAACGGCATGGAGCTCCGAATCTCCGAGCGCATGGAGTACCTCCGCCGGCTGCGGGAACAGGCGGGGCAGGGCGGCCCGCAGGGGCAATCAAATCCCCAAGCCTAAATTATACAGCCCGCCCTTGACACCCAATGCCCCGCGGTGGTATGCTGGTAGGCGTGATACCGAAACCCATTGCCCGCGCGTGCGCGCTCGCCGCCGCTCTGGCGTTCGCGTGGAGCGCCCCCTGCATCGCGCAGGAGGCCGCGGATCCGGCGGATACGACGCCGGCCGCGGAACCCGCCGCGCCCAAGCCCCTCTCCCTGGGGCCGGAATCCGCCAAGGACAAGGAGGCCGCCAAGCAGCTGCGCAAGCTGATCAAGGAACACGCGGAGCAGGGGGATTTCGACGGCTTGAGGGATGAGCTGGCGCGTCTGCTGAAAGAAGCCTTTCCCGGTGCTATCGCCAATGCGGAACGCCCGTGCTGGAAGGCGGGGGTGAAGGGCCCGCTGGCCAGGCAGGCATTGGCCGTGCAGGTTTGCATCACGCTTGCCCAACGCAGCGCGGAGGAACTGGATGACGCCGCCAGGCAGAAGGAGCCGGATTTCATGAAATGGCTTGTTTCCGATGCCAAGTCTCCCGCCCGCGCCTTTGTGGAGGGCATCAACAAGGCCAAGGTGGCGGATGAGGCGCAGGCCGTTTCCCTCATGGGAGACCTCCGCACCGCCTTCGCAGGCCTTGGCAAGAAGGCGTACGCGGAAATCAAGGGCATCACCGATCCCGCCGGAAGTCCTGTGAACCGCCAGCTCTATCCCTACACTAAGAAGGAACTGGATAAGAGGATCAAGGATATCCTGGCCACCAAGCCCGCGCGCGGGGTTGATGCAGAGCAGCAGGATGCCGTCAACGTGGCCAACGTCTACCGCCTGCTCTGCAACGTGGTCTCCTCCGTGACCTACGACCCCGGCTACAGGAAGGATGCCCAAGACGCAGCGGAGGCCTGCAAGAAGGCCGGCACCATTTCCCACGGTCTCGGTCACTCCACGGACAAGTGCAACCTTCACATGAACTCTCGGGATATTCCGCCCGCGCCCTCCGTGGCGGGGTATGTAAACGACCCGGGCGCCAACAACCGCGAGAACCGCGGCCACCGCGCCTGGGTGCTCTATCCCCGGTCACGCAAGACCGCTTTCGGCGTGGATGGAGTGTTCCATGCCATGCGCACCCATGATATCGGCGGCACCCCGCAGAAAACGGCCCACAGCTACCCGGGCCGCGGCTTCTTCCCCAAGGAGTACCTGAAGGGCGGCGGCTGGAGCTACTATCCCGAGCAGGGAAAGTCCGTGGGCAGTAACGCGCAAGTGGAAATTTGGCGCTTGCCGCGCAGCCTCAAGGCCGCTCCCTCCGAGAAGGAGCTTGCCTCCGCCGTCAAAGTTCCCGTCAAGAAGGTCTATGTCCATCCTGACAACGGCAGCATTCCCGTGGGCAACAGCATCGTCTTTGAACCGGACTATTCCGCGTTCTTGAAGAAGCACGACATGAACGTGGGCGTGTACTGGGTGCGCATCACCTCCGGCTCTCTCCGCGATGAATACGTGGTGGAGCTCTACTGACGCGATTTGGGGGCTGCGCCGCTATCTTCTTGACCGGGCGGGGACAGGGTGGTATGGTGGGGAGCATGAAAATGAAGCATGCCGTTTGCCTGCCGGCGCTTGCCGCCTGGCTGGTTTTGGGAATGGGAGCCCCCTGCATCGCGCAGGATGCCGCGGACCCGGCGGATACGACGCCGGCCGCGGAACCCGCCGCGCCCAAGCCGCTTTCCCTGGGGCCGGAATCCGCCAAGGACAAGGAGGCCGCCAAGCAGCTGCGCAAACTCATCAAGGAACACGCGGAACAGGGGGATTTCGACGGCTTGAGGGATGAGCTGGCGCGCCTGCTGAAGGAGGCGTTCCCCGGCGCGTACCCGGACCCCAGCCGCCCGCATTGGAAAGCCGCGGTGAAGGGCCCGCTCGCCAAGCACGCCCTTGCCGTGCACGCCTGCATCACCCTCGCGCAGCGCAGTGCAGACGGCCTGGACCCCGATTCCCTCCAGAAGGAGCCCGATTTCCTCAAGTGGCTTGCAGCGGACGGCAAGGCGCCCGCCCGCGCCTTTGTGGACGGCCTGAACAAGGCCAAGGTGGCGGATGAGGAGGACGCCGTCTCCATGATGGGCGACCTGCGCAACGCCTTCTCCGACATGGGCAAGAAGGCCGCCGCCGAAATCAAGAACATCACCAACCCCTCCGGCCCCGCCGTGAGCCGCAAGTTCTACCCCATGGACCGCAAGGAGCTCACTAAGCGCATCAAGGACATCCTGGCAACCAAGCCCTCCCGCGGGGCCGACAAGAACCAGCAGGACGCCGTGAACATGGCAAACGTCTACCGCCTGCTCTGCAACGTGCCGCCCAACATGGGCTTCGATTCCTCCTACGCCAAGGATGCGCAGCAGGCCGCGGAAGCCTGCCTGAAGGCCGGTACCATCGACCACGGGCTGGGACACCACACGGACGAGTGCAACCTGCACATGGGCCCCTCCGGCATGTCCTCCTCAGACAGCGTGAGGGAGTACATCCAGGACCCCGGCCAGAACAACTACGAGGACCGCGGCCACCGCGCCTGGATCCTCTACCCCAAGTCTGTCAAGACCGGGTTCGGCGTGAAGGGCAGCTTCCACGCCATGCGCACCAGCGACCTCTCCGGCTCCCCGCTCTCCACCGCCCACAGCTATCCCGGCCGCGGCTTCTTCCCCAAGGAGTACCTGCTGGGCGACGGCTGGAGCTACTACCCCGCGCAGGGACAGTCCGTGGGCGGCTCCGCCACCGTCAGGATCTGGCGCCTCTCCCGCAGCCCCAAGTCCGCGCCCTCCGCCAAGGAGCTGGCGGACGCCAAGGAAATCAAGGTGAAGAAGGTGTGCGCACACGCGGACAACGGCATGTTCCCCGTGGGCAACTCCATCGTCTTCATGCCGGATTTCAGCCAGATGCCCACCAAGGACGGCAAGCCCGTGGGCGTGTACTGGATCTCCATCGTCTCCGGCGCCCTCCACGACGAGTACGTGGTGGACCTCTTCTGACCCCCTCACCATAACTAGACATGAATACCAACCGAAAGACAATATGGGGCAGGGCGCTGCATACGGCGTGCCTGCTGGCGGCATCCGCCGCCGTTTGCTTCACCCTTGATTCCTGCAGCGGCGGTGGCGGCGGCCACGGCGGCAAGAGCAACCCGGATATCTCCGTGCTGGACGGCTACACCCTCACCGTGGAGGCCCAGCGCGGGGACCAGGGCCCCAACGGCGTGGTCAGCTTCAAAATCCTGGGCGACGAGGCGGTGAATCTCAGAATCGTCTCCCCCCTGCCGGAGTCGGACGACCTGGAGATGCAGGCCGCCTTCCCGGAAATCCCGGTCAAGGCGGAGCTGACCCCCTTGTCCAAGCCGGTTTTCAGCAACCGCCGCCTGGTGCTGGAGTGCGAGGCCTATTGGTACGATGGGATGGAGGACCACTTTGAGCACATCACCATTGACTTCACCTTCTCCAATATGGTGGATTTCCGGGATTTGGGCCCGGAATTCCCTGACAACCCGGTCGGCTCCCCTACCGTCTCCCGCCTCCCGGATGATTTCGTCGGTGCCCCGATGAAGTACGATATCCCGTCTATCCACGGCCATGTGGACTAACCGGCGCGCATGAACGGCGAACCCTCCCAGCTGCCCGATATCCAGGACGCCCTGCACGACTTCTTCGGCTTCGACGCCCTGCGCTTGGGGCAGGCCGAGGTGGTGGAGGCCGTGATGGACGGGCGGGATGCGCTGGCCATCATGCCCACGGGCGGCGGCAAGTCCCTCTGCTACCAGCTCCCCGCGCTCTGCCGGGCGGGCGTCACCGTGGTGGTCTCCCCGCTCATCGCGCTCATGAAGGACCAGGTGGACGCCCTACAGGCGCGCGGCATCCCCGCCGCCGCCATCAATTCCTCCCTGGGGGAGGACGAGTACCGGCAGGTGATGGCCGCGTTCCGCCACGGGGAGCTCAAGATTGTGTACGTGGCGCCGGAGCGCTTCTCTCAGCCGGGTTTTATGAACGCGCTGCAAAGCCAGCCGATATCCCTGCTGGCGGTGGACGAGGCTCACTGCCTGAGCCAGTGGGGGCATGATTTCCGCCCGGACTACCTGCGCCTGGGCCGCGCGCGCCGCGAGCTTGGCTACCCACAGACCATTGCACTCACCGCCACCGCCACGGAGCCCGTGCGCCGGGATATCCTCCAAACCCTGGAGCTGCGGGACCCAGCCGTCATCATCAGCGGCTTCGCCCGCGACAACCTGGATTTCAGCATCACCCCCTGCGGCTCCCATCGCGAGAAGTACGAGCGCATCGAAAAGGTGGTCGCCAAGTGGAAAACAGGTATCATCTACTGCTCCACGCGCAAGAGCGTTATGCGCGTCTTCGAGGAGATTTCACGCCGCCGCATCAACGCCGTGGCCTACCACGCCGGCATGACCGACGAGGAGCGCGAGTTCTCACAAAACGCCTTCATCTCCGGCAGGGCGGACGTGGTGGTGGCCACCAACGCCTTCGGCATGGGAATCGACCGCTCGGATGTGCGCTTCGTCATTCATTTCGATATCCCCGGCAGCGTGGAGGCATACTACCAGGAGGCCGGGCGCGCCGGGCGCGATGGCGAGACCGCCGTGTGCGAGCTGCTCTTCAACCACGTGGACCTCAAGACCCAGGAGTTCTTCTACGAGGGCAGCAACCCCTCCATCACCACCATCCGCATGCTCTACAGCCTGCTCTGCTCCAAGTGCAACCCGGAAACGCACGAGCTGATGGAGACCATCGACTCCCTTGCGGAGAACCTCGGCAACGGCGGCAACACCATGGCCGTGAGCTCCGCCCTCTCCGTCCTCATCCACGCCGGTGCCATATCTCGCTTCGATATCCCCGGCTCCAACACCCGCGGCACCCGCGTAACAGACCCCGCACGCGCGTTCAACGACCTGGGAATCAACCGCGAGGCCCTGCAGGAGAAGGCACGCCGCGACCACGCGAAAATCGAGTCCATCACCCGCTACGCCTACAGCAGCGGCTGCCGCCAGAAGTGGATACTGGACTACTTCGGCGAGACGGACTCCGCCCCCTGCGGACATTGCGACCAGTGCTGCCCGCCGGAGGTCGCCAACGCCGCCGAGCTCCAGGGCGAGGAGCGGAACACCCTCCTGAAGGCCCTCTCCGGCGTGGCGCGCGCATCCCGCCACCTCCCGGACGGCTCTTGGGAGGCCATCTACGGCAGGGGCAAGATCATGGACATGCTGCGCGGCGCCAAGAACGCCAACATGCACCGCTTCCTCACCGGGCTCTCCACCTACGGCCTGCTCGCCGGGTTCACGGAGAACCGCATCAAGGCCCTCTTCCGCGCCATGCATGAGGCCGGCCTCCTCCAGTCCACCGGCGGGGAGATGCCGCTCGTCACACTCTCCGCCAAGGGGGAGGACGTCATGCTCGGCAAGCAGCCCGCCATCCTCTCCCGCGCCGGCTGGGCCGCACCCGCGCAAAACGCGGCTCCCGCCAGGGACAAAAGGAGCTTCTTGGAGGCAATCAATCTGCACGGAGAGGACAAGGAGCTCCTGAAACGCCTCAAGGAACTGCGCTACGACCTCGCACGGGAGGAGAATGTGCCCGCCTACCGCATCATGGGCAACGCCACCCTCCAGCAGCTCGCCACCCGCAAACCCACCAGCGAGGACGACGCCCTCGATATCAAAGGCATCGGCCCCTACACCGCCAGCCGCTACCTCCGCCACTTCATCGCACTCATCCGGGACTACCTCGGTGAATAGCCGCGGCACCGGCAATCCCGGCGGGAAGCTGTCTATCTTCTCAAATCATTGCTGTCCATAACGTTCCGATAAGTGGAGCGCAAACTCGCAGTGTGGCGGGGTGAGGTCTGGGAAAATGGGTAATCCGCGTAGAGGAATTCGACCGCATGTGACCTGTAGGACGGTGTGCAATGATTAATGGTAATAGGCGTGGTTGGTATGCGGACGGAGTTTTAATCCACCCCGCCTTGTGAGGGGTGGATTAGCACCGCTCCTCCCAAATCCGCTCTGTCCGGTTTCCGTTTTTTGTCCCACGCGAATGCGCCGCCAAGCGCGGTTTTGGCTTGAAACGCGGCAGTGGTTGGTATACAATACGTCCGTATGAATTCTACACACATCTTGGCAGGTCTGTTCGCGCTGGGAATCCTGGCGGGTGGGGTTTGCCCGGCGGCTCCGGCGGCCGCGGCTGCATCCCGGCCCGGCGTTTCCTCCAGCGAAGGATCCATCGTCATGGAGAACGAATTCGTCTCCGTGGAGGTGCAGAAGGTGGCCCGCAAGCTGGCGGGCGTGGTGGTGCGCGACAAAATCAACGGCCGCACCTACGATTTGGGGGAGGACGTGTTCCGCGTGCTCTCGCTGGAGGCCCAGACGGACGAGGCGTGCTCCAAGGTGGAGTACAAGGACACCCTGGGTGCGCTCACCGCGCGTGATTTGATATGCGGCGAGGTGAAGCGCGAGGCGCTGCCGGCGGATCCGCAGGCGCGGCGCCTGGTGGAGCGCAAGGCGGGCCAGCGCATCACGGTGCCGTTTGTGGTGACGCTGGACGGCAAGGGCTTCACCTGGTGGGCGGAGCTGCGCGAGGGCCAGCCGTACGTGCGCATCGGGTTGGATATCGAACCTCAGCAGTTCGCCCTGCCCGTGCGCAAGATTACGCTTCTGGACATCAAGGCCACGGAGGCCCGCGTGGAGGGTTCCGTGAAGGGCGCGCCCGTTGTGGCGTCGGGCAACCGCCTGTTCGCGGGCGTGGAAAGCCCGCTGTGCGTGAGCGAGGCGACTGCGGACGGCTTCACCTGCTCGCTGGAGCGCAAGACGAACCTGCCGCAGGCCGTGAGCAGCTTCACCGCCGTGCTGGGTTTCTGCCAACCCACGCAGCTGCGCCGCACCTTCCAGCTGGACTACGTCAACCAAGAGCGCGCCCGCGCCTACGCGCCGTTCCTCAACTACAACACGTGGTACGACATCGGCTACTCCAACATGTACTCCGAGAAGGACGCCCTGGACACCATCAAGCTGTACGGCGAGGAGCTGGTGAAGAAGCGCGGCGTGAAGATGGACTCGTTCATGTTCGACGACGGGTGGGACGACCCGAAGACGCTGTGGGGCTTCCACAAGGACCTGCCCAACGAGTTCCGCAACATCCGCAAGCTGGCGGAAAGCTACGGGGCGGACCCCGGCGTGTGGTTCTCCCCGTGGGGCGGCTACGGCAGCCTGCAGCAGAGCCGCATCAAGGCCGCCGGCGGGAAGTTCGAGACCAGCGAGCGCGGATTCACCCTCACCGGCCGCAAGTACTATGACCACTTCAAGGGCATGTGCCTGCACATGATTCGGGAGAACGGCGTGAACCACTTCAAGTTCGACGGCACCTCCGCCGAGGCCACGCCCGCGCCCGGCTCCGTCTTCGGGTCGGACTTCGAGGCGGCCATCTCGCTCATCCGCGAGCTGCGCAACGCCCGCCCGGACATCTACATCAACCTCACCACCGGCACCTGGGCCTCCCCGTTCTGGTTCGGCATCGCGGATTCCATCTGGCGCGGCGAGATGGATCACGATTTCTGCGGCGAGGGCTCCAAGCGCAACCGCTGGATCACCTACCGCGATTCCCAAATCTACCGCAACAACGTCAAAATCTCCCCGCTCTTCCCCATCAACTCGCTCATGACCCACGGCGTCATCTACAACAAGCACGCCCACGGCCTCACCACCACCGAGGGCGACGACCTCGCCAAGGAAATCTGGAGCGGGTTCGGCCTGGGTACCCAGATGGAGGAGCTCTACATCACCCCCGCCATGCTCAAGCCGGGTGAATGGGACACGCTGGCCGCCGCCGCCAAGTGGGCGCGCGCCAACGCGGCCACCCTGGTGGATTCCCACTGGGTGGGCGGCAACCCCGCCGACATGGAGGTGTACGGATTCGCCTCCTGGTCCCCTGAGAAGGGCATCGTCACCCTCCGCAACCCCTCCTCGCAGGAGCAGGAGTTCGCGTTCGACCCCGCCGCCGTGTGGGAGCTTCCCGTCGGCGCGCCCGCCAGGTACAAGCTGAGCTCGCCGAAGGGCGACAAGCTGCCCGCGGCGGAGGCGGAGGCCGGCAAGCCCGTGAAGGTGAAGCTGGCGCCGTTCGAGGTGATGGTGCTGGAGGGCGCCCCGCAAATCTAACCAACTTTCAACCAAGATACCAAGTATGATTCAGAACGATTATGTTTCCGTAGACGTGCAGAGGGTCGGCCGCAAGCTCGCCGGCGTCATCGTGCGCGACAACATCAACGGCCGCGTGTACAGCCTCGGCAACGACATCTTCCGTCTCCTCGTTCAGGACGAACAGACAGACGAGGCTTGCTCCAAAAAGGAGTACAAGGACACCATGCACACCATCACCGCGCAGGATTTGATGTGCGTGGAGTTGAAGGAAGTGCGCCTGGCGGCCAAGCCCAAGGCGCGCCGCCTGGTGGAGCGCAAGCCCGGCAAGCGCATCGTGGTGTCCTTCGCCGTGCCGACGGACGGCAAGAGCTTCACCTGGTGGGCGGAGCTGCGCCAGGGCCAGCCGTACGTGCGTGTGGGGCTGGATGTCGAGCCGCTGCAGTTCGCCATGCCTGTTCGCAAGGTGACGCTGCTGGACGTGAAGGCGCCGGAAGCCCGCGTGGAGGGCACGGTGAAGGGCGCGCCGATAGTGGCGGCGGGCAACCGCCTGTTCGCCGGCATGGAAAGCCCGCTGTGCCTGAGCGAGGCGGACAAGGACGGCTTCAGCTGCTCGGTAGTTCGCAAGACGGACCTGCCGCGCCGCGCGGTGAGCAGCTTCTCCGCCGTGCTCGGCTTCTGCCAGCCCACCCAGCTGCGCCGCACCTTCCAGCTGAACTACATCAACCAGGAGCGCGCACGCGCTTACGCCCCCTTCCTCAACTACAACACCTGGTACGACATCGGCTACTTCTCCCCGTACACCGAGAAGGACGCGCTGGCCACCGTGAAGCTCTTCGGCGAGGAGCTGGTGAAGAAGCGCGGCGTGAAGATGGATTCCTTCCTGTTCGACGACGGCTGGGACAACACGGAAACGCTGTGGGAGTTCCACAAGGACATGCCCAACGAGTTCCGCAAGATCCGCAAGCTGGCGGAAAGCTACGGCGCGGACCCCGGCGTGTGGTTCTCCCCGTGGGGCGGCTACGGCAAGCCGCACGACATGCGCCTGCAGGCCGCCGGCGACCGCTTCGAGACCAACGAGCGCGGGTTCGCCCTCTCCGGCCCCAAGTACTATGAGCACTTCAAGAGCATGTGCCTGCACATGATCAAGGAGAACGGCATCAACCACTTCAAGTTCGACGGCACCTCCGGCGAGGCCGAGCCCGCCAAGGGCTCCAGATTCGGGTCGGACTTCGAGGCCGCCATCTGCCTCATCAGCGAGCTGCGCGACGTGCGGCCGGACCTGTACATCAACCTCACCACCGGCACCTGGTCCTCCCCGTTCTGGTTCGGCATCGCGGATTCCATCTGGCGCGGCGACTGGGACCACGACTTCTGCGGCGAGGGCTCCAACCGCAACCGGTGGATCACCTTCCGAGACGCGCAAATCTACCTCAACAACGTAAAGATTTCCCCGCTCTTCCCCATCAACTCGCTCATGACCCACGGCGTCATCTACAACAGGAGCGCACGCGGCCTCACCACCACAGAGGGGGATGATTTGGCCAAGGAAATCTGGAGCGGATTCGGCCTCGGCACCCAGATGGAGGAGCTGTACATCACGCCCTCCATGCTCAAGCCCAAGGAGTGGGACTCCCTGGCCGCCGCCGCCAAGTGGGCCCGCGCCAACGGCGAAACCCTCGTGGATTCCCACTGGGTGGGCGGCAACCCCGTGGACCTCGTTGTCTACGGCTTCGCCTCCTGGTCCCCCAAGAAGGGCATCCTCACCCTCCGCAACCCCGCCGCAGAGCCGCAGGAGTTCGTCTTCGACCCCGCCGCAGTCTGGGAGCTCCCCGTCGGCGCGCCCGTCAAGTACGCGCTCACTTCCCCCAAGAGCGACAAGCTGCCCGCCAGGGTGGCGGAGGCCGGAAAGCCTGTCAAGGTCAAGCTGGCGCCCTTCGAGGTGCTGGTGCTGGAAGGCAAGCCCGTGAAATAACCCTGGACCTGGTGGCTACCGTCATTAGGATTAGGATGTAAAATAGCGCTGCACGCTGCGCGTGCAGGAAATTTCAAAGCCCGCCCGGCGTTCCGCCGGACGGGCTTTCTTCTTAATCCTACTCCTAATCCCAATTGCCGCCGCCAGGCGGCATCCCCCTGCATACCGCAATTTCCGCCCTGGAATAAAAAACGCCCGGGCCGCCTTGCGGCAGCCCGGGGATATGGGGTTGATGTTTTGCGGGTTTTACTTCGCGAGTACTGCACCCTCCTTCGCATCGATGGCCTTCTTGGCCTGCTCGAAGACCGCCTTGAAGGCCTCCGGGTTGTTCACCGCCAGGTCCGCCAGGGCCTTGCGGTCAAGCTCGATGTTCGCTGCCTTCAGTCCCTCCATGAAGCGGGAGTACGTCAGGCCCAAGGGGCGGCAGGCGGCGGAGATACGCGCCGTCCAGAGGCGGCGGAACTGGCCCTTCCTCCTCTTGCGGTCGCGGTACTCATACTGCCATGCCTTGTACACTGCATCCTTCGCGTAGCGGAAGAGCTTGCTGCGGAATCCGCGGAAGCCCTTGGCGCGCTGCAGGATGCGCTTGCGGCGAGCCCTTGAGGCGGGCCCATTTGTAGCACGTGCCATAGTTTTCTATTCTATTTGTTGGTGAGCAAACTGTTCTTCCTCACCTCCTTGCAGTCTCGTTCGCTCTATCCCACGGGGGGAAGGCTGCACGGAGGCCGCCCGTTTTGCGGACGGATGCTTGGCTTGGTTGCCATGTTCCTCGGCTTTAGGCGAAGGGCATGTTCTGCTTGACTGCCCAAACCTGGGTCTCGTCCACCAGTGCCGGCTTGCCAAGCTGACGCTTGCGCTTGCTGGACTTCTTCTGGAGAATGTGACGCTTACCCTGCTTGCGACGCAGAACCTTGCCCGTGCCGGTCACCTTGAAACGCTTGGCAACAGCCTTACGTGTCTTGTTGATACCACCTTTGCGGGTCATGGTGGGAGAAATATACACCCTTTCCCCCATTTGGCAAGCATAATTTTAACAAATCCCAACTTTTTTGCGTCACGTGGCCAAGGCGGGAGTGTTTTCTCTCCCTTCCAGGCTCCGCGGCAGCTATTCGTATTTGTCGAGCATGCCGTAGATGTCGCGCACATCGCGGCGGGATTGCAGGGCAATGAGGGCGGCGGCTGCGGCCAGCGCGGCGAGGCCGCCCAGGGCGATGACGAGTGCAAGTCTCTTGGTCATAGTGTGTGTTTGGTGGGGTTTGGGGTTAGTCTATGTCGGGCGGGTCGTCGGGTACCAGGCGGCCCTCGTCGTCCTTCATGAAGGGGAATGCGGCCACGCCCTCGCGGGTGAGGAAGGGGAAGGCGATATCCGGGTTCTTACCCTCCGCCAGGGCCTCCATGGCCTGGTGGCAGCCGGCGATGCCGAAATCCGCCATCTGCAGTCCGTGCTCGATTTCCTCGCGAGCGGCCAGCAGTTTGGCCTTGGCCTTCTCCAGCATCCGCAGGCGGTGCGGCAGCGTTTCCGGCCCGCGCATCGTCTCATCGAAAAACTCCTTGATCTGGGGCAGGGTGATGCCCGCGCGCTTGAGGCACAGGATGCCCATGAGCGTGCCGATGCTGGCGTTCCCGTAGATGCGGCGCCCGGTCTTGGTGCGCTCCACGTGCCGCAAAAGCCCCTCCTTCTCATAGAAGCGCAGGGTGTGGATGGACAGCCCCGTCCTCTCTGACAAATCGGATATGGTGTACTTCTGCTGCGGCATGGGGATTGCCCCTCATTCCACCACACGCCACCCTGCGCGTCAAGCCCATAGCGCGTCTGCACGCGCTGCGAACTTTCCAAATCGTAAATCGCAAATCGTAAATCGTAAATCCCCCGCGTGTTATTCCGGTTGACAGGAGCGGGTGCGGTGTGGTAGTATGCGCGCGCCCGCCGCGGCGCGGGGAAAACTGATACACCATCATGAACACAGACGACATAGGCAAGGGGGAGGTTGATTTCCGGTGCTACCTGCGGCACTATCCGGATGCGCAGGGATATTTCGGGCGTTTCGGCGGGGCGTACGTGCCCGCGGAGCTGGAGCCCGCGTTCAAGGAAATCACGCAGGCGTACCACAGCATCTGCCACTCCGCGCAGTTCATCAACGAGCTGCGCCGCATCCGCCGCGAATTCCAGGGCCGCCCCACACCGGTGTACCATTGCGAGCGCCTTTCACGCCTCAACGGCGGCGCCCAGATCTACCTCAAGCGCGAGGACCTCAACCACACCGGCGCGCACAAGCTCAACCACTGCATGGGCGAGGGCCTGCTGGCCAAGTACATGGGCAAGAAGAAGATGATTGCCGAGACCGGCGCCGGCCAGCACGGCGTGGCGCTTGCCACCGCCGCAGCCTATTTCGGCCTGGAGTGCGAGATCCACATGGGCGAGGTCGATATCGCCAAGCAGGCGCCCAACGTCACGCGCATGCGCATGCTCGGCGCCAAGGTGGTCTGCGTCACCAGGGGCCAGAAAGCCCTCAAGGAGGCCGTGGACTCCGCGTTCGAGGCCTACCTGCGCGAGTACAAGACCGCCATCTACTGCATCGGCTCCGTGCTGGGGCCGCACCCGTTCCCGCTGATGGTGCGCGATTTCCAGAAGGTGGTGGGCGACGAGGCGCGCGAGCAGTTCCTGGAGATGACGGGCAACCTGCCGGATGTGGTGTGCGCGGCCGTGGGCGGCGGCTCCAACTCCATGGGCATGTTCCCCGCCTTCCTGAACGACCCCGTGGAGCTGGTGGGCGTGGAGCCCCTGGGCCGCGGCGACGGCGTGGGAGAAAACGCCGCCACCATGGCTTTCGGAACAGAGGGCATCATGCACGGCTTCAACAGCATCATGCTCAAGGACGAGAACGGCGAGCCCGCTCCCGCATACTCCGTGGCCAGCGGCCTGGACTACCCCGGCGTGGGCCCGGAGCACGCTTTCCTCCGCGATATCGGCCGCGTGAGCTACGCCACCGTGAGCGACGACGAGGCGGTGGACGCCTTCTTCAAGCTCACGCGCTGCGAGGGCATCCTCCCCGCGCTGGAGAGCGCACACGCCGTGGCATACGCCATGCGCCGCGCCAGGGAGATGGGCACCGGCGCCATCTTGGCCAACTGCTCCGGCCGCGGCGACAAGGACGTTGATTACGTGGCGGAACACTACGGCTACGGAGACGAACGCTGAGTGTCCGGCATGCCTACAGTATTCCTAATGCTGTAGGCAAGAAAAAATTACAACACCTTAATAATAAGGCGCTTAAAAATTTTCGCGGTTTGAATCGTCCGTTCCGCGCACGGTCGGATTGGGTCGCAATCTGCTTTTTTTGCACTTTTTTGAAAAAAAGTCTTGCCTACAGCATTAGGAATGCTGTATACTGGCCGTGCAATTGGAAACAATTGTAGGCGTGAGAACGCCGTTTTTTTCATGTGTGTGTTTGTGCTTTCAAGCTCGCTATGCGAGACCTTGTCAGCGTTGGGAGCCGTCCGGGGGATACCCCGGGCGGCTCTTTGCCGCCCGGTTGATGGGCAGGCGGGTCAATCCTCCGGCACGTCTTCCGGCTCGATTCCGGCCAGCTGTGCATCCGTGGGATTGGAGACGGCTACCAGGCGGTTGGCCTGGCGGGTGACGGATTGCTCGAAAAGGTTGCGCACCTCGCGAGCGTTGGCGAAGTTTTCCGTGCGCTGCGCGTGCAGGGTCTCCAGCACGCGGCGCGCCTTGTCCCTGGCGGCATCTGAAAGGTTGTAGCCGCTCTTGCCGCACATGCTCTCGAAGATGGCCAGCAGCTCCGCGGGCGTGTAGTCCTCAAAGTGGATGAACTTGTTGAAGCGCGAGGCCAGCCCCGGGTTGCTCGCAATGAACTGCTCCATGAGCTTGGGATAGCCCGCCACAATCACAATCAGGTCGTCCCGGTGGTCCTCCATGGCCTTCAGCAGGGTGTCGATGGCCTCCTGCCCGAAATCGTTCTCGCCCTTGCTCTGGGAGAGGGTGTAGGCCTCGTCGATGAAGAGCACGCCGCCGAGTGCGCGCTTGATGACCTCCTGCACCTTGAGTGCGGTCTGGCCCACGTAGCCGCCCACCAGGCCGGAGCGGTCCACCTCCACCAGGGTGCCGCCCTTGAGGATGCCGAGCTCCTTGTAGATGCGGGCCAGCAGGCGGGCCACGGTGGTCTTTCCGGTGCCGGGATTGCCGGAGAACACCAGGTGGTTGGAGGTGGGGATGGTTTTCATGCCGCGGGCCTGGCGCATGCGCTGCACCTCCAGCAGGTGCACCATGGAGGCCACCTCCTCCTTCACGGCGGTGAGCCCGGTGAGCGCGTTCAGCTCGTCCATGAGCTCCGGCAGCTGGGAGGAGGGCTCGCCGGGCGCGGAATCGCGGTCGGCGGGGGTGTTCCTGGCCTCCTGGTAGAATGCCTGGTCTAGCGTGGCGGTTTCGGTGAGCGTGCTGGGGAAGGCGTTGTTGTAGATGCGGTTGAGGTGGGTGATGTAGCGCAGGTAGGCGTCTATCTCCCTCTCCGTGGTCTGGGAATCCGCGATGATGAATTCCTTGCCGAACGCCTCGAACGCCTTGATGACGGCGGGGCCGCTCTTGAAATCGGTGTGCCCGCGCTCCGCCATGTAGCGGTCGTCGCGGATGCAGTCCTCCATGGTTTGCGGGCAGCGGTCCAGGATTCCGGCGGGGTGGATTCCCTCGCAGTCGATGCGCTCCTGGAGGGATACGGCGTCCACGGGCGAGTCCAGGTAGAAGCGCATCATGGTGGTCTCGTCCGGCGTGATTCGCCCGTCTGCGGAGATGATGTAGATGGCGAAGTCCTCTAGGTCGCGCAGGAAGTGTTGGTAGCCGTCGCGGTGTGAGCCGAGGTTGGCGATTCGCGTTTGCGTGGCCTCCTTCATGGAGGTGAGCAGCTTCTTGAAATCATCGTAATGGGGTGCGATCTTGGCGATTTCCTTGGCTTGGGAGAGGTTGAAGGCGAAACGGAAATCGCGCGTGCTCCACTTGCTGCGCAGGTGCTTTTCGGTGTAGGCCACCAGGAACTCGATGAAGGCGTCCCGCCGCGCCCGCGCCGCGGCCTTTGCGTTGCGCGCCAGCGGGCTGGCGCCCGCCTGCAGCATCCGCTCGCTCAGCTCGAACATGTTCTCCATGTAGATCATGGTGGGGTGGTAGCCGCGGGACGCCACGGCGTTCTCCGCCTGGATGACGGTGTGCAGGGAGAACGGCGCGGAGGTGGGGTAGGCCTCGTCCGTGATGCCGCGCTCCGCCATGTAGCGCTGCCACTTCTCCTCCGTGAGCCGGTAGCAGAACACCCCGCAGATGTAGTCCAGCTCATCCTTCACCAGCTTGCCGTCCGCCGCCGCCAGGTACAGCAGGAAATTCATGGCGTCCAGACGCAGCACCTCGCGGAAATCCCTTTCGCGGTATTTGCCGGAGCGTGTCACGAAATCGCACAGTGCGGCCAGGCGCAGCTCCATGGCCTGGCGGTCGGCGTATATGTCGCGGTTGTTCATAGAGGTACAGCCAGTTTGCCACAGGGCTGGGCGTGTTGTCAATCCGATTCGCGCGGGCTACTCCCACTTCAAGCCGTCGGATGGTTCGCCGTTGCGGGCGGGGTGGGGTCCGGTGTAGGGCTTGCACTGCGGGGATGAGAGATCGTGCTCCGCGTTGTAGTAGGGGGTGGAGATGCCGAAGACGCCCAGCAGGGAATGGAAGATGTTCTCATGGGCGCAGGGCAGGGTGGCGTGGGCGCGCAGCTGCGCCAGGGCTTCCGCAAAGTGCGGGTGCAGTTGCTCGAATTCAGGGGAGGCGATGACGATGAGCGGCACCTTGCACCACTGCGTGCGGTGGAAGTTGGGGTTGCCGCGGGTCCACTCGTTGTTCTCGCCCACGGGCTCGCCGTGGTCGCTCACGTAGATGTACAGGTAGGGCTTGCCGCGCAAGGGTTCCAACAGGTCGCGGATGTACTCGTCCGTGTAGCGGATGGTGTTGTCGTAGGCGTTGGAGGTCATCTCCGCGGCCTGCGGGTTGGTGTGCGGGGCGTTGTGCAGGGCTTCCGGGCTGGTGGGGGTGAATGCGGGGTGCTCCTGGTCGTACGCGAAGAACGGGGAGTGGCTGCCCACGTTGTTGATGAGCAGGAAGCGGTTGCCGGAGGTTTCCTCCAGCACCTTGTGGATGATGGGCAGCTGGAGCTTGGGGTTGTAGTCGCCCGTATCCGTGTTGCCGTACTCGTACACGCCCGCGGCCTTGGCGGAAATGAGCTGCTGTAGGCGCTCGAAGGCGGAGCCCCAGGTTTCATGGACATCCCTCACTTTGCTGGTGAAGAAGCCATAGCAGCCGAACCCGTGCGCTGCGAAGATGTCCATCACGTTGCCGCAGCGGGCGTCCAGCTGCGGGGAGATTTCACGCTCCATGTTGCCGGCGGCATCCGTGAGGATGGTGAGCATGGAGTTGGTGGTGAGGGTGGAGATGGCGGTGCAGTCCGTGAAGTTCACCAGCTCCGCAGCGTGTTGCCGCAGCCACGGCGTGGTGTCGCGGGCGTAGCCGTTGAGGGAGAGGCGGTCCGCCCGCACGCTCTCGCCGATGTGCAGGATGCAAATGCACCCTTCGTCTCCCCGGAGCGTGGAGATAGACGAGGGTTTGTCTGCAGGAGACGGCAGGGCTGCCACCTTCTGGAACAGGGCGGTGTTGCGGGCCTTTGCCAGCCTGTACGTGTTGGGAAGCCGGTAGATGATACCGGGAGAACCCAGGCCCTCATGCTCGTTGTAGGAGAGGCAGGATTCCTGCACCATGCACCCCATGCCCGCGCACAGGGCCAACCCAATGATGGAAAGACAAAGCATGCGCCACCGCGGCGCCTTGCGGTACACGCAGAAAAGGAGCAGCAGAGTGCCGGTGCATGACAAGGCGATAAGGCAGAACACGCCGATGTTGCGAAAGTTGGCGAACTGGGCGAAATCTTGGGGCGAGGCGCCGATTATCTGGGAGACGATGTACGGGTCGAGCGCCAGGTTGTATGCATGCTTCATGTAGGCAGTCAGGCCAATGATGAGCAGATAGGGAATCCATACCGCAAGCGCCCACGTGCGAAGCAACGAATATGAGAGCAGCGACAGCATGGCCACAGTGCCGATAGAAAGCAGCGTCATGACCGCGCTATGCCATGGCATCGGATCAGCCAGTTCGCATACCAGTGCAAACAGAACAGCCGCAAGAACGGCCTTGGCGGTGGGGGAGACCCGGTTCACGGCGGTTTAGTAGTCCTTGATGTCTTGCAGGCGTTTCATGAACGCGCGCACCATGGGGTGTGCCTTCACGTGGTCCAGCGGCGTGATGGGCACCTGCTCCTCCAGCACGCAGACCTTGAGCTGCCGCGGCAGGCGCTCGATGACGGCTTCCTCTCCGGGGCGGATGGTGCCCGTGTAGTCGCCGTCCAGCTCGTAGTCAAGGGAGGCGTCCGCCGTGACGGTGCAGCCCTCCATGCGGCACATCTTGGTGGCATCGCCAAGGTTGTGGTCGTTGATGCCGTTGAGCAGCATGTAGGATAGGATTTCATACAGGATGCCCGCGCCCTCCATGCCGAACACGGCGGCATCCAGCACCCCGTCGTCGTACTTGGCCCCGGCGAAGAGGTGCCCCTCGCCGCCGTAGCGCTTGCCGTTGCCGAAGATCACCTGCGTGCCCTGCACGGTCTCGCCGTTGGGCAGGGTGACGGTGATGGCGGGCAGGTGGCTGGTGGCCACCTGGATGGCCGTGAGCGCGTGGGAGAGCGCGCCAAGGCGCTTCTTCATCCACGGCTTGATGAGCTTCACGATGGTGGCATCCGGCCCGAATCCCGCCAGCTGCAGGAAGGGATTGCCGTTCACGGTGAAGACATCCACCATCTGGCGGGCGTCACCCTGCGCGGCCCTCAGCGCCAGGTCGAAGTTGCGGGAGCCGATGCCCATCTCCCGCGCAAAGACGTTCATGGTGCCGCAGGGGAAGATGCCCAGCGCGGTGTCTGTGCCGATGAGCCCCTGCGCGGCGCGCATGAGCGTGCCGTCGCCCCCGGCGGCCAGCACCACGGGCTCCCCCGCGTCCGCCAAGCGACGGCACTGCTCCGTCAGGTCGTCCGCGGATTCCGTGGGGATGATGCGCAACCCCTCCGCATGCGCCTTGAGCCAGGCATCCAGCCCGGAGCGGAAGAGGCTGCCCGCCTTCGGGTTCATCAGCAGCGGCAGCGGCTGTGCGGGGGTATCGGGCATCAGTGAAAGAGGATTTCAATGGTCTCACCCAGCAGCGGGCAGAGGCCGAAGCAGACCGATACCGTGAAGGCGGGGGAGTCGATCAAATCGAAGATGCCGCCGATGCCGGGCAGCAGGGAGCCGCTGTCCTTCACCGCCAGGCCGCGCTTGATGAGCGAGCCCGCCAGGTCGCCCGTGACGGCCAGCACAAAGAGGATGCTGCCCATGATGATGTACCAGTGGAGCGGCAAATCCTTCTCCACGGGGCCGACAATCAGGTCAAACAGGAAGTACCCCGCCACCATGGTGATGATGTAGGAGCCGATGATACCCTCCCAGGATTTCTTGGGTGAGACCGCCGGGCTGAACGGTGCTTGGATGAACTTGCGCCCCACCAGCACGCCGCAGCAGTACGCCCAGATGTCGCTCATCTTGGTGAAGAGCACCACCCAGAGCAGCAGCATGAGATTGTTGGTGTCCAGCTCCTTCATGCCGAAGCAGAACATCCACACGGGGAACACGAAGGCCAGCAGGGTGAGCCCCATGGATTCCAGCGCCTCCCGCCCCGTGCGGCCGCGGCGGTCCATGCAGAACAGGTTCACGAAAAACGCCGCCAGCACGTACACCAGCAACATCAGGAACAGCCCGCAGGAGTCGGCAGCCAAGGACGGAAACTGCGGCTCCTGGAGCATCTTGGCGAACTCCAGCCACGGCAGCAGCAGGCCGAACACCAGCACCAGCTTGCGGCAGGCGGTGGTGCCCTTCAGCATGCGGAACCACTCTACGGAGGTGAGGTTGCACAGCAGGCAGATGAGCACGCCGTACCCCGCCGGGCTATTCCACCAAACGGCGCCGCCCAGCAGCGCCAGCAGCACCACCGTGCTGAACAGGCGCGCGAAGAATGTCTTCAGCTTGTCGCTCATAATTTGTACATTGTACATTGTACTTTGTACATCCCTGCGCGCACCTTAGTGCGCGCAGCAGCCACAGGCCCAGCCTGCGCGGATATCGGCAAAGAAGTCGTTGCCCTTGTCGTCCACCAGGATGTAGGCGGGGAAGTCCTTGACCGTAATCTTCCAGATGGCCTCCATGCCGAGCTCCGGGTATTCCACGCACTCGATGGAGGTGATGCAGTTCTTGGCAAGGTCCGCGGCCACGCCGCCGATGGAGCCCAGGTAGAAGCCGCCGAACTTCTTGCAGGAGTCCGTGACGCACTGGGCGCGGTTGCCCTTGGCAATCATGATCATGCTGCCGCCGTGGCTCTGGAAGAGCTCCACGTAGGGGTCCATGCGGCCGGCGGTGGTGGGGCCGAAGGAGCCGGAGGGGTAGCCTTCCGGCGTCTTGGCGGGCCCGGCGTAGTAGATGGGATGGTCTTTGATGTACTGCGGCAGGTCCTTGCCGGCGTCCAGCAGCTCCTTGAGCTTGGCGTGGGCGATATCGCGGCCCACCATGATGGTGCCGGTGAGGGAGAGGCGGGTCTTGACCGGGTACTTGGTGAGCTCGGCGAGCACTTCCTTCATCGGGCGGTCCAGGTCGATGGGCACGCCGGCGCTCTTGGTCTCGCGCAGCTCTGCGGGGATGTACTTGCCGGGGTCGTACTCCAGCTCCTCGATGAAGATGCCCTCCGGGGTGATCTTGGCCTTGGCGTTGCGGTCTGCGGAGCAGGACACGCCCAGGGCCACCGGGCAGGAGGCACCGTGGCGCGGCAGGCGCACCACGCGCACATCCAGCGCAAACCACTTGCCGCCGAACTGCGCGCCCAGGCCCAGCTTCTCCGCCTCCTTCTTCAGCTCGGCCTCCAGCTCGACGTCGCGGAAGGCGCGGCCGTGCTCGTTGCCGGAGGTGGGAAGGGAATCATAGTACTTGGTGGAGGCGAGCTTAACCGTCTTGAGGCAAAGCTCCGCGCTGGTGCCGCCGACGACGAACGCCACGTGGTAGGGCGGGCATGCGGCGGTGCCGAGGGTGCTCATCTTCTGCACCATGAATTTCTTGAGGGAGGCGGGGTTGAGCAGCGCCTTGGTCTCCTGGTACAGGTAGGTCTTGTTGGCGGAGCCGCCGCCCTTCGCGATGAACAGGAAGGAGTACTCCATGCCGTGGTCCGTGGCAAAGAGGTCGATCTGCGCGGGCAGGTTGGTGCGCGTGTTCACCTCCTTGTACATGTCCAGCGCCACGTTCTGGGAGTAGCGCAGGTTGTTCTTGGTGTAGCAGTCGTACGCGCCGCGGGAGATGTACTCCGCATCGTTGTACCCGGTCCACACCTGCTGGCCCTTCTTGCCCACGCAGATGGCCGTGCCCGTGTCCTGGCACAGCGGCAGCACGCCCATGGCCGCCACCTCCGCGTTGCGAAGCATGGTCAGCGCCACGCTCTTGTCGTTCTCGGACGCCTCCGGGTCGGAAAGGATTCCCTGCACCATCTTGAGGTGCTCCGGGCGCAGGTAGAAGGCCACGTCTTGCCAGGCGGTCTCGGCCAGCAGGCGCAGGCCTTCCGGCTCCACCTTGAGGATGGGCTTGCCTTCAAACTCGCCCACGCTCACGTAGTCCTTGGTGAGCAGGCGGTACTTCGTGGTGTCTTCCCCCATGGGGAACATTTCCTGGTAAACAAAGGGAGGTGTTGCCATAACGCGCATATACGTACCACAATCTCCCCTGATTTGCGAGTCTAAAAACACCCGGTGCGTGCGCACATTGTCATTTTTTCCGTTTAGTCTTTACAAGCGTGCGGGCATGGGGCAGACTTGCCCGCGACATGAATTTCGCCCAACTCGGTATCTGCCCGGAAATCCTTGAAGCCATCGACATGCTGGGGTTCGAGACCCCGTCACCCATCCAGGAACAGGCCATCCCGCCCGCGCTGGAGGGCGCGGACATCGTGGGCCTCTCCCACACCGGCAGCGGCAAGACCCTCGCCTTCGCCATCCCCGCGCTGGAGGGCATCGACCCCGCCGTGCGCGCCGTGCAGGTGCTGTGCCTGGCGCCCACGCGCGAGCTGGCCGTGCAGATCTGCCGCGAGGTGGACAAGCTCGCCATGTATCTGGACGGCGTGTCCGCGGTGCCCATCTACGGCGGGGCCTCCTTCGGCCCGCAGCTTTCCGCGCTCAAGCGCGGCGTGCAGTTCGTGGTGGGCACGCCCGGCCGCATCATCGACCTCATGGAGCAGGGAGAGCTGCGCACGGACGCCGTCTCCACGCTGATTCTCGATGAGGCGGACGAGATGCTGGACATGGGCTTCCAGGAGGACATCGAGCGCATTGTGGCCGCCCTGCCGGAGCAGCGGCAGACGCTCTTCTTCTCCGCCACCATGTCGCACCCCATCCGCGAGCTCATCAAGCGCATCTCGCACGACCCGCGGGAGATTGCCGTGGAGCGCCCCGTGCTCACCGTGCCCACCTGCGAGCAGGTGGCCTACGAGGTGCTGTTCTCCTCGCGCATCGAGGTGCTCAGCCGCCTCATCGAAATGGGCCGCATGAAGCGCGGCCTGGTTTTCGCCAACACCAAGCGCGTGGTGGACGATGTGGTGGACGGCCTGCTGGCGCGCGGGTATTCCGTGGACCGCCTGCACGGCGACATGCCCCAGACCCTCCGCGAGCGCGTGATGGAATCTTTCCGCAAGGGTAACCTCAACGTCCTGGTGGCCACGGATATCGCAGCCCGCGGGCTGGATATCGACGACGTGGACATGGTGGTGAACTTCGAGCTGCCGCGCGAGCCGGAGGATTACGTCCACCGCATCGGCCGCACCGCCCGCGCAGGACGCAAGGGCAGGGCCGTCACCTTCTTCGGCAGGCGCGATTTCTCCCTCATGGGCCGCATCGAGCGCTTCGTCGGCACACGCATGCAGCGCGAGCAGGTCATGACCGCCGACCAGGTGGCCCAGATGCGCCGCGAATCCCTGGTGGACGACATCCTGGAGAAAGCCGCGATGGCGCACGAGCTGCCGGAGGAGCTGCGCGACCTGGACATGCCGGAGGAGAAGCTGATGTGCGCCATGTTCCACCTGCTGGCGGAGCGCGGCTGCCGCGAGATCCAGCCCATCCCGGAGGACCGCCCCAAGCGCCGCGGCCGCGTGGCGGAGGACGAGCTGCCCGTGGAGAAGGGCAACGATTGGAGCCTGCAGGAGAGCGTCACCCTCTTCATGAACGCCGGCAAGATGCTGCACATCCGCCCCAAGGACATCGCGGGCCTGCTGTACAACGAGGGCGGCGCCCCCAAGGGCAGCATCGGCGATATCCGCATGTTCCCCAAGCACTCCCTCATTGAGGTTTCCCCGGAGGTGGCCCCGCAGCTCGTGCAGCGCCTGGCCACCGCCACCGTCTGCGGGTATGAGGTCAACATCCGCGAGGACAAGGGCAAACCCGCGCCACGCCCGGCCTTCCGCCAGGAATTCCGCCAAGATTTCCGCCCCCGCGAGCGCCGCAGGCGCGAGGGCGGCTTCTACGAGCGCTTCGAGCGCCGCCCCCGCCGCAGGTAGCCCCCAACAAAACACCATGTTCAAGCGCATTGCCAGCACCTGGTGGGCGGTACCGCTGCTCAGCGCGGCCGTGCTGGCGCTCAACGCATGCCGCCCCACCCTTGCGGGCGTGGCGGCCGGCCTGCTGCTGGTGCCGGTGTGGCTGGCGGCGGTTGCGCTGTGCCGCCGCCGCTGGAATGTGGCGCGCACCTGGCGGCACTGGCTGGCGGGCGGCGCGGTGGAGCTGCTGCACATCGGCTGGTGCGTGGTGGTCTTCATGCTCTACTCCGCCGCAATCCTTTCCAAGCCCCTCGCGCGCGATTCCTTTGCCGAGGGCGTCACCGCCCCGGCAGACGTGACCTTCCTCTCGCCGCAGGATGACGCCCTTCAGGTCGCACCGCCGGGCGTGCACATATCCGGCGCGGAGGGCGTCTACCGGGTGGAGCTCCTCCTGCCGCAGGACGCCAGCTCGGAAGGTGCCTTCGTGCTGCGCGCCGCGGAATACACCTCGGGCATGGCCATGGATACCGACCCCATGGTGTACCGCATCTCCGCCGCTGACCGCGCCGCCGCCGCGGACGGCGTGCTGCGCGTGGTGTTCCCCCGCGTGCACGTGTACAGCGGAGCCCCCGGCCGCGTCTACGGCTCCCGCTGGGGCATCTTCTTCATCCCGGACAACGGGGAGGAGGAGCCGGTGGCAGAGACCCTCTACCTCATGGAGGGCTGCTCACGGTAGCCGGCGGCTTTGGTATGCAACCCGCCCCCGAATCCACATTCGCACACCAACTAACGCAATCACGCCATGGGGGACGCCTACTCCTTGAAATGCTCCTTGATACCCTCTTCCAGCACTTTGGTGCGGGCTTGGATTTCCTCGGCGGGCATGCCGTATTCCTTCAGCAGGCCGCGCAGGGTTTCCAGGGCGCAGCGGGCTTGCGCGGCTTCCTTGAAATTATAGCTACCCATGCCGGCGAGAATGGCTGTCCTGATGGCGCGCACCACCGCCTGTGTCTCCGGGTGGGCCTTGGCGTAGTCCGCCAGGGCGGCATCCAGCGCGGGAATGCGGTCCCCGCAGTTCGCGGCAGCCATGGCGCTCGCCAGCAGGACTGCGGACGGGTTATCCTTCTCCTTTTCCGCGGCGTAGTCGCACGCCGGGGCATAGTTTCCCGCCAATGCCGCACCCAAGGATTGAACGGCCGCCGATGCTGCATCATTCACCTTCTCCGGATGTTCCGTGGCAATGTTGAACATCAGGAAGGCAGCCTCTCCGCAACCGGCGCTCGCTGCCTGTGACATCATGTATTCGTATTCCTCGCTGGTGGGGCCTGCCTGCTTGGCCAGTTCGCAGAGGGCCTCGCCGTTCCCCTCGTCGGCGGACTTCATCAGGTAGTCCATGGCTTTGATGTTGTCGCCCAAGCGCTGATAGGCCTTATAGATAAAGAGGTAGACCTCGCCGGCATTCTTCTCGGTGCATTTCGCTTTCATGTCCTCAATCTGCCGGAGCAGGGATTCCTTCGAGTCCCGGTCTTCATCCTCCCGCAGCAATCCCAATCCCAATTCGGTGAGCAATTCAACGCCCTCCGCGCTGTTTACTTCTCCAGAATCACCGGTCGTGCCCTTTTGCTTGGAGCACAATGCGTTGCGGACACCGGCGGTGAGCAGCTCGCGGTCATGCTTGTCCAACCCCTTGGGGTCGAGGACAATATTTGTGGTTGAGTCGGCACATCCATGGGGGAAATCATGCAGGTAGTCCTTTCCTTCCTGGTAGCCGGAACGCTCTGCCAAGACATGAAGCATTTCCGCCTGTTCGGTCTGCCCCATTTCCTCGGACATTTTGGCCAAATGCTTATACGAGTACACGGAGGGGGAGAGCTTGGCCAGGCGCATAAAGGCGCAGTATCTCCAGTACAGGCCATCCCAATTCTCGTAATATGCAGGCAGCAGGTAGGCGTATTCATCATCCTTGTCATACACGCCGTAAGCCCAGGCCAAGCATGGGCCGCGCAGGGCATCGAAGGCGCCGCCCTTCATCTCGCAGCTTTCCGCCATGTTCATGAGCATATTGGCGCGCAGCCCATTGCCAACCGTAGCATTCACCATCTTGGGCGCGGCGGCCACCAGGCACCTTTGCATCTCGTCTGCATTGTTGAGCATGACCATGCAGCACCGGGAGGCATAGCCCACAAGGCCCTGGAGCTGCCCGGCTGCCGCGGATGCCTTCAGGTGCGGCATGGGATCCTGTCCGCACTGCGCGGCAAGTGCGGCCAGCCCGACATGGGCGGAGCCATTGTCTGTGCTGAGGTAGGGCTTGAAGCGGCTTTCCAACCATTGCAGCCGCTCCTGCGGGGTGGCGTCCTTCATCTGCGCGCCGCAATACAGATACAGCGGGAGAATGGGAGACAGGGAGCCTTCCGGTGTGGATTCGCGCGCCAGTATTTGCGCCAGTTTCACGCTTTCTTCCTCCGAGAGGTTTTGCCCGGGCTCCATGCATCGTATCATCGCGAGCGAGGTTAGCGCATGCTGCTTGGCCAACTGGGAATGCCAGTCGGCGGCGCATATTTCCTCTGCGCTCTGCGTGTAGAAGTTGAGCTCGGCAGCCGAGGTGTTTTCGGCCGCGGAGGCGGTTCCCAGCGCGCACGCAAGCGCCAGGCAAATCTTGTGTATGTATCCGGTCTTCATGGTACGATGATGGGTTTGTCTATACCCTATTAAGCGGGAAAAGGGCAAAATGCACAAAAAAAAGAAAAAATGTCAAAAAAACTTGCGCCGCAAGGTGCCTAACCTATGATTTGTACATTGTACATCCAAATGTTTCAGCGCAGCCAAGCGAGGAATTCGGTGTTGCCCTCCATGCCCTTGATGGGGGAGTCTGCCACGCCCATCCATTCGCGGTGCATTTCATGCCCCCATTGTGGCACGAAATGCAGCGCGCGTCAAGGAAGTGTGACAACGGCGCGTTTGGCACTTTGGGAATGTGTTAGATGAACTCCTTGTCGGATTTCGCGTTGATGACCTTGGGGTCGTCGGAATATTGCTTGAAATGGCGGAATTCCAAAACCCGGAATTGCATGGAACCGGCACCGTCGCGCCCGTGTAGGCTTTTCAGGGCTTTGAAATAGCTGTAGGCCTCCTCGGTGCCCAAGCGGGCCAGATGGATAACGGCCATTTCCTGCGCAGCGAACATGTGCCGGTCAAACGGGGTTCCAAAGAATTCTCGGTAGCCGTCGTAGAGGAGCACCGCCAAGGCAAACAGGGATTCCGGGGTGGTGAGCTTGCTGATTTCGGCCTCTGCCAGCTTGTGGAATTTCTCATCGTCCGCCGCGGCGGTTGTTTGGATGGCGGGGTTGGCGGCGTGCCTTTCAATGGCCAGGGCTACCTGAATGACCGGCGATTCCGTTTCTGGGGCGGCCTGTACGGCTGAAGTTGAGGTGTCGGCAGCCGGGGTGTTCTCGGCAGCGGAGGCGGTTCCCAGCGCGCACGCAAGCGCCAGGCAAATCTTGTGTATGTATCCGGTCTTCATGGTACGATGATGGGTTTGTCTATACCCTATTAAGCGGGAAAAGGGCAAAATGCACAAAAAAAATGAAAAAATGTCAAAAAATTTGCGGCGCAGCCGCCTAACCTATGATTTATACATTGTACATTGTACTTTGTACATCCGCATGTTTCAGCGTAGCCAAGCGAGGAATTCGGTGTTGCCCTCCATGCCCTTGATGGGGGAGTCGGCCACGCCCATCCATTCGCGGTGCAGCTCGTTGACCACGAAATCGTGGATTTTGTCCACAGCGCGGCGGTGCAGGGCGGGGTCCCGCACAATGCCGCCGGGGCCGATGTCCTCCGGCTGCAGCTCGAACTGCGGCTTGATAAGGACGAGCAAGTCGCCGCCATCCTGCAGGCAGGCGTAGGCGGCGGGCAGGATCTTGGTGAGGGAGATGAACGAGACGTCGCTCACGATGAGCTGCACCTTTTCACCCAAGTCCTCAGGGGTCATGTAGCGGGCGTTGAACTGCTCCTTCACCACCACGCGGGGGTCGGTGCGGAGTTTCCACACCAGCTGGTTGGTGCCCACGTCCACGGCGTGCACGCGCTGGGCGCCGTTCTGGAGCAGGCAATCGGTGAAGCCTCCGGTGGACGAGCCGATGTCCAGGCAGACCTTGCCCTCCACGGAGACGGGGAAGGCCTTGAGGGCACCCTCCAGCTTGAGGCCGCCGCGGCTCACATACCGGGGCTTGTTCTTGACCGCGATGGGCAGGGCGTCATCCACCTTGGTGCCGGGCTTGGTAATCACCTGGTCCTTCACGGTGACTTCGCCCGCCAGGATGAGACGCTGCGCCTGCTCGCGGGAATCGCAGAGCCCGCGGGAGACTACCAGTACATCCAGGCGTTGCTTGGGCATGGGATTTGTGGATTTTATCGGCGGGGACGCACCCTCAAGCCTCGGTTCTGGCCGGGCATGACGGCATAGGTGGGCTTGGCGGGCTGTTCCTCCTGCGCTGCGGGAGCGGGGGCTGGAATCGGCGCGGGCTTGGCCGCAGGGGCGGACTGCTGCTGCGGCAACTCATTCGGCGATGGAATAACCACCTGTTGGGGTGCAGGAGCAGGCTTGGGGGCTGCCGCGGGCTTGGGAGCCGGTGCGGGGGAGGGGGTCTCGGCCACTCGCGGCTGGTTCTGGCTCACGGGAGATGCCACCGGGGCAGGGGGTGCCTCAGGCTTGGGAGCTGGTGCTGCGGGTTGTGGTGCCGGGGCAGGGGGTGCCGGCTTGGGCTCCACGCGGCGCACGGGCGGTTGCACCTCGCGCGCTCTCGACTGTGGGTTGTAGTTGGAGTAAACGGACGGGCCGATCACCGTGGCATGGCCGTCCGTGCGGTCGTAGTGGTCGCAAGACGCCAGGATGGCGGACGTTATCACAAAGGGGACGATAGACTTGTTCATGGTGGGTGTGATGGTATTGTTTACAGGGTTTGGTTCCCGGCCGGGACTTGGTGGGAATGCGTGCCGGCGGGCTGCTCCAAGAGCTCGTCGGGGATGTGTTCCAGTTCGCTGTCCTCCACCACGGGTTCGGGTTCCGGGGCAGGCGCGTTCTTCAGGAGTTCCTGCGGGGAGGGCTGCTGCAAGACGGGAGCCTTTTTGTAGATGTGGAGTTCACGGACGCCGCGCGGCACTGAGCTTGCGGGCACGTAGTACGCGATGTTGGAATCCTTGGGGGCAGGGGGTGCCACGGTTTTAGGGGCGTACGCTACCTGCTGCGCTCGCGCGTATACGGAATTGCCGCTCACCGTGGCGCGGCCGTCTGTCTGGTAGAAATCGCTGCACGACGCCATCAGCGCCGTGCCGCATGCAAGCAGGAGTGTCCGGTTCGCAGCGTTCATGTCAGGTGGTATAGAGTTTGAGGAAAATGTCCCTGGTGGTGTAGGTCCAGTTGTACCAGCAGTATGCGAGCGTGAGGATGGACATCATGATGAACACGGCGTCGCGCCCGCCCTTGGCGGCCTTTTCCTTCTTCTCGTCCGCGGAGGGGCAGAGCGCCATGACCATGCCCAGCGCGGCTCCCAGCCACATCAGCGTGTACACGATTATCCAGATGTTGGCTTGTACCTGCGACAGCAGGTCCTCGCCCGCCGCCATCGCGCCGAAGAACACCAGGTGCGGCAGCACCGCCAGCGCGGAGAACTCCGGCCTCATGGCGCGGTTCTCCTGCAGGCGCAGCCACGTGGCGCCCCACAGCACCAGGGCCGGGAGCAGCGACACCCAGAACAGGCTCACGTGCGCCGTGCCGGAGACATACCCCCGCAGCAGCGACAGCGCACACGCCGCCGGCACGCCCCAGTAGATGTAGGTCAGACGCTTCATGTGATGGCTTTCGGTGTAGGATCAGCCCACCCATTTCCAGGTGATGGGCACCTCGATATCCGGGTGGAAGCTGCGCATGGCGGGGCTTCCCAGCGCGCACTGCGCCAGCGCTTCCTTGTGCGGGTTGTCCTCCGGCAGCGGCACGCATATTTCCGTCTCGATGCGCGCAATGCGCCGCGGGTTCGGGTTCATGATCTTCGCCACCTCAATCGTCATCCCTCGCAGGTCCAGGTTGTGTTCCTCCGCGTAGATGCCCATGATTGTGGCCATGCAGCCGGCCATCGCAGAGCACATCAAATCCGTCGGCGAGAACGATTCGCCCTTGCCGTGGTTGTCCACCGGCGCATCCGTGATCACTTTCGCACCGGAGGGCTCGTGGACCAGCTCGCAATGCAGTCCGCCGCAGTATGTCATCTTGCACTTAACCATGGCAACAGCATACCACCGCTGTTGACTGCGTCAAGTTCATTTTGGCGGATTGGTTTGTGCGCGAGGCGGGAATACGCAGGCACTCGCTGATTTTCGATTGTGGATTTGTGATGTTGGATTTTGGATTTTGGATTTCTCCCATTCCCAAGCAGGGCATCAACCCCGTCACGCAAATTTACAACTTCGCATAATATATGTAATGCAAAATAGCGGAAATGCTTGCGCGTAGAGGGGTTTTGTGATAGAAAACGGGTATGATGAAGATTCATGCAGTGATGGCTGGCGTAGTTCTGGCGAGTGCTGTGGCGTTGGCGGACGGCGCAGAGCCGCAGACGGAATCCGGAAAGCCGGAATCCGAGTACGTGGGCACTGGCGAGGTGAAGACGGAGATTCACGGGAACACGGCAGTCATGGTCTGTTCCGATGGACAGCAGTTGAGGTCGACGGACAAGGTGGCGCACATAACGCTGAAGTTCACGTACGCGCCGGACAAGGTGGCGCACAAGACGCTGAAGTTCACGTACGGGAAGGGTGCGCGCATCCGCTGCCGTGAGCTGTACCCGAGCGGCACGCCGGGCTCTTGGGGCGAATGGAGCGCACTGGAGGGTGAATCCGCGCGCAGCTACACGTTCCCCAACGGCAATTCCGTCGCCGGACGCTGGCAGGACGGAGTGAGCTACTCCGCCGACTACCGCAAGACGGCAGACTGCACGGCCAAGGTGCGCGTGCGCCAGGTGGACGCCAAATCCAGCTCGTCGGCGGATTACGTGCTGACCTTCATCGACTACACCAAGAAGGCGGACGGCACCAAGGTCATCACCGGCAAGGCCACCTGCCGCATCCGCGAGATGTCGCGCGAAACGGAAATGGAAAACATCACCTTTACCCTGGAATAATCCGCGGCGCCGCGTGCGCCAATATATATATACGCCAACAAACAAACCCAACATCAATATGAAATCCATTATACTGATCCTGATGACGGCGTCCTTCGCGCTTGCCGACAGCCCGCGATTCTACAACGGCAGCGGCGGCTACGAGGGCTCTGCCTCCACCAGCGGCGACACCACCCGCTACTACGACAAGACCGGCTCCTACCAGGGCTCCGCGCAGCGCAGCGGCAACACCACGCGCTACTACGACAAGAGCGGCTCCTTTATTGGCTCTGCCACGGAGAGCGGTGGAACCACGCGCTATTACGACAAGTCCGGTTCTTTCCAGGGCTCGTCCTCCAACAGCGGCGGCACCACGCGATACTACGACAAGAGCGGCTCCTTCAAGGGTTCGGCCTCCAACAGCGGCGGTACCACCCGCTACTACGACAAGACGGGGTCCTACAAGGGTTCCAAGAGCCACTGATATTCCATCATACTCCCCTGCCCCTTTCGGAAGCCGCGTTCTGCGCGGCTTCCCTTTTTTGCACCTCCGGAAAAGGAAGTCACCCAGGGGCCGAAGCCCCTGGGTGCCCAACTACCCTATGAATCGGACTCTTTCGAGCCCGGGAACCAATTTTACGTCCGGTCCCGTAGACGAGTGAATGTTACCCCCCTACCCCGCCCTGCGTCAAGCTTTTTTTGAAAAAAAGTAAAAAAAAGTATGACTGCGCCGCGGCATACCGCCTGGTTTGCCTATCGGTTCGCCAGTATTTCGGCGGCCTTGGAGGCGCAGAACGCCACGCAGCGCCCGCAGGGACGGGATGCGTAATAGGCGGCGTTGCGCTCGTTCGGGCGCGCGCCTTCCTGTGCATTTTCCGGCAGGTGCAGGAGCTCGCGGCACTGCAGGCTGCCGAACTCCGCGCGGAAGGCCTCAGCCAGCTGCCGCGTGAGCTGGAAGATTCGCTCCTTGTCGGCGGGTTCCCCGGTGAGGTTGCCGTGCTTGAACCCGGCCACCATGGCGAGCCCGGCAAAGGCACCGCAGGTGCCGCGCATGCGGCCGAGCCCGGCGCCGAATGCGGCGGGGATGCGCAGGGCGGTGTCCTCCGGCAGTCCCATCTCCGCGGCAAAGGCTGCAAAGACGGACTGAGCGCAGTTGAACCCGCGGTGGAAGTATTCTGATGCTTTCTCTTGCGGCATGGTGGAAGTGGATGCATTCTAGCACGGCAAATGCGCGGGGAAAAGGAAAAACCCGTCCCGGGCGTGCCCCTCATCCCCCTGTTCTGATACCGCGTTCCGCCCGTTTTGCCACTTTTTCCTAGGAAAAAGTGGCACATTCTGCCAGTTTTTCGTAGGAAAAAATGGCAAATTGGCAAAATGCGGCGTTCAGGGTTATACTCCACACAAACTCTTAATCCTCATCTTAATCTTAATTTTCCAACTCGTGAGGTATCCCCTGCCCCTCCACGCCCGGCCATGTGAATTCCCTTGCATCCGCGCGGGGGTGTGGTAGAGTAGGAAGCATGATGACCAAGACGATTTCCGCATTGTGCATGATGGGGCTGGGCCTGGGCGCGTTCGCCGGGCAGCCGGAAGATAAGGCGCCCGCCGCGGCGGAACAGCCGCAGGCAAAGGTCGTATTGCCGTGGGAGGAGACGGACGCGCAGCGCGACGCCCGCATGCAGTGGTGGCGCGATGCCAAGTTCGGCATGTTCATCCACTACGGCCTGTACTCCGGGCTGGGCGGCTTTTTCAAGGGGCAGTTCGGCGGCGGCGAGTGGATTCAGCGCAACCTGCGCCTGGATACCGACACGTACGCGGCGGAGGCCCTGCCGAAGTTCAAGCCGGCGCCCGGCTGCACGGAGGCCTGGGCGGAGCTGGCCGCCTACGCCGGATGCAAGTACGCCGTGCTCACCACCAAGCACCATGAGGGGTTCGGCCTGTTCGACACCGACTCCACCGACTACTGCGCCGGCAAGGCCGTGGGGCGCGACATCGTGCGCGAGTACGTGGATTCCTTCCGCAAGCGCGGCATCAAGATCGGCTTCTACCACAGCGTCATCGACTGGCACCATCCGTCCTACGACAACACCATCTGCCCGGATCTCTGCTACCCGGAGGACCAGGAGGCCATGCTCAAGCAGAAGGGCATCCCGCGCGACCAGGAGGCCTACCTGAAATACCTGCACGGCCAGGTGCGCGAGCTGCTCACCAAGTACGGCGACATCAGCGTGCTGTGGTGGGACTACTCCCAGGGCGCCGCAGAGGGCGACCGCGCCTGGAAGGCCACCGAGCTCATGACCATGGCCCACACCCTGCAGCCCGGCATCATCATGAACAACCGCCTCTACAACCTCTCCGGGTTCGATGCCTCGCGCGACGGCGAGATCCTGCCCCGCCGCCACGGCGACTACACCTCGCCGGAGAAGCGCATCCCCGCCAAGGGCTACCCCGGCACCGACTGGGAGGCATGCATGACCGTGGGCGACAGATGGGGCTACTGCCAGGTGGACCTGAACTTCAAGAGCCCGCAGGAAATCATCGCCAAGCTGGAGGAGTGCGCCGCCAAGAACGGCAACCTCCTGCTCAACATTGGCCCCAAGGTGGACGGCTCCATCCCGGAGCCCCTGGTGAACGTGTTCCGCTGCGTGGGCGATTGGATGAAGGTGAACTCCAAGGCCATCTACGGCACCCGCGGCGTGCTGGACGTGGACTTCCCGGAGGGCGTGGGCGCCAGCATCGCCGGTGAGGAGATTTACGTCTTCCTGCCCGCCGGCGTGCAGCAGGACTACGTGCTGCGCATCCCCGCCCACCAGCTGGACAACGTGGCGCCCTCCATCCTCGGCCAGCCGGAGGTGAAGGTGGGCATGCGCCGCGTGGAGGAACCCGGCCAGGAAGAGCCGCGCGCGTTCATGGAATTCACCGTGCCCGCCGCCGCCTGGAAGAACGCCGTGCAGGGCCTGCCCGTGCTCAACCTCACCCACAACCCCTGATTCATGGAAGAGGCGCAGACCTACAACCTGCCCAGGGTCATCGGGGAGCAGTACATCCTCTCCTCCATCGTGCAGGAAACCCCCACCACCGTCACCTACGCCGCCTCCCAAAAGGACATGCGCCGAGAGGTGCTGGTGGAGGGCCTGCGCCCCGCCGCCGCCCAGGACCGCCGAAAGGTGCAGTTCTTCATTGAGAGTGCACGCGCCAAGGCTCAGGTCAGGAACATCCACATCGCCGCCCCGCTGGAGCTCCTGCAGGACGAAGGCACCTGGTACCTCGCCAACGAGCGCATCAAGGGCGAGCCCCTCGACATGATGATTTCCAACGGCCGCCTCCTCCCCGCATCCGTCATCTGCGGCCTCCTCAAGCAGCTCTGCCGCGTCTGCTTCTACATGGACGTGGAGCGCATCGCCACCCTTCCCTTCTCCCTGGAGCACACCTACAAGATGGACCTGGGCTTCAGTTTCGACAACATGGCCGTGGCAGGCCCCCGCATGCGCGGCGAGAGCCGCAACTACATGAAGGGCGCCGCCGTGCTCGTCACACCACTGCTGGACACCGCCTCCACCCTGGCCGGCCCCGTGGAGACGGTGCTGGCCCGCCTGCGCTCCGGCAGCGATTGGGAACCCCTCAGCCCCATCGTTTTCGATGAGGAGCTCACCCGCCTGCAGATGGAAATCATGCACGCCAACGCCAAGGAAATGGGGAATTGACATTTGCGATTTGACGCCCCATAAAGCGTGGTTGGTAGGCAACCCCACCACGACATGCAAGATTTCATTGAAAAAATACACGTAGGAAGTCACCAGACGCATGATTGACATTCCGGCCGTGCCGTGGTATGTATGGGGGGATGGAACGCGAGAACGGACAATTGAGCGGTGAGCTGCGCAGGGAATGGTACGGCACGGAGCTGCCGGAGCCCGTGCGCTATGCGTTCCGCGTGGCGGACGGCAAGCTGGTGTACACCGCAGGCCAGCGCCGCGCGGTGAAGCTCCACCCCACCGCCCAGCCCGGCGAGTTCGTGGAGGGCCTGTGGGAGTACGACACCGCGGAATTCTTTGTGTCCAACGTGGAGGGCACGCGCTACATGGAGTTCAACCTGGCCCCCAACGGCGCGTGGTGGGCCTGCGTGTTCACCGAACCGCGCGTGCGCGATTTGTCGGTGCCGCCCCTGCCCTCAGTTTCGGCGCAGGGCGGGATTGCGCCCGACGGCGCGTGGGAGTGCCGTGCGGAGCTGCCGCTGGCGTACCTGGAGGCCATCGGCATCAACCCCGCAAACTGCCGCCTGGCCGCCGCCGCCATCCAGAACTCCCCGGACTACCTCTATTTGACCACCTCCAGCGACCTCCACGGCGAGCCGGACTTCCACCGCCCGTGGTCCTGGGCCCCCACCAGCCTCGTCTAGCCCGCCATGCCCAGAATCGTTCAGGAATGCGTGGAGCGCATCAAGAGCTCGATCGATATCGTCGACCTGGTGGGGCGGTACGTGCAGCTGCGGCGGGCGGGGAACTCGTGGAAGGCGTGCTGCCCGTTCCACAACGAGAAGACGCCGTCTTTCCATGTGAACCCGGCGCGGCAGACGTTCAAGTGCTTCGGCTGCGGCGTGGGGGGCGACGGCGTGAAGTTCCTGATGCAGTTCGAGAACCTGGACTACCCCACCGCGCTGCGCCGCATTGCGGACATCAACGGCATCCCGGTCATCGAGGAGGAGGAGAACCCGGAGGCCGCGCGCCTGCGCATGCTCCGCTCCCGCATCATCCAGCTCAACACCCTCGCCGCCTCCTACTTCCACCGCAAGCTCTGCCGCGACATGGCCGCAGCACACGTCCGAGAATACCTCAAGCAGCGCGAATTCAACATCGATATCGCCAAGGCCTGGGAGCTCGGCTGGGCCCCGCCCGACTACCGCGAGCTGGCCGACATCGCCGCCTCCAACGGCATGGATTCGCGCCTGCAGGCGGACGCCTACCTGCTGGGCAACGGCCGCAGCGGCGCGTACCCCGTGTTCCGCGACCGCCTGATGTTCCCCATCCGCAACGTGCGCGGCGAGGTGGTGGGCTTCTCCGGCCGCATCATGCAGGAGGGCCAGGACCCCCGCAAATACGTCAACACCGCGGAAACCGCCGCCTTCCGCAAGGGCGAGCTCCTCTTCGGCCTCCACAAGGCCACCGGGCCCATCGCCAAGGCTGGCATGTGCGTGGTGGTCTGCGAGGGCCAGCTGGACGTCATCGCCTGCCACGAGAAGGCCGATATCCGCAACGCCGTGGCCGGACTCGGCACCGCGTTCACCGATGACCACGCCAAGATGCTCCACAAGTACGCCTCCAAGGCCATCCTCTGTTACGACGGCGACAATGCCGGCATCAAGGCCAGCGAGAAGACTTTTCGAAAGCTCGCCCAGGTGGGCATGGACGTCTACCAGGCCGCCCTGCCCCCGGGCGAGGACCCCGATTCCCTCATCAAGCACAGCGGGGCGGACGCCCTGCGCCAGGCCATAGCCGCCGCCAAGCCCTACCTGGAGCTGCGCGCCGGAATCGAGCTGGCCGCCATCCAAAACGCCAACGACCGAGCCGCCCTCATCCCCCGCATGGCCGATTTGGCCTCCGAGATTGCCGACCCCACGCGCCGCGACGTCGCTGTGATGGACCTCGCCACCCGCCTCAACACCGGGCTGGACGACTTCCGCGCCACCGTGAACGGAATCATCCGCGCACGCAAGGAGGACACCCGCAGGGATTTCCGGCAGCAGGACGAACCATCCTACCTGGACTACGACGACCCGGAGGCCCGGTACGGCACGCAGGAGGAGCCCGTGCGCGTGGTGCCCATCCGCATCCACCCCACCATCCTGGACATCATCAAGAACGCCGCCGGACACAAGGGTATGCAAGAGCTTTACGTGGACCGCATCGAGGACCTCCACGAACCCATGAAAAAGCTCGCCGGCGGCATCGTACTCCAGCGTCTCATGGAAAAGATGCCCGACCCCGGCAACGACGACCAGTGGCAGAATTTCATCGCCTCCCTCACACCGGAGCAGGCCGCCGCGCTCGCCCACGTCGCCAATTCCCCCCTCACCGTGGAGGGCGACCTCCAGAATTTCGTCGATTCCTCCTGCGACATCGCCGTGCGGGAGGCCATCAAGGCCGATATCGACACCATCAAATCCCGCATTTTGGATGCAACGCTCACCCCGGCCGAGCGAGACGAGCTCGGCGACCGCCTCACGGAGCTCACCTCCCTGCTCAAGGTGAAACCCACAAGCGAAAAACAGGCCTGACACCCCCAAACCCTAAATCCCAAATCTTAAATCCTAAATCCCAAATAGGCTGACAGTCTATTTGACACTTTTTATACAAGAATAACGCTTGTATATTGCTTACCAATATACTACCGTTGACAATACACCGCCCGCTTATGTAAAATAAGCGTCAATTTTCCAAGACAATACAAAAACGCTTGACCCCGCACTCGCAGGTGCTATACTAAGGGCACGCGGGTGCCCCGCCAAAGCGTCCGACAACCTCCATTCTCATCATCACGCAAACCACTAATTGCCAATGAACGCCAACAACCAAAACGCCATGCACTTTCCGCAAGAAATCCCCGTTGGGGGTCATTACCGCCTGTGGCTGCTGCTGGGCGAGATTGGCGCGGTGCTGCGGGAGGTTCAGTCGGCCGCCCTGCCCCCCGCCGAGGCGGTGGAAGTGGAGGAAAGGCACATGCTCGGTTGTGCCCGGGCTATTGCGGCAGCCAACGACAATCCTTTGACCGAGAACGAGTTGAACGACCTCCTGAAGCGCGCGGAAAGGGGCGGGTTTGAGGAAACTCCGCGAGAACGCGAAATTTTGAACGTGGTCCAAGCCTGCCACGGCCTGGTGGCCGCCACGCGCAAGTTCACGGTGCCCAAATTCAACACGGACTACCTGGGGCGCATCAACGCCACCGTACTGGACGGCCTGGAGCTGCCCGAAGGGGAGTCGGCGGGCGGCGTGCGGAGCGGCGAGGTGGAAGGCATGGGCCTGCCCGCCGCGCAGTGCCGCCTGGCCTTGGAGAGCCTCTGCTCCTGGCTGGATTCCGAGACCTTCGCGGCGGAGGGTTCGGAGATGCAGGGCATCGCGGGTATCCTGCGGGCGCTGATGGCGCACGTGTACCTGCTGCGGATACTCCCGTATGCCGACGGCAACGCGCGCACAGCGCGTCTGGCGGAGCTGTTCCTGCTGATGAAGGCCGGCATCCCCTGCCCCGCGGCGCTCTGCCTGAGCGGGCACTACACCGCCACACGCACGCAGTTCATGCATGAGGTGGCAACCCTGGCGGCAGACGACACCGCGCTGTGGGACGGGTTTTTCATCTACGCGCTGGAGGGCTGGCGCACCACCCTGCGCACCCTACTGGCGGATATCCGCGAACACCAGCTCCGCGCGGCCTGGCGCCTGCATGTGGAGGAACACTTCCGCAACAGCCCCACGGAGAAAACCGGCACGCGCCGGCGCGACCTCCTGCTCTCCCTGCCCGCCGAACCCACGCCCATCGCGGGCTTCGCGGATATCCCGCAGGCGGTCTTCTACACCCACTACCGCCACAAGAACCTGCGCACACTCAGCCGCGACTTGGCGGAGCTGGTGCAGTGCGGCCTGCTGGAAAGCACGCGGAAAGGATACCGGCCCAAGAGGGAAAGCGCGCGGCTTTGGGGGATTGACTAACCATATCCACGCGGAACGCCGCATTGCACACGCGCGCATGCGCAATATGGCCTTGCCCGTGCGGGGCGCGGCGTTTATAATGCCTGCATGCCGGATATTCACTTGTCATTGGGTGAGAAATCATACGAGGTGCACGTGGCCAACGGTTCCCTCAAATCCGTGGGCTTCCTGGTGGCGCGCGCCCGCCTGGAGGGCAAGGTCGCGCTCATTACCGACAGCAACGTGGCCCCGCTCTACGCCGCATCCGTCATCACCGCGCTGGACGACGCCGGATACCGCGTGAGCACGCACGTGTTCTCCGCCGGGGAGCAGAGCAAGACGCTGTCCACGGCGGAGACGCTGGCGGGCGAGATGGTGAAGGCCGGGCACGACCGCACCAGCTTCATCGTGGCGCTGGGCGGCGGCGTGACCGGGGACTTGGCGGGTTTTCTGGCCGCCACGTACTACCGCGGCATCCCGTTCATCCAGATACCCACCACCGTGATGGCCCAGGTGGACAGCTCCGTGGGCGGCAAGACCGCCGTGAACATTGCGGCCGGGAAGAACCTGGTGGGCGCGTTCCACCAGCCGCGGATGGTGGTGGCGGACCCGCTGACGCTCACCACGCTGCCGTCGCGCGTGGGGCGGGAGGGTATGGCGGAGATGGTGAAGCACGCCGCCATCAGCCGCGCCAAGAGCCTTTTCCCGCTCATGCAGCTGGCCGAGGAACTGGATATCGGCTTCTCCCTCTCCACCATTGAAAGGCTGCCGGAAATCATCGCCGACAACATCTCGGTGAAGGCACGCATCGTGGAGCAGGACGAGCACGAGACCCGCGGAGTGCGCGCCTTCCTGAACTTCGGGCACACCATCGGCCACGGCATCGAGGCCAGCGTGCCGTACGGCGAGCTGCTGCACGGGGAGGCCGTGGCACTGGGCATGCGCGCCGCGCTGCACCTCTCGCGCAAGTTCGCCGGCCTTTCCGCATCGGACGAGAAGCTGGTGCTGGAAACCATGCGCACCATCGGGCTGCCGCTCACCCTGCCGGAGCACGTGGACGCGGAGACCGTGATGGAGCGCGTGGCGGCGGACAAGAAGTTCCGCGGCGGCAAGCCGCACCTGGTGCTGCTGGAGGCCATCGGCAAGCCCGTGGTGAGCGACACCGTGACGGAGGCCGACATGCGCGTGGCGCTGGAGCTGCTGCAATCCCCCGCGTGAGGAAAAACCCTTCACCCCAATATCAAGAACATGACTGATCCCAGAACAACCATCCTGGCCCGCAACCTCATCAACCACTCCTGCGCCCTGAAACCCGGGGAGCACGTGCTGTTCGAGGTCATCGACGCGCCGGACGAAATCGCCATCGAGCTCATCCGCGCCGCCCGCGCCGCGGGAGCCTGCCCGCACATCAACCTGCGCCACACCGCCGTCACACGCGAGATGTTCTCCGGAGCCACCGATGAGCAGTACGACGCCATCGCCGCCGTGGAGCTGGCGGAAATGCAGAAGATGGACGCCTACATCGCCATCCGAGGCGCCGCCAACAGCTTCGAGAACTCCAGCGTGCCCGCCGACCGCATGAAGCTCGCCCAGAAATACCTGCGCCCCGTCCACAACGAGCGCGTCAACAACACCCGCTGGTGCGTGCTGCGCTGGCCCAACCCCGCCATGGCGCAGGGGGCAGGCATGAGCACGGAAGCCTTCGAGGACTTCTATTTCCGCTGCTGCCTGGCCGACTACGACAAGCTGCGCGCGGCCATGGAGAAGCTGGCGGCCATGATGATGAAGACCGACCGCGTGCACATCGTGGGCCCCGGTACGGACCTCACCTTCTCCATCAAGGGCATCCCCGCCATCCTGTGCGACGGCAAGCTCAACATCCCGGACGGCGAGGTCTTCACCGCGCCCGTGCGCGACTCCATCAACGGCACCCTCGCCTACACCGCTCCCAGCGTGTTCCAGGGAATTCCGTTCGACGGCATCAAGTTCCGTTTCGAGAACGGCAAGATTGTGGAGGCCCACTGCAACGGCAACGACGACGCCCTCAACAAGATACTGGACACCGACGAGGGCGCCCGCTACATCGGCGAATTTTCGTTCGGCGTGAACCCGTTCATCCTCCAACCCATGCGGGACATCCTGTTCGACGAGAAAATCGCCGGCTCCTTCCACTTCACCCCCGGCCAGTGCTACGATGTGGCGCCCAACGGCAACAAATCGCAGATCCACTGGGACCTTGTCTGCATCCAGCGCAAAGATTACGGAGGTGGGGAGATTTACCTGGATGATGTCCTCATCCGCAAGGACGGGATTTTCCTGGACCCGGCGCTGAGTGACCTTAACCCGGCGGTGTAACCGCAATTAAGATTAGGATTAAGATTAGGAAATTTGCCTTTTTCAAACATGAACCGCTTAGAAATGGAAGACCGCCTTGTCGATTTTGCCGTGCGGTGTGCAAATCTCCACACGCACATCAAGGCGTCGAACGTAGGCTCATGCTATGGATTGCAGCTTGTTCGCTCATCTTCATCCGTTGGCGCCAACTACGCCGAAGCCACACATGCGCGATCCGATGCCGATTTTATCGCCAAGCTGAAGATTGCCGAGGGCGAAGCCGCCGAATCCCGCCACTGGTTGCGCACCATCGCAAGGGTCGGCTTAGTCAAAGAAGGTTCGCTTGATCAAATCATTGACGAGTCTAACCAGCTTATCGCTATCCTCCACGCCACGGCAGAATCACGCCGAAAGAACACCAGGTACCCCCGCAATACCAACCCCTCCTAATCCTAATCTTAATCTTAATCCTAATTCCAAATCATCATGAAGGACCCACGCTATACTCAACTCGCAAAGCAAATCTGCGGCTACTCCGTCAATGTGCAGCCCGGCGAACATGTGAACCTGCGCATGCAGGACATCCCGGATGCCATGGTGGTGGAGCTCATCCGCGCCGTCAGGGAGGCCGGCGGCATCCCGCATGTGGACATCACCCACGCGCTCGTCAACAAGGAGCTGCAGATGGGTGCCACGGAGGAACAATACGGGCTGGAGGGCAAGTACCGCCTCCGGCGCGCGGAGGACATGCAGGTGCACATCGCCATGTACGCCGACTCCAACACGTTCGAGTCCGCGGACGTGCCGGGCGAGCGCATGCAAATCATCAGCAAGCACTTCAAGGCCGCCAGCAACCTCACCTGCAACAAGCGCAAGTGGACCGTGCTGGCGTGGCCCACGCCCAGCATGGCGCAGGCCGCCGGCATGAGCACGGAGGCGTTCGAGGACTTCTATTTCCGCTGCTGCCTGGCCGACTACGCCAAGCTCAAGGTCGGCATGGAGCGGTTGAAGGCCATGATGGAGGCCACCGACAAGGTGCGCATCGTCGGCCCCGGCACGGATTTGACCTTCTCCATCAAGGGCATCAAGGCCATCCCCTGCGCGGGCGACTGCAACGTGCCGGACGGCGAGGTGTACACCGCGCCCGTGCGTGATTCCATCAACGGCACCCTTGCCTACAACGCGCCGAGCATCTACCAGGGCATCCCGTTCGACGGCGTGCGCTTCCGTTTCGAGAACGGCAAGATTGTGGAGGCCCACTGCAACGGAAACGACGAGGCCCTGAACAAGATACTCGACACGGACGAGGGTGCGCGCTACATCGGCGAGTTCGCGCTGGGCGTGAACCCGTTCATCCTGCAGCCGATGCGGGATATCCTGTTCGACGAGAAAATCGGCGGCTCCTTCCACTTCACCCCCGGCCAGTGCTACGACGAGGCTCCCAACGGCAACGACTCCGCCATCCACTGGGACCTGGTGTGCATCCAGCGAAAGGACTACGGCGGCGGGGAGATATACTTCGATGATGTTCTCATCCGCAAGGACGGAATCTTCCTGGACCCGGCGCTGGGCATGCTGAACCCCGAAGTATAATTAAGATTAAGATTATGATTAAGAATTTCCTCCGCGCCGTAGGCACATTCCACACTTCCTAATCCTAATCCTAATTCCCGTTCATTCTTGCCATGTCAAACGAGCATCAGAAAAGCCTTTTCCGCCGCCGCTGGTTTTGGATTATCGCGGTGCTTGCGGTTGTCTATTTCGGCACAAAGTGGTTCGGCCAATGGAGCGCTTCACAATTGGAGTGCAACACCACCGAGCTTCCCGCAGAAACCCTGCCCGGTGCCGGGCCGCTGCGTATCGCCTTCATCAGCGACCTGCACAACAGCAAGGACATGCTGGAGAAGGCGGTGGACATGGTCGAGGCCGCCAAGCCCGACCTCATCGTCTACGGCGGCGACTTCATCGCGCTTGATGAGCGCACCAAGCGCACCCGCAAGTACATAACCGAGCTGCGGCGTCTGAAGGCCATCGCCCCCACCTACGCCATCCTCGGCAACATGGACTACGAGCGCCTGGAGCCCGTGGCGCGCATCCTCGAGACCGCTGGCGTGTCCATCCTCCGCAACTGGGCCGTGGACTGGACCGCGCCCAACGGCAGCACCATCCGCATCATCGGGCTGGGCGATTGGAACGAGGGCGACGAGAACCCGGACGCCTGCATGAAGCCCGACGGCCAGGAGGAGCACCCCGTGCTCCTGCTCTCGCACGACCCCGAGAGCCGCACGCTGCTGGACGCCTACGACTGGGACCTGATGCTCAGCGGCCACGTGCACGGCGGGCAGATCGGCATCCCGTTCACCCGCCACTTCATCTCCTTCCGCTCGGAGATGGTCTCCGGCCTCTACCCCTACGGCGAGCACCGCCACGTCTTCGTCACCCGCGGTGTCGGCTCCACCTGGGGCATCCGCTTCTTCTGCCCCCCGGAAGTCAGCATCATCGACATCAAGTAGAATCGCGGACACGGATATCCCTTGATGACGGGGATTTGCATTGAGACAAAGCCAGCGCCGCGAAAGGGATTCCCCCAGGCTACATGCGGCGGTTCCTGCGTTTCAGGTAGCGTGGCAGGCCGTGGAGCACTTTCAGGCGCGCTGCATGGCGCGCATGCGCGCGGCCGAAGGTCACGTGCAGCAACAAGCGGTGCCAGAGGCGCTCCAACCAAATGATTGCGGGCAGCATATGCTGGCAGAATCCCCGCAAGTGGTCTTGAATTTCACTTTCCTGTTGCGGATACATTTCCTTTTCGCCCCAGCCGGCATACAGCTTTTCGTACACCAGCGTGCCCAGAGCCACGCGCCAGGCGGGCCGCGGGGCGCTCAACGCGTTTTCGAGCCAGGCGCGCGCCTTCTCCCGCTCCCTCTGCAAGATGCCGTTCACCTGAACCCAGTCTATGGGCGCAACGGCGGCGTTCCAGTCCTCCTCGGTGTAGTCCGGCGAGAGCAGGCAGCGCTGCAGGCCCACCAGCCCCAACAGGGATTCAAAGCGCGCGCGCCCCTTTATCGGCGGGGCCACGCACAGGAACGGGCGGTTGAATATGAGCGCGTAGCACACACCATGGAACGAATCCGTGATAAAGAAATCGCAATCGCGGATGTTGCGCACCCACTGCTCCGGCGAAATATCCCGCGCACCCTGCCCGGGGCCGAAACGCCCTTGCGTCTCCTCGCAATTCCTTAGGGCATCCACCATGTTGACCGCCTGCACCCCGCGCTCCCGGGATATGGCCGCAATGTGGTGCCGCACGGCATCATCCAATTCCAATACGTACGACAGCACGTATGGCGACTCCTGCCTCTCCGCGCATTCGCACAGGGTGTCGTAATCCTCCATGCGGCACAGGAACACCGGGTCCAGCACCCATTCCCCCTCTATGCCGTAATGCTCCCGCAGAATATCCACTCCGCATTTTTCCCGCACGGATACCGCATCGAACGCCTGTAGGCAGTATCGCGCACGCTCCACTGATTCCGTAGGGCGCTCTTCCGTCTCTATGCCAAAGGATGAGGCAAAAGCAACCTTGCGCTTGTCCCCACGGGCATAATCCAGGAAATAGGCGAGCCCGCAGTCTGCCGTGTACCTCCACCTCCACACCTGGTCGGAACCGATGACAAAGGTGTCCAGACTGTCGTTGAGCGCATCGTAGTCTCCATCGTCTTTGAGCGGTTTTGTGCATGTAATCCCATGCCTCTGCATAAAGCGGCGGGAGATATTGTCCCCCTTCATGAAGTAGGGATTCCGGAGCATTGCCGCATTGTCCAGAAGCACGGGCCGCCTCCCCGTTTCCTCCAGCAGGCGGTACAGCGCATACGTGGTCATTACCGCTCCGAAATTGCAGCTGAACCACAGCGTGGCCACACCGATGTCCGGCTTCCCCTCATCTCCTTGCGCGCAATCCGTCATGCTCTCAGTCTAGCAGACAGACGCGGGATGTCAAGGTTCAGCCCCGGCGGTTCAGCATTTTCCTGAGCTTGCGGGCGAGTTTGCGCAGCGGTGCGGGGCCGGGGAAGAAGCGGCCGCAGAGGCGCAGTCCGGGGCGGGGACGCTTGGATGCATCCAGGAAGCTGCTGAGCGCGCACTGGAGCGGTTGGCACCGCAGGGCGTGCAGGAAGGCCGCACGCTGCCGCGGAATCCCGCCCGCATGGGTCACCAGGCCGCCGTTGGCGGAAAGCGCCCGGCTTTCATCTGCAGGATTCAAGTGCAAGGCGGGGCGTATGCTCTCCAAGGCCGCCTCCCCCTTGGGAGTGTGGGCTATCACCACGGAGACACCCTGATGCTCGTCATCCTGCCTGGGGCGGCCCCAGAAATCACCCAGGGTGATGTCGCCCGGGCGGTCATCCTCGGCGGAGCGGCAGGTGTAGCAGCACCTGTTGAGCCCCAGATGGCAGAGGAAGCCTTTCATAAAGGGGTTGTCCTCCCTGGGTATCATGGTTCGGGTGCCGTCCCCGTACTCTATGCGCATGGAGTATTCCCTCCGGCTGCGCGTCTTGTCTCGGAATGACACACTGGTGATCCCCCTGCCGTTCGCGTGTCCCCTCAGGAAACTCCGCCACACATGCCGACTCGGTGCGCCGAAACACGCCAGATCCACCAGCAGCAGATTGTCGTACCGTTCCCCGGGACGCGCGCCGCGCGCACCTGGCAGGACACCCCCGCAAACAGCACAGGGTGGCCCGTTTTCAATGCCGCCGCCATTTGCAGGAACACATCCCCCGTATCCGCCTGCAGATACTTGCTGCCGCGCAGCAGGTGCAGGTCCTCCTCCCGTTCCACCGCCACAAAGCGGGAGAAATCAGCTCCCCGCATGGCAACGCCGTACACCACGCCTCCGCGGCGGATGCAATCCAGCGCAAGCTCGCTAAACACGCCGCCGCTGGAGCTCCCACAGCGGATTTCCGGCGTCAGGCTCCACCCCTCGTAGAAACGGTGTTCCCCGCTCCCCCCAACCTTGGCCAGCCGCGCGCACATCTTCTCGCATGCCCTGCAGCCGATGCACGCTGCCTCATTCACCTCGGCCACCAGGAATCCCTCTGCATTCTCCTCCATGCTGATGGCATTCTGCCCGCACACAGACATGCACAGCCCGCACCCCGTGCAGGGCGAGACGGAGGAGGGGAGGATAGGTCGGGGATTATCGTCTTTCGGCATTTTCACCATAGACTACAGTATTTGGAATACTGTAGGAGCGTTTGCGCTATGTAAATGTAAAGGATTTATAGCCAATGCATTGGAGCATCCATAGGGACATACAGGCAATGCCAGAAGGCCTAGTTCATCATACCATGTGCCCCATCATTTTCTGGGGTTGTGCATTTTTAGGCTTGCTACAGTATTCCAAATACTGTATGCCAGGATTAGATATGCAAGTGAAGAAATTCATAACCGCGATAAGGCAGCTCTTCCTTCATCCCAAATGCGCATTGAGAAAGGCAATCCATGGAGAGGTGTTAGACGAATTCCTTGCCAGGGACCGTGCTGCTTGGGAGCATGCCGGGTATTTGCAACCAGAGCGGGAGGGCAGCATGCGGGGGATGATGATTTTCCATTCCCACTGCGTGGAAAAGGGCTTGACCATGCCCGGCTTTGCCCCTGGCCACAGCACCGGCACGGTATTGGAACTCAGCAAGGTTGTAGGCAAATACCAGGCGGCCGGTTATAACAAGGAGGCGTTTGAGTATCGTACGGCCCTGGGCATTCTGGCCGAATACCGGCGAGTCCACCGGGAGTTGCACTTTACATTGCCGCAAGAGGTTGAACAAGCCTTGCAGTGCGCATTGGAGGGAGTGGATGTTCTTCCCGAGCGCCAGCCGGAAATAAGCGCACAAGATTTCTGGAGGGATTCAAACGCCCCGTTCCCGGTTTTCTCCGCCTCTCGGCATTCTGTGCGCCATTTCGCCGGCAGCGCACCGCATGAAGACATCATGAAGGCCATACAGTTGGCAACCAATGCTCCCTGTGCGTGCAACAAGCAGTATGTGAGGGTCCATCTATATGAGGCAAAAGAAAAGGTTCAGCCCTTGCTGGCCTTGCAGAACGGCAACAGGGGCTTCGGTGAAAATGCCGAACAGCTTATCATTGTCACATCGGATATGAGCTACATGCACTGGCGCGGAGAGCGGCATGAGATATACCTGTGCGCGGGCCTTTTTGCCATGAATCTGAGTTACGCCTTGCACTACTACCATGTGGCCCATTGCATGCTCAACTGGCAGGTGCAACCGGAAACCGATGCCGAGGCTCGTGTTCGTGCAGGCATCCCCCCGGAGGAGGAGATAGCCCTGTTTATAGTTTGCGGGCTTCCTGCAAACCAGTTCAAAGCCACATCATCCCCCCGCAGGACAGGGAAGGAAATAACCACAGTTCATTAAGCCGCGTCCTCAGGCAGGTCTCCCGAACACGTATGCCAGGCGTTTGCCGCCCTTGTTGTTCGATGCCAATTTCAGCGTACTTCCACGCCGGCTTCAACAGCTCATCGCAAATTATCCCATCCTATTTTGGGGGGCGGGCAGCATGGTGGCGCGGAGTGAGCCATTTGGCGAAGAGGGAGGAGGTTGCGGGGACTAGGAGGAGGTTGAGGATGGTTGCGGAGAGGAGGCCTCCGAACTGGACGATGGCGAGGGGGGCCAGGAGCTCGCCGCCGGGCTGGTTGCGGGCCCAGACGAGGGGGAGCAGACCGAGGATGGTGGTGAGGCTGGTCATGATGATGGGGATGAGGCGTTCCTCGGAACCGTTGCGGATGGCATCCGCGGCGGACATGCCGGATTGCTCCAGGGCGCGGTAGCGGTTGAGCAGGATGAGGCCGCTGCGGATGGCGAAGCCGATGACCGTGACGAAGCCCACGATGGAGCTGACCGACAGGATGGGCGGCACATACCCGCCGTGCAGCACGGATGCCACGGTGTCGGGCGAGGCCAGGAACACGGCGGCGATACCGCCCACCAGACACAGCGGGATGTTCACCAGCGTGACGGCGGCGCGGCGCACGCTGCCGAGCGATGCGGCCAGCAGCAGCACGATGAGCACGCACACCGCGCCACCCAGCAGGTACAGGCGGCGGCCCGCCTGCTCGCGGCTCTTGATGGTGCCGTCGTAGTCCACGGTGCAGCCCAGCTCATGCATGGCTGGGTCCAGCTTCTCGCGGCAGGCCTGCGCGAGGTCGCCGAGGTTGGAATCGGGCGCGGGGTTGCAGGAAATCATGGCCTTGCGGCGTGTGTTGTCGCGCAGGATGAGGTTGGTCTGCTCCGCACGGTAAACCTGGGCGGCCTCGCCGAGCGGCACGGATTTTCCGTTGCCCGCCAGCAGCGGCAGGCGGCGCACGTCGTCCACACCCATGCGCAACTGCGGGTCCAGGCGCAGCATGATGTTCCAGTGGTCGAGGTTGCGGATGACCTCGCCCGCCTTCAGGCCGTGGAGCGCGGCGGACACCTGCTCCGCGGCCTCCGCCACGGTGAGTCCGTAGGCGGCCAGCACCTCGCGGTTGTAGTCCACGCAGATGGTGTCCACCATCACCTCGCGGTTGGCGCGTGCATCGGCCACCTCCGGCATAGATGAAAGGATTTCCGCTGCCTTCTTGGCGGCCTTGCGGAGCTGGGGCAGCTCGTCGCCGTAGATGTTGATGGCGATCTCGGAATTGGAGCCGGAGAGCACGGCGGAGATGCGATGGGCCATGGGATAGCCGATCATGCCGCTGGTGCCGTGCACGCCGTGGATGACCTCATGGATGGCCTCGCGAATCTTCTTCTGGTCCTTAGCAAGGTCCACGCGCACCAGAAGCTCGGAAGCGCTGACGGGTTCGGCATGCTCGTCGCTCTCGGCGCGCCCCGTGCGCTGGGCCACGGACTTCACGCCGTCGATTTGCTGCAGCTCGCGCATCACCTGGTTGGAGATGCGCTCGGTCTCCTGCAGGGAAGTGCCGGGGACCGTGTTCACGAAAACGGTGTAGCAATCCTCGTTGAAGGGTGGCAGGAAGCTGGTGCCGTAGGTGGATGCCAGCGCCATGAAGCCTGCGGTCACCACCAGCAGGGAGGCGAACACCCAGCCCGCGCGGCGCATGCAGAACGCCAGCACGGGACGGTAGGCGGCGCGGATGGCGCGCGCGGTGGCGGAATCCCCGTTGTCGGATGCGTTCTTGGAACGCTTGAACCCAATCATGCACAGCACGGGAACGATGGTGAGCGCCACCAGGAGCGACGCCGCCAGCGCCAGCATGTACGACACACCCAGCGGGCGGTAGAACTGCCCCTCCAGCCCGCCCAGGAACAGCACGGGCGCGAACACCAGCAGGATGATGACGGATGAGTACGTGATGGAGCCCACAATCTCGCCCTTGGCCTCCATGAGCACCCGGAAGCGTGATTTCTGCTGCTCCGGCGGCAATGCGGCGTTGCGGGAGAGGTTGCGCCAGGCCACCTCCACAAAGATGATGGCGTTGTCCACCACGTCGCCCACGGCCACGGCCAATCCGCCGAGGGTCATGATGTTCACCGACAGCCCGCAGGCGGGGAAGAACGCCATGCCGAACAGCACGGAGAGCGGCATGCTCACCAGCGTGATGACTGCCGTGCGCAGGTTGAGCAGCGTGAGCACAATCACCAGCATCACCACGATGGCGGCTATGAACAGCGTCTGCCGACCGTTCTCCAGCGAGAGTTGGATGAAGTCCGCCTGGCGGTAGGCATCCGCGTGCAGGTGCATGCCGGAAGGCAGCGCGCTCTTGGCGAAATCATCCACCTCCCTCTGCAGCTTTTCCGTGAGCTCCAGCGTGTTGGCGCCGGGAACTTTCAGCACCGCGAGGATAACGGCCTCCCGCCCATTGAAGCCCGCATTGCCGCGGCGCGGCGCACCGTCGATGCGTACGTCCGCCACGTCCTCCAGACGCAGCACGCCGCCGGGGTGGGACTTGACGAGCGCGCGGCGCAGATGCTCCGGGGATGCGGCTCGGGATGCCTGCTGCACGGGCAGCTCAAGCCCCGCCACGTCCTCCAGATAGCCTGCGGGGGCGGTGCTCTGGGCATCCTGCACGGCGGCGCGGATATCATCCAGCGTCACGCCGCTGCGCAGCATCTTGTCTGGGTTGTAGAGCACCTGGTACTCCGGCAGGCGGCCGCCCAGCACGGTGACCTGGCCCACGCCCGGCACGGAGAGCAGGCGGTTGCGCAGGCCGAACTCCGCCACGCGCCGCATCTCCAGCGGGTCCACGCCATCGTCGCCGGTCACGGCAACGAGCATGATTTCGCCCGTGACGGAAACGATGGGCGCGAGCTCGCTCTCCACGTCCTGCGGCAGGGAATCCCGCACCGCGGCCAGGCGTTCCGAGACAATCTGGCGGGCGCGGTAGATGTCGGTGTCCCAGTCGAAGTCCACCCACACGAAGGACAGCCCGCTGCCGGAGGATGAGCGCACGCCCTTGACCCCCGCGGCGCCGCTGAGGGCGGACTCGACGGGGATGCTGACGTACTGCTCCACCTCCTCGGCGGAGAGCCCGGGGGCCTCGGTCTGCACGGTGACGCGGGGCACCTTGAGTTCCGGGAAGACATCCACGGGAAGCCCCAGCACCACATACAGGCTGCACAGCGCCAGCAGCACGGTGGCGATGCACACCATGCAGCGGTTCTTCAGGCAAAAGGCAATGAGACGGTTCATGGATCAGTCCTCTCCCTCGTGGAAATGGCCGTCTGCGTGGAAGTGCCCGGCCTTCTTGGCCGCGCCGTCCGCGGGCAGCAGGTTGCGCAGCTCGTGGCCGCCCTTCACCACCATCCTCTGGCCGGGGGCAAGCCCCTCCACGGGCGTCATGCCGAAGCGGCTCTCGCCCGCGTGCACCTTCACCGCGGCGTAGGTGCCCTCCTCCACCTCCACGAACACTATATCATCCGCGCCCACCTTCACGATGGCGGAATCCGGGATGGTCACGATGTCGTCATCGTCCAAGGTGCCGTTGTAGATGTCCAGGCGGCAGAACTGGCCCGCGCGCGCGCCTTGCGGCAGCTTTGCGGGGGTGAAGTAGAGCGTGCGCGTCTGGGTGGCGGGGTCCACCTGCTCGTCCAGTCGCCACGTTCCCTCCTCCGAGAGGGGCGAGCGCACGGTGCCGATTTCCGGGACGGATGCGGCGTGCAGCGGGGCCGCCACCTCCAGCGCGGCGGTGTCCGCCATGGAAATAACACTGGTCCCCTGCTCTCCCCAACCGCCCTGGGTGAATCCCACGTTGCGCACAGTGCCGTCGGCTGCGGCGCGCACGCAAAGCGCACCGTTCTCTTGCGCCGGCTCCGCGCCGAGGCAGAGCATGGAGAGGCGGGAGGACGCGCTGGCGGCGTCCTGCGTGAGCTGGCGCAGCTCCGCGCGCTTGAAGAGGAGCTGTTCCTCCAGGTCGCTGTTACGGGTGCCGACATCATTGAGACGCTTCACGCGCTGCTCCATGGCGGCGATTTCCGCGGAGCAGCGTTCTGCGGCGGCATCCGCGCGGTCGCGCTCCGCCACGGCATCCGCCACCTGCGGGGATTCCAGCGTGTAGAGCAAATCCCCCTTGCGGACGGCCTGGGCGGATTTCACGTGCAGGGTGACGCGGCCCGCGCTCGGCAGGGCGTAGGTGCGGAGCGCGTGCTGCGGCACGTTGAGCGTGCCGTACACGGAATACACCAGCCGCTGCCCCGCGGCGGGAACGGTCTCCGTCTGGATGGCCAGGATGTGGCGGGAATGCTCGTCCGCCTTCACCACCACGGATTCATGGTCATGGTCATGGTCGTGGTCGCAATGCTCATGCTCATGCTCGTGTTCGTGCTCGTGTTCGCAGTGTTCGTGCTCATCGTGCTCATGGGCGCCGAGGGGCAGCATGAGGGCGTAGAGGAGATAGGGAACGGTCAAAAAAGTGGTTTTCATTGTTGGAAGGAGGTGGGGTTGAGGGATTGGAGTTTCACGCGGATGTCCAGCAGCTTGCCGAGGCAGTCCAGGTAGTTGAGGCGGCGGGTGTAGATTTCCTGGCGGGCCTCCGCCAGCGCGGGGAAAGCGGTTTCGCCCATGCTGCAGAGCTGCTCCTGGCGGGCCTCCGCGCCCGCGAGGGCGTCGATGCGCGCCTGTTCCTCGCGGCAATGGGTGTAGGCCAGTTCCTGCTGCGCCGCGAGGTCGGAGGCATCCTGCAGCAACCCGCGCCAAGTGGCGACGAGCTTCTGGCAGGCGAGCGCGCGGTCGGCCTGAGCGGAGTGGATGGCTGCGCGGTTGCGGTTCCATACGGGGAGGGTGAAGCTGAGGCCGAGGCCGATGCGGTTGGCTTCGTCCTCCCGGCGGTATTCCGGCTCCAGGGAGACATCAGGGAACTGGCGGCGGATTTCCGCCTTCAACTCCAGCTCTCCCGCCCCCAGGTTGGCCTGCTCCGCCAGCAGGGCGGGATGGTTCAGCAGAAGCTCCGCCGTGGGCGCGGCCGCCTTCTGCGGCAGGGATGGGGGCAGCTCGGCGGCCAGCTCCACCTCGCCCGCGGCGGGGTGCAGCCCCAGCATGCGGGTGAGCCTCTGGTGCACCTCCAGGTGGCGGTTGGAGAGCTCCTGCTCGTCCTTCACCAAATCGCTCAGGCGGGTGTTGACCACCTGCATGTCTGCGAAGGGAACCTCGCCGAGCGATTGCAGTTTCTCCACGCGGCGCTGCTCGTCGCGCGCCTGCGCCAGGCGGCCGCGCATGAGCTCCAGCTTGGCGTGGGTGACCAGCACCTCGTTGCACAGCGCGTTCAGCTCCGCCAGGAACACGCGCTCCTTGTCGCGCATCTGCCAGTAGTCGGCCTCCCTGTACTGCTCGGCCACCTGCCGCGCCAGCCCCTTGGTTCCCGTAACGGGGATGGAGAGGGAGGGCGCGATGCCGTGGTTGAAGAAGCCGCCCTGCAGCACGCGCTCCAGACTGCCGGAGAGCGAGGGGTCGTCCCACAGCCCAGCGTACTTGGCGGCCTCGGTGCTGCGGGCGTAGGTGAGGCGCGCGCGGTTGAGGTCCGGGTTGAGCAGCAGGCCGATGTGGCAGGCGTCCGCCCGCGAGAGCGCGCCGCCGCGGCAGAGGTTCTGCGACAACTCGCGCCATTCTGCGGTGTCGCGGTTCAAATCGATGGCGAGCGGCGCGTAGCCCACGCAGCAGGTGAGCATGAGCGCGGCTATCGCCGGAAAGGTGTATTTAAGCATGGTATGGTTGAAGGATTTTTTCTAATTGGACTGTATCACGGCACACCGCTCCCGCATGGGAACGGCCGGGTTCAGGGTACAGTCCTCCTTCAACAACGCAGCGGGGCGAATCCCCCGCCGGGGCCGCGCGGACGCGCTTCCGGCGCATACGGCGGCAACTCTTCCGCGCCCGTCTGGCGCGGGGTGAGGCTCGGCGGCACGCACAGCACCGCCACCGCGGGAGCCGCCGCGTGCGGCAGCGTCTCGCCCGCATCCCCCAGCAGCTCGAACACGCCGTGGTGGTGATGGTGGTGATGGTGGTCCGCGTTGTGCTCATGGTCGGCCTCGTGGCGGTGGTAGAAGCCCGCGCAGCCGCAGCAGTCGCAATGGCAGTGCGCCAGCAGGCAGCAGTTCGCCTCCGTGCAATGCGGCCCCGCGCCCTCCACCAGAGAGCCCGTCACCACCACCGGCATCAGCAGCAGCGCCAATACCAGCATGCAGTATCTCATAACCGCTTGCACGCCTTTCATTCTAGACCCGTCCCCATCCCGCGTCAAGCCTTTCCCCGCCGCATGCCGCGCCGCGGGAACGTCTTTTTTTTCTCGCCACGGGGCGGGTGCGGTAGTAGAATGGCGGGTAACAAGCAGATTATCTATGCAAAGAACACTCGTTAAGCATGCATTGGCCAGCGAGGCGCCCATGGACGCCATCCTGGTGGCGGGTTGGGTGCGCACGCGCCGCGACTCCAAGACCTTCTCGTTCCTCGAAATCAACGACGGCTCGTCGCTTGCCTCCGTGCAGGTGGTGGCGGATGCCGGAATCCCCGGCTACGAGGACATCTCGAAAATGACCACGGGGGCCTCCGTGCAGGTGGAGGGGCGCCTGGTGGAGAGCCCCGGCAAGCAGAAGTGGGAAATCCAGGCCACGGCGGTGAAGCTCATCGGCACCTCCCCGGAAACCTACCCGCTGCAGAAGAAGGGGCACTCCCCGGAATTCCTGCGCTCCATCGCGCACCTGCGCCCGCGCACCAACCTGTACGGCGCCATCTTCCGCACCCGCTCCCGCATTGCCGCGGCGGTGCACCAATTCTTCCTGGAGCGCGATTTCGTGTGGGTGCACACGCCCATCATCACGGCGTCCGACTGCGAGGGCGCGGGCGAGATGTTCCACGTGACCACGCTGGACCCGCTGGCGGAGAACAAGGGGTACGACAAGGACTTCTTCGGCAAGCCGGCCAACCTCACCGTGTCCGGCCAGCTGGAGGGCGAGACCTTCGCCTGCGCCCTGGGCAACATCTACACCTTCGGCCCCACCTTCCGCGCGGAAAACAGCAACACCACACGCCACGCCGCCGAATTCTGGATGATCGAGCCGGAAATGGCCTTCTGCGACCTGCAGGGCGACATGGACGTGGCGGAGGCCTTCATCAAGCACATCGCCGACACCATGCTGGCGGACGAGAGCGGGGATTTCGAGCTGTTCAGCAAGTTCGTGGACAAAGAGCTGCGGGCGCGGCTGGAGGCCGTAAGCAAGCAGCCTTTCGTGCGCTGCAGCTACACGGAGGCCATCGACATCATGCTCAAGAGCGGGGAGAAGTTCGAGTACCCGCCGCACTGGGGCATGGACATGCAGAGCGAGCACGAGCGCTTCCTCACGGAGAAGCACTTCAAGTGCCCGGTCATCGTGTACGACTACCCGAAGGAGATCAAGCCGTTCTACATGCGCTTGAACGAGGACGGCAAGACCGTGACCGCCATGGACGTGCTGGTGCCCGGCATCGGCGAGATCATCGGCGGCAGCCAGCGCGAGGAGCGCCTGGACATCCTGGAGGGCAACATCGAGCGCCTGGGCATGGACAAGGAGACCTACTACTGGTACAACGACCTGCGCCGCTACGGCACGGTGCCGCATGCCGGATTCGGCGTGGGCTTCGAGCGTCTCATTATGTTCGTGACGGGCGTGCAGAACATCCGCGACGTGCTGCCCTACCCGCGCACCCCGCGCAACTGCGAGTTCTAAACGCGGCGGCCGATCCATGAAATCACGCGCGGAGGAGCTGGAGGAGTGGGGCACCGATGTGATATTCGGGCGCGCCCGCGGCTTCCGCGCGTGGGCCATGCGCGGCATCCTGCGCGTGGGCTCCTGGGGCTTCCGCGCCGTCACCGCCCTGCGCCTCTACCTCTTCCGCCGCCGCATCCTCACCGTCCACTACCTGGGCGCGCTCACTATCAGCGTGGGCAACATCACCGCCGGCGGCACCGGCAAGACCCCCGTGGTGGAGCTGCTCTCCCGCACCCTCGCCGCCCGCGGCAGGAAGTGCGCCATCCTCACCCGCGGATACAAGAGCAAGCCCCTGCACCACCCGCAGGTGTGGCTGGACAAGGACGGCCGCCGCCTGCGCCGCATCCCCAAGATTGCCAGCGACGGCACCAACCGCAAGCTGGACCCGCGCTACGCCGGGGACGAGCCGTTCATGCTGGCGCGCAACCTGGACGGCGTGGCCGTGCTGGTGGACAAGGACCGCGTGAAGTCCGGCATCTTCGCCATCGAGCAGCTGGGCTGCAACACCCTCATCCTGGACGACGGCATGCAGCACCTGAAGCTGCGGCACGAGATAGACATCGTGCTGGTGGACTGCGGGTTCCCGTTCGGCACGGGGGCGCTGCTGCCGCGCGGCACCATGCGGGAGCCCCGCACCAGCCTCAAGCGCGCCAGCTACATCATCCTCACCAAGAGCGCCTGCAAGCCGCAGGACGAGCTCATCGCCACCATCCGCAAGTACAACCGTGTGGCGGACATCATCGTCACCAACCACGCCCCCGCCTACCTGGAGAACATCTTCACCGGGGAGCGCAAGGAGCTCTCCTTCCTCAATGGCAAGTACGTGGCCTGCCTCAGCGGCATCGCCCGCCCGGAGAGCTTCGAGACACTCGTGGAGCAGCAGGGTGCCAATATCGAGATACGCCGCCGGTACCCCGACCACCACTGGTTCGACCAGCAAGAGCTGGAGGCCTTTGTGCAGCGCTGCGCAGACCGCGCGCTGGATGCCATCATCACCACGGAAAAGGATGCCGTGCGCTTCCTGGAGCCGAACGAGATGGACGTGCCCATCTACTTCCTGCGCATTGAAATCGACATATTGGAGGGGCGCGACAAGTGGGACCGCATGATCAACCGCATCTGCTCCATAGCGGATGAAAAGCCCGCACCGGAGTGGGGGGACGTGCTGTGATTAGGATCGGGATTAGGATGAGGATTAGGATTTGGTCAGCGCAGCGTGGGCGGCATGATATAACGCTTGCCATGGTGAATGGAATGTGGTAGCATTCGCGCGCTATGGCGCTCAGCCACCACAGGGAAAGGCACAACCGCGTGCTTGAGCTGCCGGAAATCATCTCCGGCGCGCTTGTCCTGTTTGTCCTGCTTTGGATAGTGTTTTTCCAACCTGCCGGGAACGATGACCCGCAGCAGCACTTCATCCGCGGCTCTTACATGATGTTGTGCGGGCTGGTGTGGTTCAACGCGGCCGCGGTGCTGGCGCACTTTGCCAGGGAGCTGTCGTTCCGGCGCGTGCCGGGGCGCCTGCTTTGGGTGCAGGTGGCGGTGGTGGCGGCATCCGCCGCGCTCTTTGCCCTGCCGTTCGCCGGGCATTTCCACGTTTGGCTGGAATGGGTGCAGGCGGGCTGCTGCCTGTGCATCGGCGGGTTTGCAGCCATCCGCTTCTTCCTGCGCCGACGGGCGCACCGCCAAAGCATTGTGCGCGGACACGCCACCTGGTGGAGCCCTGCGGTCTCCTTCTTCACCTACATGCTGGCCCTGGTGTTCATCAGCACGCTTGTGATGCTGACGCCGGGTGCCACGCACCACCCCATTTCCCTCACGGAGGCGCTGTTCTCCTGCGCGTCCGCCACCTCCATCACGGGGCTGGACTGCGTGAACATGGCGCAAACCTTCACCACGCCGGGGAAGGTGGTGCTGCTCATCGATATCCAGGTGGGCGCCGTGGGCGTGATGACCTTCACCTACATGGTGCTGCTCATGCTGGGCCGCCGCCTGGCCGTGCGCGACAGCATGACCATGTCCAGCGTGCTGGACCAGCAGGGCGTGAACATGCGCCTACTGCTCAAGACGGTGTTCAGCGTGACCCTGGTCACGGAGCTGGTGGGGGCCGTGTTTCTGTACTTCCTGTGGCGGGGGGCGGCGGGAATCCCACAGGAGCAATTGATTGGATACGCCGTGTTCCACGCCGTTTCCGCCTTCTGCAACGCGGGTATCACGCTCTTCCCGGATGGCATGAGCCACCCGGGCGTGCAGGGTTGTTTCGGCGTGCAGGGCGTGATGATAACCATGATGCTGGTGGGCACGCTGGGATTCGGCGTGTACCTGGAGGCGCTGCAGCGCCTGCGCCGGCGCATGGCACACAAATTCCTTCCACGCCGTTGGAGCACGCACTCCTGGCTGGTCCTGCGCGTGACGCTTGCAGTGCTGGTGTTGGGCACGTTGGGGTTCTCCCTGTTGGGATTGCTGGAGCCCTGCGCACATGCAGCGAGCGCGCACAATGTGTGGGAGGCCCTGTGGAACTCCGTGAGCCGCTCAGCCGGGTTCAACCTGACGGATATCGGAGCATATGGGCCGGTGTACAAGATGTTCATGTGCGTGATGATGTTCGTGGGCGGCAACCCTGCGGGCACGGGCGGCGGTGTGTTTGCGCCGGTGCTGTGCCTGTGCCTGCTGGAGATATGGCGCGTGCTGCGCGGCCAGCAGGATGTGGAGATGCACGGGCGCCGCATTGCCCGCGCCACGGTGGAGCGAGCCATGGCCACCGTGGTGCTTTCCATCTTCCTGATAGTGCTCGCCACCATGCTGCTGCTGCTGCTGGAGCCGAAGATAGCGGCAGACCCGCAGGGACCGTTCAAGATGCTCTTCATGGAGGTGAGCGCGTACACCACCACCGGATTTGATTTGGGCGTGGCGCCGCAGCTTTCCCCGCTTTCCCGCTGCATCGTCTCGCTGAGCATGCTCTTCGGCCGCGTGGGCATGTTCACCTTCATGCTCATCTTCATCAAGCAGAAGGACCCCGCACCGCTGCGGCACCCGGAAACCAGGCTTCCCCTTAATTAACCCACCTGAAAGACCATGAAATTCGTTATCATAGGCATCGGACAGTTCGGGCGCGCCCTCGCGCTCTTCCTTTCGGAACACGGATACGATGTAACGGCCCTGGATATCCGGGAAGCCAACATCACACCCATCAAAGACCTCGTGGCAAATCCCCTCATCGGCGATGCCACCGATAGCCGCGTGCTCGAACAGCTCGACCTGACGGACGACGACACATGCGTCATCGTCACCGTTGGCGAGCAGTACGAGCGCAACATCCTCATCACCGCCCAGCTTAAGCAGATGGGTGCCAAGAACCTGTACGTCCGCAACGTGAACGACCTGCAGAACAGCGTGCTGAAGCTCATCGGCGTCAACAATGTCTTCCGCGTGGAGGAGGTGGCCGCGCAGCAGCTCGGCGACCGCCTGGTGAACGAGGGGATGGTGAACCTGCGGCGCATCGACGCCACGCACTCCCTGGCGGAAGTGAGGCTGCCGGCGGCCTGGGTAGGCAAGAAGCTCTCCGAGGTGGGCCTTCGCCAGGACTACCGTCTCAACCTGCTCACCGTGCGCCGCGGCAAGCCCGTGGAGAAAGCCGCCACAGACAACGTGCTGCCCGCGCCGGAATCGCCCGTCATCGACACGCCGGAGGCCAGCCTGGAGTTCCAGGCGTGCGATATCCTGGTGCTGTTCGGCAAGGACGCGGACCTGAAGGCATTCGTGGAGGAGTTCGACCTGCAATGACTGCGCGCGTGGAATTGCCGGGCCGCCTCTACGGCGGGTACATCTTTGACCTGGACGGCACGCTGGTGGACAGCATGCCCACCCACTACCGCGCCTGGCGCATGGCGCTGGCAAGGCACGGCGCGCCCACGCACGCCTTCCTGTGGCCGGAGTTCACCGCCCACGGCGGCATGGCCGCGCCAGACATCGTGCGCGACCTCAACCGCCTGTACAACCTCGACATGGATGCGGAGGCGGTGGCCCTGTACAAGCGCGAGTGCTACACCCACCTGCTGCAAACGGAGCAGCTGCCCGCCATCCCGGAAATGCGGGACCTGGTGCTCACGCTGCGCGGGCGCGGCATCCCCTACGCCATCGGCACCGGAAGCATCATGCCCGGTCCGCTGGAAACCCTCGGCTCCGCCGGCATGCGGGATTGGTTCCCCATCATCGTCACCCCGGACGATGTGCCGCCGGGGCGCGGCAAGCCCGCACCGGACATCTTCCTGCGCTGCGCGGAGCTCATGGGTGTGGATCCGCAAGACTGCGTGGTGTTCGAGGACGGGGAACCCGGGCTGCGCGCCGCGGCCGCGGCGGGGATGGCCAGCGTGCGGGTGGGCCAATGCCCCCCGCCGAACGGCTGGGAGCTCTCCTAGGCGTCTCCTAGGCGCGCTGCCGCGGGCGGGGCTTGATTTTGCGCGTGCACTCTGCTAGCGTGTGGTCATGAAGCCCGCTGCGTTTGCATCTATCCTGTTGACGGTGGCTGGAGTGGCCCAAGCCGCCACCACCGGCTTGACGTACCATTTTCCTTCCACGGGAGTTCTGCCCACGGCGTGCACGTTCGAGATGTTCTCGTACCTGCACGAGCGGCACGGCGCCCACTCCCTGGCCATGCAGAAATACGAGCTGAACCTGCAGCTGTCCGACACGAGCCGCAGCGGCTACCGCGACTGGAAGTTCAGCTTGTCGCTGGATTCGGAGATAACGCACATGCACGCGGGGGGCTTCGACCTGCGCAAGCGCGAGCTGTACAATTTCGCCCTGCCCTGCACGGTTATCCACCGCTTCAAGAGCGGGAACAGCATGATTGCGGCCCTGGCCCCCACCCTGGCCACGGATTTCGTGAAATGGAACCGCGCCTGGAGCCTGAACGGCATGTTCCAGTACAAGATCAAATCCAGCGAGCATTTCTCGTATGGCTTCGGCGTGGTGCTGGCGCCGCGCATGTTCTCCTGGTGCGTCATCCCCGCCTTCTCCTGCGAGTGGACGCCCAACGAGAACTGGCGCCTGAAGCTGGGAGGCGGGAAGCTCACGGTGATGCGCAACCTGGGGAGCGGGTGGTCTGCAGGGTTGTTCGCGGCGGGGTCCGGCGGCTCCTGGGCGGTGGCCACGGATGGCGGCGACACGCGCATCTTCCGCGTGCGCTCGCTGGTGGCCGGGGCCACGGAGGAGTGGGATTTCTCCCGCGAGGGCCAAAGCAGGCGCGTGCTTTCCACCTCCGTGGGCATGCCCGTTGTCACCACCGCGGAATTCTGCCGCTTCAACGCTAACAAGAAAACCCTGGGCAAGCACCACTACGGCACTGGCGTGTACGCCGCCGCCGCGCTTGATTTCCGCTTCTAGTCCCCGCTCTGCGCCGTGTAGTGCAGGCGCGCGGTGTCGAACCCGCGCTCACGCGCCTCGGCCAGCAGCCGCTGCATCAGCTCCCGCCCGGGATGCCGCTCCCGCGTGAGCAGCCACAGGTAGCGGTCGTCCTCACCGGATACCACCGCCCCCGTGTACCCCTCCGTGGCGTACAGGATGTGGTACGGCGCCGTGAACCAGGAATACGGCGGCACAAAGGACACCCACAGCCGGCCGTCGCCCCGCGGGCTGCTGGCCATGCCCACGGCGCGGTGCCGCCTGCCGTCTGCCCCGCGCCCGCTGTTGCTGACCCTCACCCAGCCGTCCGCCAGCAGGGTGTAGTCCGAGAACACGCGCTCCAGGCCGCGCTCGAAGGCGTGGTCGTAGCGCGCCTGCTCGTACCAGCGCCCCATGTAGGCGGCCAGGTCCACCCCGCGCTGCGGCGCCGTGTTCACCATGCGCCGCATCCTCTTCCCGTTCCCGTGGAACAGGTCCCTGCAATAGTTTGCCAATGCCCGTATAAACATGCAGGGCTTGACAACCCAAATTCCGCCCGCGTTCGTAAACGGATGGATGCGCTGCGCGCGAAAATTGTTTCACATTCCTTAAACATTTGGCTTGAACAAACACAGGATAGGGGTAAAATTGAGCGCGCATGAAGGCGTGGATGCTCCAGGCGTGTTTGGCGATGCTGCCGCTGATGGCTGCGGCAGAGCCGCAGTCCGGGCCCGCAACATCCCATGCGCCCACAGGCGCGGCCACACAGGCGCGGCAGGAGCGCGTGGCAGTGCTGGGCTACGGCAGGTTCAGCGCGGACGGCGCGCCGGGCACGATGGGAGCGGCGGAGTTTGCGCGGCAGATGGACTACCTGAAGGAGCAAGGGCTGCGGCCGATATCCCTGCAGGCGTACCTGGACTGGCGGCAGGGTCGGCGCACGCTACCTGCGGGCTGCGTGCTCATCACGCTGGACGAGGCGGACCGGGATGCGTACGAGGTGGCGTACCCGATCCTGCGGGAGCGCAAGTACCCCTTTGTGATATTCGTGGACGGGCGCAACTTTGCGATGGGCGACAGCGAGCGCGCCACACTGCAGCAGTTGCAGGAGATGGCCATGAACGGCGCGGAAATCGGCAGCCACACCATGAACCGCCCGGAGAGCTATGACTGGCAGTTCGCGGCCCTTTCCGGCACGGACGACTTTTCAGCGCTGGCGGAACGTGAGCTAGGCAACTCCATGCGCTGCATCGGGGCCGCGTTCCACGCCTGCCGCGCGTTCTCCTACCCGCGCGGGATTGCGGAGGACAACCTGGCGCACGCCCTGCCCTCCTTCGGCATCCGCCTGGCGTTCAGCATGCAGAGCGGCAAGGATTCCAAGGCCACCCCCGCCATGCGCCAGCACAGGTATATGGTGGTGGATGCCTCCTCCTTCACCCGCGCCGTGGATTTTGGCGACACCCCGCCGCCCCCCGACACGCAGGAGCAGGAGCCGGAACCGGTGCAGCCGGAACCGGAACCCACGCCCATTGCAGAGCCCACGCCTCTTCCAGAACCCGCACCCGTTCCGGTGCCGGAGGCCTTCCAGGACGACGACGTGGCGGAGGAAGTGGACGAGCCGCTGCCGGAGCCTGTGGCCGCGCCCGACGCGCAGGATGCCTACCCCGCGGTGACACCCGTCTACGAGAACCTGGGGCGCCGCACGCCGGATGGGGACTGGGTGACCAGCCGTTTCGCCGCGCCCCTGGTGGAGCGGGAGCGCACCCGCGTGGCCGTGCTCGGCTACCACAACTTCAGCAACACCAAGCCCGCCACGGAGATGCGCATGCACACCTCCGAATTCTGCCAGCAGATGCAGTACATCAAAGATGCCGGGCTGAGTGTCGTCACCATGCAGGACTTTTTGGAATGGCTCAACGGCACGCGCCGCCTGCCGGAGCGCTGCGTGCTCATCACCATAGACGACGGCTGGAAGAGCGTGTACACGGATGCCTTCCCGGTGCTGCGGGCGTACGGCTACCCGTTCACCATGTTCCTCTACACCAGCTACATCGATGTGCAGGGGGATTCCATGACGGTGCGCCAGATCCAGGCCATGCAGCGCTGCGGCGCCACCATCGGCAGCCACTCCGTGAACCACCTGTACCCCAAGAAGTGGCGGCGCTACGCCATGGAATCCGAGCAGTACAAAAACCAGCTGCAGGTGGAGTTCCTGTCCTCCCGCGCCAAGCTGCTGGAGCTGTTCGGCGCCTGCTCCACGTACTGCTTCCCCGGCGGCTACAACACGCCGCCCATGCTGGAAACCCTGGCCGCCTCCGACTACCAGGCCGCCTTCACCGTGGAGGAGGCCAAGGTGGGCTGCACGGAAGACCGCTTCCTCATCCACCGCTACATGGTGTTCGGCACGGACCACAACATCTTCCGCCGCGCCGTGAATTTCGATGGCGAGGCCGGCATCCGCACCACGCGGGAGGGCATCCAGGCCGCCCTGCCCCGCGCCATGAAATTCTACCCCCACGCCTTCCCCGCACCCAAACCCCAGCCCAAAAGGCCCGCCGCGGCGCCCGCGCCTGTGCCGAACGCAATTCTTCCTTGACGCGCCGCCGCGTTTCTGGTAGTGTATCCCTTAATACCGCGCACAACGCGCGGCAGACCATTTAACTCTACATCAATATGCAACCCGCAACATTCAATTGCACCGTACTCCGCGACGGCCACCAGTCGCTGGCCGCCACCCGCATGTCAACCGAGCAGATGCTCGAAATCGCACCCATCCTGGACACCATGGGCTTCTCCGCGCTGGAGACCTGGGGCGGCGCGTCCATCGACGCCGGGCTGCGCTTCCTGGGCGAGCTGCCGTTCGAGCGCCTGGACACGCTGAAGCGCCTGGCGCCCAAAACGCCGCACATGATGCTGCTGCGCGGCCAGAACATGGTGGGCTACACCAACTACGCGG
>JAKSOU010000019.1 GCA_024405435.1 Akkermansia sp. | reverse complement strand
TGAGCTGCTTGATGATGATGCCGCCGTGCTTCTGCTTCCACTCCCACACCATCTTCACAAAATCCTCTCGGCCCACGTCGTAGCGGGTGCGGGGCGGGTTCTCCTTGGCCAGCTCCCTCTCAACGCGCGCCTGGGTGGCGATTCCCGCGTGGTCGGTGCCGGGCAGCCAGAGCACCTCCTTGCCCTCCTGCCGCGCGCGGCGCGCCAGGATGTCCTGGATGGTGTTGTTGAGCACGTGCCCCATGTGGAGCACGCCGGTCACGTTGGGCGGGGGTATGACAATGCTGTAGGCCGGCTTGGTGGAATGCGGGTCTGCATGGAAGCAACCCCCGCTCATCCAGCGGGCCTGCCACTTATCCTCAACCTCTGCGGGTTCATACGCCTTTGGCAAATCTGTCATATCGCGGATATTCTACCGCGCTATGCCCCGCTAGTCAATCAAAAATCCATGATATTCCCCACGATTTGCGGCAATCCGCGCGCCCGGAATGGGCGCGCTCCGTCACAAATCCGGGTCCCAGCCGTTCTTCATGAGGTCGTCGTACAGCTTCTGGGCCTCGTCCTTCAAGTCCTGCGCGGCCATGCGGAGGTACATGGCGGACTCCTTCTCGTCCGCGGGAAGGTTGGCGCCGCCCTTGGCGGTGATGTAGGCCAGGTAGACGAGGGCCTCCGGGATGTTGGCGGCCACGGCGTCCTGGAGGGTTTGCTTGGCCTTGTAGGCATCCGCGGGCACGCCGCCCAAGCCGTTGTACTGCACGTAGGCCATCAGCAAGATGGCACCGGGGATGCCGCGGTTGGCCGCCTCTAGGATGAGCGGCAGCGCCTCCTTCTCGTCCTTCTGCACGCCCATGCCCTTGAGCAGCATGATGGCCTGCGCCGTCATGCACATCGCGTCGCCCTGCAGGGTGCCGCACTCAAAGCTGCGGTACGCGCGGTTCTCGTCCTTCTGGAAACCGTACTTGCCCTCGTGGTAGCTCATGCCCAGCATGTAGCGGGCTTCCGTGTTGCCGGTCATGGCCGCCAGGCGGATGAGGTGGCGCCCCACCTCGTCGTTGTGCGGCACGTCCAGCTGTTTGAGCGGACCCGGTCGGCTGGGGTCCGTGAGCATGCAGCCCAGCAGGAACACGGCGCTGGGGCTGTGCATCTTCACGGCCTCCTGCAGCAGCTGGTAGCTTTCCTTGGGCATGGTGGCGGAGCATGCCGCGGAGAGGGCGTACACGGCCTCCGGGTTGCCCATCTTGGCGGCTTTCTGCATCCATTCCGACTGCTCGGCCAGGATTTCCGCCTGCATGGCGAGGTAGTAGGCGACGTGGTGGTTGCCGCGGTCGATTTCCGCCTTGACCTCCGGCTTGTCCTTGGAGTCGAAGCCCTGCAGGCGGCCGGTGAGCTGGAGCCACTTGAAGCGGGGCATGAACTTGCCGCCCTTGCAGGCGGCCATCATGTCCTTGCGGGCCTGGGCCTCGTCCTTGTAGGTGCCGATGCCGTTCATGCGGGCCATGGCCAGGTTGAGCATGGCGGGCTCGTATCCGGCGTCCGCCGCCTTTTTCACCAGGGCGAAGGCCTCCTTGCCCTTCTGGCCCTTCACCTCCTCCTCGGTCACGCGGGAGAGCATCTTGTCGGCCACCTGCTGCAGGGCGGGGGCGATGCCGTCCTTGGCGGCCTGCTGCATCCAGGGGTCGAGTGCGAATTCATCGTTGGTGGCGTTGAGGATGGCCTTCATGGCGGGCATGAAATCGTAGGTGCAGGCCTTGGCCTCCTGCTGCATGCGCTCCTTGAAGGTGGCGTACTCCTGGGGGTGTGCCGCGGGGGAGATGTCCGCCGCCGCGCCGGGGTCCTGCGTGGCCTTGTTCTCGATCGTGGAGATGGTGGAGGATTCCTCCGGCAGCACATCGCGCAGGGAATTCAGAAGGGCATCGTTGGCAGGGGCTTCCTGCGCATACAGAACGGGGGCGGCGGCACAAAGTGCGGCCTGTATCAGCACGCTGGTCTTCATGCCACGCATTGTAGGTGCAACACACCGCCGTGGCAAGCTCATTCCGTGTCTTTTTACATCAGGCCCACCGCTATCTCGTCCGCCACCAGCCGCCCCCGCCGCGTGAGCAGCAGCTCCCCGGCTTCACCGCGCCGCGCCAGGCCCTCCCGCTCCAGCATGGACACGAATTCCGCGTCCCGCCCGCGCAGCATGGCGGCGGGCAGCCCGGTGTCCGTGCGCAGCATCAGCCCCAGCAGCTCCGTGCGGCGCGCCTCCGCGGATAGCCGCTCCGCCGTGCCAGGGGGCAGCTCCCCCCGTGCCAGCGCGGCGGTGTACGCGGCGGTGTCGCCCGCGTTCTCGTAGCGCGTGCCGTCCACCGTGCCGCAGGCACCGGGCCCCAGGCCGATGTAGTCCCTGCCGTGCCAGCAGGCCAGGTTGTGCAGGGATTCCCCGCCCGGGCGCGCGTAGTTGGATATCTCGTAGTGGCGGTACCCGGCGGCGGTCAGGATGTCCTCCGCCAGCTCGAAGAGCGCAGCGTCCCGCTCGTCGTCCACGCTGTCGGCATACCGGGCGTGGAAGGGCGTGCCTTCCTCCAGCGTGAGGCTGTAGGCGGAGATGTGGTCCACGCCCAGCTGCACGGCCTCCCGCAGGGAATGCTCCCAATCCTGCGCCGTCTGCCCCGGCAGCGCGAACATGAGGTCGATGTTGATGTGCGGCATGCCCGCATCCCGGAGCATCTGCACGCTCTCCGCCACATCGGCGGGCGAGTGCTCCCGCCCCAGCAGGCGGAGCAGATGCGGCTCGAAACTCTGCACGCCCAGGGATACGCGCGTGATGCCCAGCTCCCGCCACTGCCGCACCTTCGCCGGCGTGAACGTGGCCGGGTTCGCCTCGAAACTCCATTCCTCCACCCGTGAAAGGTCGCACGCCTCCCGCAGCCCCGCCACCAAGCGCTCCAGGTGTGTGGGCGAGAGCATGCTCGGCGTGCCCCCGCCGAAGTACACCGTGCGCGGCGCAAAGCCCGCCGGCGCCCGCCGGCGCGCCTCGCGCGCCACCGCCTGCACGAATCCGCGCATGTCCGTGTTCCCCGGCGTGTGCTTGAAGAACGCGCAGTACGGGCAGATGCGGTGGCAGAACGGTATGTGGATGTACAGGGATTCGACCATTCCGGGGGAAATTAAGATTAAGATTAGGATTAAGATTAGGAATTTTATCTGGCGGTGCACGGCCATTTTGCCCCATCCGCGCCCCGATTTCAATGCAGGTTTGCCATTTTTCTGAAAAAAATGAGAAATTTTGCTTGCATAAACGCGCGCCCTGTGGTTTACTTCCGCCGCGCACGGCACCGCCGCTGTAGCTCAGTGGTAGAGCAACGCATTCGTAATGCGTGGGTCGTCAGTTCAAATCTGACCAGCGGCTCTCTCCGCATCACCATGCGGGTGTGCGCTTACAGACACAGTGCCTCCGTAGCTCAGTTGGTAGAGCAGTTGACTCTTAATCAATTTGTCCGCGGTTCGAGCCCGCGCGGGGGTACGCAGCAGGGGAGGGATTTTGAAAAATCCCTCCCCTGCCTGTTTTTTCACGTTTCCTCAAACACCCGCAGCAGGCGCCGCACCTCCGCGGTGAAGGCCTGGCGCGCCGTGGGCATGGGGGCCGCCGTGGCGGGGTCCGCACCGTGGCACAGCAGCTCGTACACCACGCCCGCATGCCCGCGCTGCGCCGCCACCGCCAGTGCCGGAACGCCCGACTTGTTGCAGGCCGAGGCATCCGCGCCGCAGTATTTCAGCAGACTGAATGCACCTTCCTGCACACCGTATGCCGATGCATTCCACAGCGCCGCGTTCATGTAGGCGTGCTTCTGCTCGCTTTCTTCACGCCAGTTTTCAATGTGCGGCAGACGGTCGATATCCGGGAAACGGCTGTAGATGGCATCCACGATTCTTTGCGCGGTTTCGAGCTCTTGCGGGTTTTCCGCCCACAGCAGTCTCTCTTCGGCTAAATAGAGAGGGGTTTGTCCGTCGTCATCGGGGTTGATATCGCTTGCCGTGACGAGAAAGGGCGATGCCCCGGCATCCAGCAGGCGTTCCACATAGTCGGTGCGTTGGAGGAATATGGCATTGAAGAGTGGCAGGTATTCCTCCACATCGTATCCGCCGTTGGCATCCACACCCATCTCCAGCAGGCGGTACACCAGTTCATCCATTTCAAAGTTGACGGCAATCCCCAGCAGGGTCCAGCCTGCCGGCGACACGAGTTTAGGGTCGGCTCCTGCATCCAGCAGGAGGTTGATTGTTTCCACATCCTCCCCTATCCCGGCGCTGATGAGCGGGATGTTCCAATATCCGTCCCCGTTCGGGTCGGCCCCGTGCTTGAGGAACATCGGCACGAGGTGGGGATAATAGTTGCACGCGATATCCAGCGGCCAAGTCTCCTCTCCTGTTCGGGCGTACATGGATTTGTTCAAATCCAGCCCCGCTTGCAGCAAACGCTCCAACAGGGCATCCTGTTTGGCCTCCATCAGCACCTTTAGCATGGCCGCGGGGCGGTTGATGGGGCGCGGATCCATGGACAGGCATTCCTCGTCCGTGGGCACGTGGATGCCGGCGGCCTCCACGTCTTGCACCAGCTGCCGGAATGCGGCATCGTCAAAGTCTCGCCCGGGGGAGATGTCCAGCAGCTCGTTCATGTACTCCCCCCGCACCAGCGGGAAACGGTGCGCTTCCCGCCAGCGGCGCTTCATCTCCGCCTGTTCTGCGGGTGCGGCATCCTTCAACAACTGCCGTGCGAATTCAAGGTCGCGGTATTTCAGGGCGTCCTCAAACGTCAATCCATGGGGGTGTATCGTCTTCATAGGGCGGGGTCATTCTACCCCGCTCGCTCCCGCGCTGCAAGCAAAATGTGGCGCGTTCAGTCCAGCTTGCCGCGGGAGAGCTTTTGGGTGATGATCTCGAGGGCTGGGAGGAGGTTTCCGCCCACGAAGTTGCCCAGCGAGATGAAGAGGAGGGCGAGGAATACCGGGCCGGGGTTGGAGTAGATGGCGCCGGAGACGCAGAAGTAGTACATGTCCGCGATGCTGTGTTCGCTGCCGGCGCAGATAAAGCCCATGACGCCGAAGATGATGGCGAGGTACTTGCCGAGCTGGTGGGGATTGTTGCGGTATCCGTTGACGGCGATGTACATGAAGATGTTGCAGATGATGCCGAGGACGAAGAGGGAGAGGGGCGAGCTGGCGGTCTTGGCGTCGGCCATGGCCAGTGCGGTGGCGTTGATGCCGGACTCCCCGCAGATGACGGATGCGTTCTCGATGGCGCCCATGAACATGCAGCCCGCCAGGTTGCCCAGCCATATCAGCAGCATCAGCGCCGTGTACGAGGGCTTCTTGTACAGCACGTAGCACAGCTTGCCCGTGTACAGGGAATAGCTGCGCGTGCACACCACGAACAGGCCCACCGCGAACAGGAACGACCCCACCACCAGGCCGCCGGGGAAGGCGTCCTTTATGCGCAGGAACACGGTGCCGCCCAGGCTGATGGCGATACCGGCCATGAAGGAGGAGAACAGGCGCGCCGTGAGCAGGCGCGCGGTGGAGGGAGCGGTTTCAACGGTGGTTTCGTTCATGCCCCCACTATATGCCCGCCGCGCGCGCAAGTCAACGCAATTCCCGCGCCCGCTCAGCTCATGCCGCTCACCAGCGCAGCTTGGCGCGCAGCTTGGCGGCAAAGGTGGTGCCGGGCAGGGAGAGCAGGCGCAGCGGCACGGGGGCCTTGGATACCAGCAGGGCCTCGTTGTTGGCGATGCTGTGGGTGGCGCGCCCGTCCAGCGAGAAGATGGTGGATTCCCCGGCGCGGCCGCGGCGCTCGCGGGGGCGCATGGTGATTTGCACGGAGTCCGGCAGCACCACCGTTCGGATGGTGAGGCTGTGCGGGCAGATGGGGGTGATGCAGAGCACGCCCGCCGCGGGGGAGACCAGCGGACCGCCCGCCGCCAGCGAGTATGCCGTGGAGCCCGTGGGGGTGGCCACCAGCACGCCGTCGGAGTGGTACTTGTTGAGCAGCTCCCCGTCCACCTCCACATCCACGTCGATCATCTTGCCGGTCTCGGCGCGCATGAGGGCCACCTCGTTGAGGGCCAGGTGCGCGTGTTCCGCCAGGTCCGTGCCGCTGAACCCGGCGCGGCGGGCCTGCAGGATGGAGCGCTCCTCCACGGCGTACTCGCCGCTTGCCAGGGCGTGCACCATCTCCGCCACGGCATCGCGCCCGCACGCGGTCAGGAAGCCCAGGTGCCCCAGGTTCACGCCGCCCAGGACGATGTTTTTGTCCACGGCCTCGCGCACGGCGTTGAGCATGGAGCCGTCCCCGCCGAAACACATCAGCATGTCCGGCGCGGGCAGCGAGGCGTCGTTCTGCGAGTGCGGGCCGATTTCAAAGGCTGCGATACCCGCGGCGGCGCACTCCTCCTCGAACACCTGCAGGGCCTGCATGCACTCCGGCGAGCGGTGGGCGGCGAGGATGCCGATGGCGGTGGGCGTTTTCATGGGCGGTGGGGCAGGGTGGGTAAGCGGTCAGCGCTGCTCGCGCACAATCTCCGTGCCGATGCCTTCCGGCGTGAAGATTTCCATCAGCAGGGTGTGCGGCACGCGGCCGTCGATGAAGTGCACCTTGCGAACGCCCGCGTTCAGCGCGTCCACCGCGCTCTTCACCTTGGGGATCATGCCGCCGGATATCGTGCCGTCGCCCATCAGCTCCATCGCCTCCTTGCGGTTGATGCTCTGGATGAGCGTGGTGGGGTCCGCGGGGTCGCCCAGCAGGCCCGGCACGTCTGAAATGAAGATGAGCTTCACGGGCTTGAGCTCGCGCGCCAGGGCGGCGGCGGCCAAATCCGCGTTCACGTTCAGGGAGTGGTTGGTGCCGAGCTCCCGCGCCAGCGGGGAGATGACCGGGGTGAGCTGCAGGGAGAGCGCCTCCTCCACGCGGGAGAGCAGGCAGCTGATCACCCGGCCCACCATGCCGATGTCCACGGGGTTGCCCTCCTCGTCCCTCTCCGTGATTTTCTCGCCCACGAACACGTTGGTGCCCGGTATGCCCACGGCCTTGCCGCCGGCGCTGCGCATCATCTCCACCAAATCCGGGTTGATCTGCGCGCTGAGCGTGCGCTCCACAATGTTGATGGCCTCCTTGGTGGTGACGCGCAGGCCGTTGACGAACCTGGCCTCCAGGCCGGCTTCCGCCATGGCCTTGGTGATGGCCTTGCCGCCGCCGTGCACCACCACCGGGTTGAGCCCCAGCGCCTCCATCACCACGATGTCGCGCATCAGCGATTTCACCAGCTCCGGGTCGTCCATGGCGGACCCGCCGAACTTGATGAGTATCGTCTTGTCTCGGTACGCCTGCATGTAGGGCAGGGCCTCTATCATGATGTCCGCCTTCGTGATTTCGTCCATCGGGTGGTCGATTTTGCGCTTCTTGATCATGTGGCTAGATGTATCGCTTGATTCTGAAGTAGAGCAGGGGCAGCCCCGCCGCCACCAGCATGAGCACAATGGACAGCCAGAATCCCCACTCCGTGTGCAGGAACGGCATGTGCTCGAAGTTCATGCCGAAGATGCTCGCTATCAGCGTGGGCGGCAGGAACACCACGCTCATGATGGTGAACACCTTGAAGATGTCGTTCTGCTCAATGTTGATGAGCCCCAGCACCGCGTCCAGCATGAAGTTGATTTTGTTGGACAGGAATGAGGCGTATTCGGAAAGAGAGTTCACGTCTCGCGACACCGGGCGCAGCGGCACGTACAGGCTGTCGTGCGTCCCCATGCAGGAATCCTCGTTGCCCGCGTAGGTGATGAGGCGCAGCAGGTTCACCAGGGCGTCGCGCTGGCGCGTGATGAGGTCGCCCACGCGCCCCAGCTCCTCCAGGGCGTCGCGCAGGTCTTCGGTGTCGGGGTCCTCCTCCTCGCCCTTGCGGCGCGCGTGCCCGCTGCCGAATATCTTCTTGGAGATGGCGTCCAAATCCGTGCCGAACCGCTCCAGCACGTCGGCCTGGCGGTCCACCAGCGTTTCCAGCAGCCCCACGAACACCAGGTCCCGGTTCGTGCTGCGCGTGCGCAGCAGCTGGTGCGAGAACACGCGGAAGGAGTACGAATCCGTGTGGCGGATGGTCACCAGGATGCGCTCCTTGATGATGAAGGTGATTTCCGCGATGATCGGGTCGTCCGTCTCCACGCGCGACAGCACAGATGTGGTCATGAACCGACCGCCGTCCTCGCAGTACAGACGCGAGGTCGCCTCGATTTCCCTCTGCTCGTCCTTCGTCGGCATCTCGATGGCGCAGATATCCTCCGCGTACCGCAGCTCGTCCGCCGTCGGCGTCAGCAGGTCTATCCAAAAAATATCCCCGCCCCGGGCCGGTTGCTCTTCCAGCCCCGAATAGCGATTGATGCCATCATCTGTCTGTGTGTAAATACGAATCATGAGCCTTCTTCAGGGTTTTGAATGCGTCTTACAGCACACGGTGCGCCGCGCGCAGAGAATGCACCATTTCACCCCAAATTGCAAGCCTAAAAATTCACAATTTGAAAGTGTGCGCGGCAAAGGGAACCCCGCACGGCGTTGCGCCGCGCGGGGTTGACGTTGCAAGGGGTGGTGCGCCTTCCTTAGAACCTGTACGCGCCCTCCACGCCCACGGTGGTCTGGAAACCGTCGATGGCGCCGGTGTACATGGCTTTGTTGATCTTGGACTTGTTGTTGCCGGCCCAGGAGAACTGGATCCACGGCTTGAAGGTCAGGCGGGCATCGCGGCCGAAACTGCCGCTCTTGGTGTAGGGGGCAAAGCCGAAGCGCAGGCGGTAGGCGTCGACGCCCTTGGTGCGGCGGCTCCAGTAGCTGAGGGACGGGGCAATGCCGCCGGAGGCCTCCAGGTCCATCCCGAAGTTGCCGCTGGAGAAGACATCCGTGAAGCGGTAGCCCAGCTCAAAGTCCATGAACGGCCCGGTGAGACCGTACACGCCCACGCCCAGCAGGGCGTGGCCGAAGAAGCCGCGCTGGTGGTCGTCGTAGGTGAAGGTGAGGTTGAAATCCTGCGTGAGACGGTGCTTGGTGCGGCCCTGCCACTTGGAGAACAGGCCCTCCATGCCGCCGTGCTGCAGGGAGTAGCCCAGCTCCATCATCAGGTTCGGGAAGATTTCCTTGCCCAGCCCGTAGTTCAGGTTGAACAGCGGCGTGTCGCCCAGGTAGTTGCGGGCATCCCAGATGATGCCGAACTCGCCGCTGATGCGCTGCTGCACGCCCCAGTTGAAGAGGTTCCGGTTGCCGGGGATGTAGGAGGCGCGCACGGAGGACCATCCGTGGCAGCTGAAGCGGTTGGTCACGCCCATGCCGCGCACCTGGTAGTTGCTGGTGTAGAGGTTGAGGCCGATGCAGCCGCGGTATTCCGAGGAGGGTGCGGAAATGGGGCCGGAGACCGGGGTGTCCGCGGCGGGTGCGGGGATACCGCCGGTGGAGGAATCGTAGCTCACGCTGTTGTAGGTCACGGGGCCGTCCGGGATGACGGGTGCGGATACAGCCATGGCGGGCACGGCGGCGCAAAGAAGCAAGATGGCAAGTGTCTTCATACGCAGGAAAGTATACCCGCACCCGCCCGCGCATTCAAGCAAAAAGAGATGCCCATGCCATGAACCGATAACATCTTGCCTTTCGCCGCGCTCTCTGGTATGCTGGGCTTCCCGTGAGATGGCAAAGGACAGCCCTGGTGATGGTTTTTACGGCGGCGGTGGCGCTGCTGGGGGTGTCGTGCAGCCGCGAGGACGCGGACAGCCGCGTGGTGCGCATGGGCTGCTTCCCGAACGTGACGCATGTGCAGGCGCTGGTGGCGCGGAACATGAGCCGCCACGGGGATGGCTGGTTCGAGCGCTACCTGCCGGGGTATTCCTTCGAGTGGTACACGTACAACGCGGGGCCAACGGCCATGGAGGCCCTGTTCGGCAAGACGGCGGATTTGACCTACGTAGGTCCCAGCCCCGCCATCAACGCCTATGCGGTTTCCAACGGGCGCGCGCTGCGGCTGCTCTGCGGCGCGGTGAACGGCGGCTCCGCCCTGCTGGTGGCTCCCGGCAAGGGCATCTCCCAGCCCGCGGATTTCAAGGGGCGCAACATCGCCACCCCGCAGCTCGGCAACACGCAGGACGTCTCCTGCCGCGCCTGGCTCGCCAAGAACGGTCTCAAAACCACCCTGGAGGGCGCGGGCGACTGCCGCGTGTCTCCCACCCCCAACGCCATGCAGCTGCAGCTCATGAAGCAGGGCGACATCGACGCCTGCTGGACCGTGGAGCCGTGGGTGTCCCGCCTGGAGCGTGATGCGGGCGCCGCGCTGCTGGTGCAGGAGCCGGACGTGGTGACCACGGTGCTGGCGGCGCGCACGGGCTGGCTGAAGGCCCACCCGCAAGAGGCCGCCGCCATCATCCGGGCCCAGCGCGAGCTCACGCAGTGGATACAGGAACACCCGCAGGAGGCGCAGCGGCGCGTGGTGGAGGAGCTCACCGAGCTCACCCAGGCGCCGATGGAGCCGCAGCTGGTGGCGTCCGCCTGGGCGCGGCTGAAGCTCACGGACGACATCGACCTGCCGGGGCTGCGCCAGTTTGTGCAGGACGCACAGGCGTGCGACCTGCTGGACCGCGTGCCGGACATCCGGGGTATCATCTACCAACCGCAGGAGGAAAAGGAGGACAACCGCCCATGAGACAGGAGAACATCAACCAGGAAATCCATGCGTACCCCACCGCCAAGCTCAGCGTGGAGCACGTCAGCAAGTATTTCGACACACAGGGCAGGACCGTCGCCGCGCTGGAGGACGTGTCGCTGGACATCAACGAGGGCGAGTTCGTGTGCTTCGTGGGGCCCAGCGGCTGCGGCAAGTCCACCCTGCTGAACATCATCGCCGGGCTGGAGGAGCCGGACAAGGGGGCCGCGCTCATCGACGGCGCACCGATTGCCGGACCCGGGCGCGACCGCATGATGATGTTCCAGGAGCACGCACTCTTCCCGTGGCTGGATGTCATCGGCAATGTGATGTTCGGGCTGAAGCAGAAGCCCAACCTGAACGACAAGGAGCGCCTGGAGGTGGCCAAGTACTACCTCTACCTGGTGAAGATGGACAACTTCGCCCACGCCAACATCCATGAGCTTTCCGGCGGCATGCGGCAGCGCGTGGCGCTCGCGCGCTCCCTCGCCCCCAACCCGAAAATCCTGCTGATGGACGAGCCGTTCTCCGCGTTGGACGCCATGACCCGCGAGCAGCTCTACGGCGATATCCAGGAGATCTGGCAGAAGCGCCGCAAGACCATCATCTTCGTCACCCACAACGTGCGCGAGGCCGTGTGCCTGGGCACCCGCGTCATCCTCTTCTCGCCCCACCCCGGCCGCGTGCGCGAGGAATTCGCCGTGGACCTGCCGCGCCCGCGCAACATCAACAACCACGACCTGGCGGACCTCTCGCGCGAAATCACCTCCGCGCTCAAGGGGTACGCCGCAGAGGAAACCGACTGATAGGAGCCACCCGCCATGAAACGCTGCATCATCATCCTGCTGTTCTTCATCCTGCTCATCCTGGTGTGGGCCGGGCTCACGGGCGATTTGGCGTGCATCGGGCTGGAGGAGAGCCTGTGGTCGCCGTTCGTGCTGCCGCCGCCCAGCACGGTGGCCGCCTACCTGTGGGACAACATGGCCAACGGCAAGATTCCGCTGGCCATGGTGGTCACGCTGCGCCGCCTGCTCGTCGGGTATGCCATCGGCCTGGTGCTGGGCGTGCCGCTGGGCATGCTGGCGGCGCGCTTCCAATGCGTGAACGACACGCTGGGCATGCTGGCGCTGGGCCTGCAGGCGCTGCCGAGCGTGTGCTGGGTGCCGCTGGCGTGCATCTGGTTCGGGCAGACGGAGGCGGCGCTGCTGTTCGTGGTGATCATGGGCACGCTGTGGAGCGTGCTGCTCTCCACGGAGAACGGCATGAAGAACGTGCCGCCCATCTACGCGCGCGCCGCCCGCACCATGGGCGCGGGCAAGCTGTACACGCTGGTGCATGTCACGCTGCCGGCCTCCGCGCCCTTCGTGGTCAGCGGCATGAAGCAGGGCTGGGCCTTCGCGTGGCGCTCCCTCATGGCCGCGGAAATCTACGTGTCGGTGGTGTCGGGCTTCGGCATCGGCCAGTACCTGCACTACGGCCGCGAGCTGCAGCGCATGTACCAGGTCATCGGCATCATGTTCATCATCATTGCCATCGGCCTGCTGGCGGACAAGATTCTCTTCTCCCCGGCGGAGCGCTGGCTGCACCGCCGCTGGGGCACCGGAAAGGACTAGGACCATGCCGCACGGTGACGCCATTTTGGAGCTGCAGCGCATGCTCGGCGACGTGATTGCCACGGATGCCGGAACGCTGGCGGAGTACGCGCACGACAAGTGGCACGCGAGCGCGCTGCCGGAGGCCGTGGCCCTCCCGCGCTCCACGGAGGAGGTGGCGGAGGTTTTGAAGTTCGCGGATGCGCACGGCATTCCCGTGACGCCGCGCGGTGCTGGCGTGGGCTATGTGGGCGGCTGCGTCCCCGTGCGCGGTGGTATCGTCCTCTCTCTGGAGCGAATGAACCGCATTTTGGAAATCAACCCCGCGGACGGCGTGGCCGTGGCCCAGGCCGGCGTGCTCACCGCGGATTTGCAGGACGCCTGCGAGGCGCAAGGCTGGTTCTACCCGCCGGACCCCGCATCCCGCAAGGAATCCAGCATCGGCGGCAACATCGCCACCAACGCGGGCGGCCCGCGCTGCCTGAAGTACGGCGTCACCCGTCCCTACGTGCTGGGGCTCACCGTGGTGCTGGCGGACGGGCGCATCCTGCGCTGCGGCGGCCGCACGCACAAGAACAAGCAGGGCTTCGATTTGGTGGGGCTGTTCGTGGGCAGCGAGGGCATGCTGGGCGTGGTGACGGAGGCCGTGCTGCGCATCATCCCCGCGCCCCCCGCCCGCGCCGCGCTGCGCGCCAGCTTCCCGCAGTTCGCCCTCTGCGCCAAGGCCGTGCAGGACGTGTTGCAGGGCGGCCACCTGCCGTGCGCCCTGGAAATCACCGATGCTTTCACCCTGGCCGCCGCCCGCGAATATTTGGGCCCCACCGTCCTGCCCGCCGATGCCAAGGGGCACATCATCATCGAGATTGACGGCCAGACCGACGCCGTGGCGGCGGAGCAGCGCGCCATCGCGGACATCCTGCGCGCCGCGGGCGCCACGGAAATCATCACCGCCTCCACTGCGGAGGACGTGGAGGCCATCTGGCAGCTGCGCCGCGAATTCTCCTACAGCCTCAAGGCCACAGGCCTCACCAAGCTCAACGAGGACATCGTCATCCCCCGCTCCCGCCTGGTGGAGCTGGTGGAATTCTGCGAGTCCATGCAGCGCGAGACCGGAATCCCCGTGGCCTGCTTCGGCCACTCCGGCGACGGCAACATCCACACCAACATCATGGTCCTCAAGGACGCCCGGGGACGCGACATCCGCGAGCCCGCCGACACCTTGGTGGACCGCCTCTTCCAATGGGTCGTGACCCACGGCGGCAGCATCACGGGCGAGCACGGCATCGGCCTCGCCAAGGCCAAGTGGTTCCCCCAGGCCGTCGGCCCCGTTGCCCTGGACCTCCACCGAACCCTCAAAGACGCCCTGGACCCCAACCACACCCTCAACCCCGGCAAAATGGGGTTGGAATAAACACCCCATACCCTATGCAGGAGACAAAACATTCCGCCTGGCTGAAAGAGGCCGCCGCCAAGGGCAACGCCCAGGCCGCGTTCGAGTACGGACGCTGGATGATGCGCCGCGCCGCCACTCCCGATGATGAGAACACCGGGCGCGACTACGTGCGGCGCGCCGCCGAGGGTGGATACCTCCCCGCCATCTACGATGAAATCATGGAGCCCCTGTATCACGGCGCCGACAACCCGGAGGAGCTGGCTTCATGGTTCCGCTTCGCCATCGGCAGGAACAGCGGCCGCGCGCTGGTGCGCTTCATTCACGGCTTCCTTATGCATCCGCAGATTTGGTACGCCCTCGCCAATCCGCGCAGGGTGCGCATCGGCATCCGTATGTGCTACATGCTGCTGGACTCGCCCCAGGCCGCCGCCATGAACTGTCCCACCATGGCGAGGATGGTATGGTGCTTGTCGGAAAGCGGGCGCCCCTGGGCGGCCACCCTCGGCAAGCCCCTGCTGCGCCGCCTGGTGGACGCCAACGGCGCAGAGTTCTGCGCCTCCATGGCAGATTTCCTGGATTGGGCGTCGCAACGTCCCTTCCTCCCGAATGACTGCAAGCACCAGGCGCAGCTCTGGAGAAAACGCTACCGCGCGGCTATCGACATCTTCTCCGCAAGCGACAAAAAGTAGTCCGTGGTCCAGTGTTGCAGGGATGCGGGGTCATCGATAAAATTCACTACGTCCGTTTTGACATCTTGGACGTTGGCGGATGTGATACGCGCGCGCAGTCGCTGCATCATGAGTTCGGGTGTCATGGCGCCGCGCTCCTCTTTGCCGCCCTCGCATGCGCGCTCCACAAAATGCGCGAAGTCCATGGGAACGCCCTTGTTCACGTACCACTCGAAATCATACCAGTCGCGCCCCTTGACCCTGTGCTGCCAGGCCCTGTATATCAGTGCGCTCAGCTTGCCCGCAAAGAGACAGGGCAGGGAGACGCAGCGGGCTTGGAACGGTCGGGGCAAATCGAGATTGTGCCATTCGGTGTCGAATTTGAGCGGCGGTGAGGTGTCCACCTCAATCTTGATCTTGATGGCGCGCCCGCGTTCCAGTTGCAGGTTGTATTGGGCGGTCTCGCTCTTCAGGAATGCGGAGCGGATGTCGGATTGGTGTGTCTTCTGCTTTTGCGTGATGGTGACACTCTGTCCGAGCAGGGCGAATTCCTCCGTGATGGCGGGGAAATAGGCCTCCAGGCTGAATGTCTCGTCTGCCTCCAGCAGGGAGAAGTCCATGTCTTCCGAGAAGCGCGGCAACCCGTGAAAAATGCGCAGGCAGGTGCCGCCGTAGAACGCGGCTTTCTCAAAGAACCCCGCGCGCGCCAGCCCGGCCAGCGCGACTTGCTGCACGATTTCCCGCAGGGCGTCGATTTCCTTCTGTACGCTCCCTATCTCGTACCGGGAGAGCATTTGCTCAATCGCGTTGTTCATCGCGTATCATCCTTTCCAAGTGCAACAGGTCCTTGTTCTTCTTGTTGGCGGCCAGCGCGCAAGCGTGGATGAGGTCGGCATCCCAGCCCGCCAGCTCATCCATATCCGCCCGCAGGTAGTACTCTGCGTAGGTGCGCGCGGCCCGCGGCGACTGCAACCTCAGCCGCGGCGTGGCCAGGATGAGGTCGCACAGCGCCTTTTCGGGGCGCGCTATCGTGTATGCATCCTCGCCGTGCCCCTGCATCGTCTGCCCCAGCTCGAAATACCCCGGTGCAACCTGCGTGTATGTATATCGCCCGGTGGCGTTCCGGAATTCCTTGGAGCGCGCCGTGCATGCGGAACGCACCACCGCCACCCGCTCCGGGATGATGCCGTGCCACGACAGTGCCGTCTCGTACGATACGTACGACGGCGAGACGATTTGGTTCGCTATCTGCCCCTCCGAGAGCAGGACTCCCTCCGCGCGGCAAACATACAGCCCGCGCCGCAGGGGTACCACCTCCCCGCGCCGCTCCAGCAGCTTCAGCCGCCCGTGCGGCGACTTGTAGCGCGCCAGCGCCGTCTTGAGCACATCATAGCTCACTGGCACCCCGCCAAATCGGCTGTATAGGCTGGTGGTCATTTGCAAGGCCAGATTTAGCAGATTTTGACAGGAAACTCAATAAAAAAGTGATTTTCTTGCAAAAAATTGCTAAATTGACGTGCTGGAGGCAGCATCTAGGAGGTATACGCGGCTATTTCAAGTATTACAGTCCGCAGAGGATGGCGATGCCGCAGGCGGCGATGGTGGCGCCGGCGATTTCGTGGGCGTAGTTCTGGAGGGCTTGGGAGTGGACGGCTCGGAGGCCGAGCATGCCTGCGGCGACGGCGGCGAGCATGGTGGCGATGGTGACGCCGGAGAAGATGAGGGTGGAGGAGACAACCGCACCCGTACCCATGACGGTGGCGGCGGCGAGGACGGGGAAGAGGGCCTCGCAGGGACCGAGGATGAAGACGATGAAGACGACCCAGATGGTGATGCTGTTGCCGTTTTGGCGGAGGTTGTGCAGGTGCTCGTGACCCTCTGCGTGGCGGTGGAGCCAGCGGTGGCGCAGGGCGTGCAGCAGGTACGCCGCGCCGATGCCGATGAGCAGGTATGCCGCCAAATCGCTCTGGTTCTCCTGCAGCCACTCAAAGTTCTCCGCTGCCAGCCACTTGGCGAACACGCTGAACACGGCCGCAATCAGCAACGCGCTGCCTATGTGGCCCACGCCGCACAGGGCGGTCCACAGCAGGGTCTTGCCCAGGCCGTACCCGCGGCTCTTGGCAATGGCGATGAACGGCAGGTAGTGGTCCGGCCCGGCCAGGGTGTGGATGGCCGCCACGCCCGCCGCGCTGAGCCACAGCGCCACCAATGCGCGGTGCGTGTGCAGGAAGTCGCCGTGCCCGGCGGCCAGCACCAGGCACACGATTCCGGCAATGAGCACGGCGGCTGCGGAGAGGGCTTTCATCTTGGTGTATCGAAGCTGCCGGAGCGGAAGCCCTGCAGGTCCAGGGTGACGAACCGGAAGCCGAGTTTTTTCAATTCAGCGGTGATGGAATCCGCGCGCTCCACGGCGGCGGGGAACTGCGCGGGCGGCAGCTCGATGCGCGCCAGGTCGCCGTGTACGCGCAGGCGCACATCCGCGGCGCAGGGCAGGGCGGTGTGCAAAAATTCCTCGCCCTCCTGCGCGCGGCGCAGCAGGGCGTCCGTGAGCTCCGTGCCGTAGTCGAAGCGCGTGGCAAGGCAGGGCTTGGCGGGCGCATCCGCCGTGGGCAGGTGCAGCGCCGCGGATACCGCGCGCACGTCCGCCTTGGTGAAGCCCAGCTCCGCGAGCGGCGAGCGCACCAGCAGCTCCTGGATGGCGCGGCGGCCGGGGCGGTACGCCTTCTCGTCGTCCGCGTGCGAGCCCTCCACCACGATGCGCAGCGCGTGCGCCTCCGCGTAGTCGGTGAAGCGCTGGAACAGGGCGCGCTTGCAGTGGTAGCAGCGGTCGGGATGGTTGAGCCGCACGGCCTCCAGCTCCAGCGGGTTGATGGGGAACACCTCGTTCGGCACGCCGACCGTCTGCGCCAGTTCGCGCGCACGGGCAATCTCGGCTTCGCTGTGCATGGGGGTGTGCGCGGTGAGCGCCACCAGCTTGGCGCCGGATTCACGCGCCAGCTCCGCGCACACGGCGAGCAGCAGCGTGCTGTCCACGCCTCCGGAGTATGCCAGCGCAATCCCGCCTTCCAGCATGGGGCGGATGGCATCCCGCAGCCGCTGCAGCAGCGTGTCTGGCGCGCGCTCCGTCATGCGTTGTGTCCGGCGGCGTTGCGCGCGGCTTGGAAGACGTCCTCCAGCGGCACGCCCTCGCGTTCCGCGGCGGCTGCCGCGCTGTCGTATTCCGGCTGGCGGCGGACGATGTCGCCGTAGCGGCACTCCTTCACCTGCACGGGTCCGTAGGGGGTCTGCACGGTGACGATGCGGCGCTCCATGGTGGTGCGCTCCACGGGATGGCGTCGCACGCCGATGGTGCCGGTGTGGCGCAGCAGGGCGTCCTCCACCGCCTGCAGATGCTCCGCATCCGCGAGCGCGCCCACCTGCACGGCGGGGCGGTTCTTCTTCATGTAGCAGGGGGTGAACCACGCGTCGCGCGCACCCGCCTCCAGCACCTTTTGCAGCGCGTATCCCAGCGCCTCCGGCGTGGAGTCGTCCACGTTGCACGCGCATTCGAAAATCTGCTGCGGGTCGGCGGCGTCCTCAATCAGGAAGGTGCGCAGGAAGTTGGCGCGCCCGAAATCCCGCTTGCCCAGCCCCACACCGCATTTCAGGATTTTGTATGCGGCGGGCAGGGTGTCGCGCGTGCGCGCGGCGGCGGCAATGGCAATGCCCGTGGGCGTGACCATCTCTCCCTGCGTGCTTGTGGGACGCAGTGTGATGCCGTGGGCGCGGGCGATGTTCATCACGGCGGGCACGGGCACGGGAAGCTCCCCGTGCTGGCACATCACGGTGCCGCTGCCCTCGCTCAGTCCCGTCACGATGCAGCCGTCCGCGCCCAAATCATCCAGCAGCACGGCGGCGGCCACGATGTCCACGATGGAATCGATGGCGCCCACCTCATGGAAATGCACCTCGTCCACCGAGACACCGTGGGCCTCCGCCTCCGCCTCCGCCACGATGCGGAAGATGCGCTTGGCCAGCGCGCGTGCGGAGTCGCTCATGGCCGCGGCGTCGATGATGGCCTCCACGTCCGCCAGATGGCGGTGTTCGTGATGGTGGTGGTGGGCGTGAGCGTGATAGTGCTCCTCGTGCGGGTGGTCGTGGTGGTGGTGGACGTTGAAGCAGCATCCGGCCATGCTGTAGGAATGCCCGCGCTCCACGGAGTGGGTGAACTCCGCGGGAAGCGTTTTCAGCACGGCGTCCAGCTTGGCGGCATCTGCCCCCAAATCCAGCAGGGAGGCCACCGCCATGTCGCCGCTGATGCCGCTGTGGCCCTCAAAGTAGATGAACTTGCCCATATCAGAACGGAATAGGTCCGCCGCGGAACATGCGGCACACCAGGGATGCCGCGCCGAAACCGTTGTCGATGTTGACCACGCCCACGCCCTCCGCGCAGGAGTTGAGCATGCTCAGCAGCGGCGCGAGTCCCTGGAATGACGCGCCGTACCCCACGCTCGTGGGGACGGCTATCACAGGCACGCTTACCAAACCCGCCAGCACGCTTGCCAGCGCGCCTTCCATGCCCGCCACGGCTATTACCGCATCCGCCTCTAGCCGGATTTTCGGCAGGCTTGCGAACAGGCGGTGGATGCCCGCCACGCCGATGTCATAGTGGCGCGTGACGTTGGCCCCGAAGAACTCCGCGGTGACAGCGGCCTCCTCCGCCACGGGGATATCCGCCGTGCCGCCGGTGCAGATGGCCACGGTGTGGCAGAGGGGATAGTCGCGGTTCTTGCCGAGGGTGAGGACGCGCGCTTGCTCGTGGTACACGAAGTCCTTGAGGCGGTGCTTTTTCAGGTAGTCCACCTGTTCCTTGCTGCAGCGCGTGGCGAGCACGGCGCATTTGCGCTTCTGGAACGCCTTGAGGATGGCCAGCAGCTGCTCCGGGGTCTTGCCCTGGGCGAACACGCTCTCCGGCTGCCCGGTGCGGTCCGGGCGGCTCAGGTCCAGCTTCGCCACGTCGATATCCAGTAGCTTCTCAGACATTATTTCACCTCGATGAGTTCGTATTCGCGCTCGCCGATGCCCATCTGCGCGCCGTACACCAGCTGGTGCATGCCCTCCTTGGTCTCGATGCGCTCCAGCAGGTCGTGCTTCTCCTCCTCCGGCAGCTGGTGCAGAAGGTCCACGCACGCCTGGTCGATGGCCACGATGTCCGTGGAGGCCAGGATGCCCACATCCCGCGCCTTGACGGGTTCCGCGGCCACGCCCATGCAGTCGCAGTCCACGGACATGTTGCGCATGACGTTGAGGTAGGTGATGTGCGGTGCGAAGTGGTCGATGGTGGCCTTGGCGGATTCCACCATGTTCTCCATGAAGGGGGAGAGGGTGGCGCCCCACGGGTTTTCCTTGGAGTGGCCGTGCACCTGGGCCTTGCCGATTTGCCCGTCTGCGCAGCCGATGGCGATGTTCTTGATGGAGCCGCCGAACCCGCCCATGATGTGGCCCTTGAAGTGCGTGAGCACCACCATGGAGTCATAGTTCGTGATGTGGCCGCCCATGCTGACCTCCTTGAAGTGCTTGCCGCCCTTGACGGGGAGGTTCACGGTGCCCTCCGCGTCCAGGATGTCCACGGGGCAGAAGTCCCAGCCGTTCACCTTGAGGGTCTCGCGGTGCTGCTCGGTGGTGTAGCGGTCGCCCTCGTAGAGGGTGTTGGTCTCCACGATGGCGCTGTTGGGGATTTCGCGCTGCAGGGCCATAGCCATGTCGCGCGGGATGATGTTGGGGCCGTGCTTCTCCCCGGTGTGCAGCTTGATGGCCACCTTGCCGGTGATATCCGCGTTCACCAGCTTGTAGAGCTTCACCAGCGCCTCCGGCGTGAGCTCGCGCGTGAAGTATACCTTCTTCATGGTTTATTTCACCTCGATGAGCTCATACATGCGGCTGCCAAGCCCCATTTCCTCGCCGTACTCCACCTGGCGCATGCCCTCGCGGCTCTTGATGCGCTCCTGAAGGTCGTGCTTCTCCTCCTCCGGCAGCGTGTCCACCAAATCCACGGACGCCTGGTCGATGGCCACAATATCCGTGGAGGCCAGGATGCCGATGTCGCGGCATTTCACGGGGGCGGCGTTCACGCCCGCGCAGTCGCAGTCCACGGACATGTTGCGCAGGACGTTGACGAAGGTGATGTGCTTGCCGAAGTGGTCGCAGGTGGCCTTGGCGGATTCCACCATGTTCTCCATGAACACGGCACCCATGATGTTCTTGCCGGTGCCGCCCTGGTGCACCTGTGCCTTGCCCACCCTGCCGTCTGCACAGCCGATGGCGATGTTCTTGATGGAGCCGCCGAAGCCGCCCATGCCGTGGCCCTTGAAGTGCGTGAGCACCAGCATGGAGTCATAGTTCACGATGTGGCCGCCCATGCTGACTTCCTTGAAGTGCTTGCCGCCGTTGACGGGCAGGTTCACGGTGCCCTCGGAGTCCATGATGTCCACCGGGCAGAAGTCCCAGCCGTTCACCTTGATGGTTTCCAGGTGTTCCTCGGTGGTGTAGCGGTCGCCGTCGTACAGCGTGTTGGTCTCCACGATGGTGCTGTCGGGGATGGTGGCCTGCAGGGCCTTCACCATGTCTCGCGGGATGATGTTGGGGCCGTTCTTCTCACCGGTGTGGAGCTTGATGGCCACCTTGCCGGTCATCTCCTGGTTGACGAGCTGGTACATCTTCACCAGAGCCTCCGGTGTGAGCTCGCGGGTGAAATACACCTTGGGCACCTCCTGCTGCACCGTGGGTTCCGGGGCGGGAGCCGCCTCCTTGGATTCGTCAGCCTCCTTGGGCGTGCAGGATGCCACCAACATGCCCAAGCCGATTGCCAATGCCGATATCGCTTTTGTGTTCATCGTCAATATGGGGTGAATTTTGAAAGACGGCTACATTATTCCCCATCCCGCGCGCGTATGCAAGCAGATTTTGCGGCCTAAACGGTAGCTGGTGCGTCACCTGCGGCGCCTGGCCGCAAGGGCCGCCAGCGCCAGCACGCCCAGCACCCCCGTGGCGGGCTCCGGCGTCTGCACGGTGGCGTGGAACACGAGCGCGCCCCCCTCCGCGAGCTTCAACTCGGTGTCGTAGCCCTTCATGCCCAGCCGCACGCTGTCGTCATGCGTGATGTTCACATCGTCGCCGAAATCCAGCACCACGCCCGCATCCTGCAGGTCGAACTTCAGCGCCGTGGCGTCCAGGTACACGTCGCCCAGCTGCAATTCGCAGTGGAACATGCCCGTGAGGTCGAAGTAGTAGACATCTTCCAGCAGCTGGTAGGTGGCATCGGAAAGGTCGATGGTCACGTCGTTCCACAGCGTGATGGTTCCGTCCTTTGCAGTGGTCGTGAACGAGTTGTCCGCACCGATGGTGAGATCACTGAATTCGATATTCTGCCCGGCGGTGAAATCGATGTCGTCGATGCGGCTCCTCTCGGCGGATTCGCCCATGAACCAGCTGTAGCCTTGGATTTGCACGTTGTGCAGGGTGGCTTGTTCCGCCTCGCCCAGCACGGCGAGGGAGGCCTTTTCCTCCCAAACGGGTTCCTCGTCGCCAACCTTGCTTCCCAGGCTGATGGAGCCGCCCTTCAGCAGCTTCAAATCGCCGTCGTCCCGTATGTCCAGCGAGCCGGTTTCCAGCTTGCCCTCCACGGTGAGCGCGTGGGTGTTCACCAGCACGCTTTTCAGACGTCCGCCGTTGGAGAGCAGGGTGGAGTCTCCCCGCGCCTGCAAGGTGTTGTTTGCCCGGTGGCCCGCCAGGTCCAGCGTGCCGGCGTTCATGATGATGTCGCCGCCGTCGTAGTCGCCGAAGGCGTTGTCAGCGGCGGCGCGGAGGATGCCGCCGTTTACCACGGTGTCGCCATGGTAGCCGTTGTAGGTGCGGAATCCGTCGTAGTATCCGATGGTGAGCGTCTCGTCGCCCTCCTTGGTGAACCCGCCGTTGCCCTCAATTTTGTTGGTGAGCGCGCCGTTGAGGATGGTGGCGGTGTTGCCGCTGGCCAGCTCAACCGTGGAGGCGCAGGAGAAGCCGCCCAAATCCAGCGTGCCGCCCTCCAGTTTCAGCGCGTTGCCGCTGTCGGCGAAAATCTCTCCGTTCATTGCCACAAGGGTTCCCTGCTTCAGCGTGATGTGGTCCACGCTGTTGCTCTCCGCCAGCATGAGCACGCCGTCCGACACCTTCACCAGCGTGCCGGTGCCGCTGAGCGAGCCGATGGTGGCGGAGTCTATCTCCGCCTCCGCGCTTTGGCTGATGGAGACGTTCTGCAGCTCCCGCCCGTGTACCAGCAGGGTGGCGTTGTCTGTGAATTGGATATTCTGCCCGCTGAATCCGGCCACGGAAGCCGCCACCTCCAGCGTGCCGCCGCCCAGCTTCACCCCGCCGTCCACATAGATGGCCGGCGTTTGGATGGTGAGCGTGCCGCTGCCGCCCTTGTTCAGGGCACCTTTGACAGTCAGGCTGCCGAAGCCCTCCGCGGCCGAGAACGTGTAGTCCTCGATCCCATACACCAATACGCTCGATACCTTGATGTCTGCGGCTTCCCCCGCGGGTGTCAGGACAACCTTCCCCGCTCCGTCGCCGCGGAACTCCACACGGTCGTCTTGCCGGAAAACCGTTGCTTCCGGGGTACTCCCCCCGGTATTCCAGTTGGCGGTTTTGCCGACATCCCAGACGCCGTTCCCCGCGGCGTTGTCCCAGACGATGGTTTCCGCCCCGGCCTGCAAGGCGCCCAGCATTGCAAGCAGAAGGCTCAGCGTGTGTGTCGTTCTCATGCGCGCATTCTACCAATCCCCGCCACCCAAGTCAAGCCGCACCGCCGCGGCGCGCGGCCCCGCGTGTCCACCCGCGGATGGGGATTTTACTTGAGCGGGGCTGGGGATGCGGTTATAATGCGCCACCATGAAGAGGTGGAAGATACGCACCCTGGTCATCCTGGCGCTCGGCGTGGCGGGCATGGCGGCGCTGGCGTACCGCCCCGCCCTGGTGGGCGATGTGGTGCGGTACGAGACGGATATGCCGCTGGGTATCGTGCTGCGCGAGCAGAACATGGAGAGCCGCGCGGACATGGAGGAGGAGTACCGCTGGAGCTTCAAGCGCAGCCCCTCGCACACCGTCTTCCTCCACCAAAACGCGCAGGACGCCTTCTCCCTGCTGCAGGGGGAGCCCGTGTGGGTGCTGCGCTTCAAGGCGCGCAACGGCACCGCCGTGGTGGAGGGCAACCTGCCGCAGATGCAGCTGGACGGCGTGCTCGGCCAGGTGCAGGCGCACTTCCTCGTCTACCCGAGCGGATTCGCCACGCTGCGCCTGCCCAACGGCAGGCAGCAGTTCCAGCGCATGTTCACGCTCATGTGCGAGCTCACCGTCACGCCCTGCCTGTGGGGGGAACCCGCCCACAGCATCGCCGTGCAGCAGGTGATGGTGGATTTCTACGATGACGCCATGGACCTGGTGGAGCCGGAGCAGGCGCGCATCCTGGCGGGCGGCATGCGGCGCGTGGATGTGGTGTCCGCCGTGCCCAGCGGCCTGCCGGAGCGCTTCTGCGGCAACACCTGCGAGCGGGAGCTCACCCGCTACCTCTACTCCGTGGCCAGCATCTACAACCAGGGCACCGCCGCGCTGGCGCTGCCCGCGCTGCAGAGGCAGGGCAGGGAGCTGGTGGACACCTTTGCGGATGCGGAGAAACCCTGGCCGGACTGCTGGGGCGACGCCGCGGACACCGCCCGCCTGAACGCGCAGAAAATCATCCCCCTGCTTCAAACCTTCAAGGAGCAGAACGCCTACGGCAGCAAGGAGCTGGAGGAATTCCTCAACGGCCCCATATTCCAGCGCATCTTCGGGGAAACCCTGCTGGATATCCAGGCCGAACCCCGGGTGAAACAGGCGGAGGAGAAGGATAAGGCCTAGCCCTCACGCCTGCTCCAGTCCGCAAAGCGTTTCCTCGAACCCCGGGTACGAGGTCCCGATGTTCCCGCACCCCTCCAGCGTGGTTTCGCCCTGTGCCGCCAGCCCCGCCACCAGGAACGACATTGCGATGCGGTGGTCGTCGAAACTCTGCAGCGTGGCGCCGTGCAGCGGTGCGCCGCCGGTGACGGCCATGCCGTCGGCCCGCTCCTCCACGTTGGCGCCCATGGCGCGCAGGTTGCCGGCGGTGGTGGCAATGCGGTCGCTCTCCTTCACGCGCAGCTCCGCGGCGTCGCGGATGGTGGTGGTGCCTTCCGCGAAGGCTGCGGCCACGGAGATGATGGGGATTTCATCGATGATGTTGGGAATCTCCGCGCCGCCGATATCCGTGCCGTGCAGGTGCGGGGCGTGGCGCACGGTGATGTCGCCGTAGGGTTCGCCCGCGTCCACACGGTGGGAAACCGTGATATCCGCGCCCATGCGCTGCAGCACGGGGATGATGCCGTTGCGGGTGGGGTTGAGCCCCACGTTGCGCAGCGTGAGTTCGCTGCCCGGCACAATGCTTGCCGCCACCAGCCAGAACGCCGCGCTGGAGATGTCCCCGGGGATGGTGATGTCCCTGGCCGTGATGTCCACGGGGCCCGTCACCGCAATGTCCAGCCCGTCCGCCGAGACGCTGCAGGGGATGCCGAAGTGCGTGAACAGGCGCTCCGTGTGGTCGCGCGTGACGGCGGGCTGGTGCACGCGCGTGGTGCCGTGCGTGAGCATGCCTGCCAGAAGCACCGCGCTCTTCACCTGCGCGCTGGCCATCGGCAGCGTGTAGTCGATGGCGTGCAGGGTGCCGCCCGTGATGCGCAGCGGCGCGCAGCCGGGCTTCTCGCCGCACGCCTCCACGCGCGCGCCCATTTGCGTGAGCGGGTCGATGATGCGCTTCATGGGGCGGCTGCTCAGCGATCGGTCGCCGAACATGCGGCTTTGGAAGGGCAGGGCGGCTAGCACCCCCGCCATCAGGCGCATGCCGGTGCCGGAGTTCCCGCAGTCGATGTCACGCTGCGGGGCGGCGGGCCGCATGCCGCAGCCGGTGAGCGTGAAATCCTGCGGCGCGGCGCCGGGTGTCACCGTGGCGCCGAGCTGCTGCATGGCGCGCAGGGTGTTCAGGCAGTCCTCGCTGCACAGGTAGTTTTCCACCCGCATGCTGCCGTGCGCCAGCGCACCCAGGATGGCCACACGGTGGGAGATGCTCTTGTCCCCCGGCACGCGGATGCTGCCGAGCAGGCCGTGCGCGCAGTGCCGCGCGGTGATGCGCTCACTTGTTGCCATAGAAGATTTTGATGTGGTCCTTGGCGCGGCCCTCCTTGAGCCCCGCGTTGAAATAGGCGTCCGTGGCAAGCTCCCGCTGAGCGCTCTCGATGGCGCTGCGCAGGGATTCCCGGCACTCCTCCAAGGATGGCGTGTACGCCGGGGTCACGGGCCCCGCCAGCACGATGTGCCAACCCCAGCGGCTCTGCACCAGCGTGGGCACGCCCGCCGCCAGCGCAGTCTCCCCGAAAAGGTTCAGCTCCTCCAGCGGCAGCGTTCCGTCGTCGTACAGCGTGCCCAGATCGCCGCCCTTGGGCGCGCTGCGCTCGTCCTCGCTGCTCTCCTTGGCCAGCTCTGCAAAGGATTCCCCGGCCTGGATCCGCTCCAGCAGGGCCTGCGCCGCGGCCTTCACCGCCTCGGCGTCCTTCTCCAGCGTGGCCAGGAAGATGTGCTTCACGCTGCGGGAGGCGGGGATTTCCAGCTCGTCCTTCAGCTGCTCGTAGTGGAGCTGAAGGGCCTCGTTGTTCACCTCGGTGTGCTTGTCCACCGCGCGCTCCAGGCATGCCAGCTCCAGCAGGCGAGCCTCCAGCTTGGCGGCAAAATGCTCCTGCGTGTAGCCCTGGGAGTGCAGCGCCGCGGCAAACGCGTGCTCGTCCGCGCAGCGGTTTTGCAGACTCGCCATCTCTGCCTGCGCCTGCTGTTTCTGCGGGGGCAGGTTGCGGTCGTTGTAGCGCGCGCGGATGCGGATCATGCTGTTGTTGACCAGGCCGAGCACCATGCTCGCGCTGCGGGAGGTGTCGGCAAGCTCCCTGCCGGCCAGCAGGTTCTGCTCTGCGGTGTGGCGCTGCAGCTGCGCGCGCGTGATGGATTCCCCGTTCACCGTGGCCACGGGCTTCTCCGCCGCCGCGGTGGACAGCGGGTGCAGCAGGCGGTACACCGGGCCCTCCACCACCCACAGGTCAACGGCAAGGTAGCCCAGCGCCGTGCTGAACAGCGCCAGCTTCAGGGCCAACATGTTCATGGAACTCATCTTCACGCGGTGATTCTATACCCCATCCCGCCCCAAGGCAATCCAAAACCGCGTTGCGCGCCCTTCAAAGCGCTGATTGACTGCTTGCCAGGGAAGGGGAAAAATGTTAGAATGATTCCCAACGGCAAGATAACCGACTTTTTCAAGGAACAACTCACGAAACAAGATGAAATCCCATTTCGCAAAACTGTTTGTCGCGCTGCTGTGCACCGCCGCGGCGGGTGCCGCGCTCACCTGCATCTCCATGGGCATCCACCGCGCCATGATGGAATCCCAGCAGCCGCCCATCCCCGCAGACCCCGTGGAGGCCGCCAACCAGGCCAATGTTGTGCTGAAGTACAAGTGCGCCGCCTGCCACGCCGCCGATGCCAAGCCAAACTCCTTCCTCAACGCGCTTTCCCTGGGCCTGATGCGGCGGCACGTGGACGCCGCCAAGGCCACCTTCACGCTGGAGCCGGACCGCTCCCTTCACTCCGGCGTGGTGGACTACCTGAAGATGGACCGCGTGCTCTCCACGCGCCGCATGCCCCCGGCCTCCTATTCCGCGGTGCACCTGGGCTCCGCGCTCACGCCCGCGGATGTGGCGGCGCTGCGCCACCACTACAAGCCGGAGGGCGCCCAGGCACGCATGTTCATGCCCGTCTCCCCCGTGCCCGCCCCCGCCACGCGCGAGGACAAGGCGCGCGTGCTGCTCGGCCAGCTGCTCTTCAACGACCCCCGCCTCTCCACCAACAACGAGGTCTCCTGCGCCTCCTGCCACGACCTCACCAAGGGCGGAACCGACAACAAGCCCAAGTCCGACGGCGTGCCCGGCACGGACGGCAAGCCGCAGCAGGGCGGCGTGAACGCACCCACCGTCTTCAACGCCGCCGGCAACATCCGCCAGTTCTGGGACGGCCGCGCCGCCAACCTGAAGGAGCAGGCCGGCGGTCCCCCGCTCAATCCCGTGGAGATGGGCTACCAGTACCCGGAGGACTGGCAGGCCATTGCCGACAAGCTGGGCAAGGACCCGCGCCTGGCAGCGCTCTTCGCGCTGGCGTACGGTGACGAGGGCATCACCGGAGAGACCATCACGGATGCCATCGCCGCCTACGAGCAGACGCTCGTCACACTGGATTCCGATTTTGACCGCTACCTGAAGGGCGACACCGAGGCGCTCACCTCCGAGCAGAAGCAGGGGCTCAAGAAGTACGTGCTCTACGGCTGCGCCACCTGCCACGCCGGCCCCACCCTCGGCGGTATCAGCTTTGAGAGCATCCACACCCACGCCGACCTCCGCGAGCTCGCCACCAAGGGCATTCCCGGAACCCACGCCAACCGCGCGGAGGACGCCTCCTGCGCCGCATGCCACCCCGACGGCGTGGACCCCGCCGCCGCCAAGAACGCGGAATACCAGGAGGGCGCCTTCGGCCGCATGGACTTCACCAAGGACCCCGCCCACAAGGATCTCTTCCGCGTGCCCAACCTGCGCAACGTGGCCCTCACCTGGCCCTACTTCCACACCGGTACTGTTGACACCCTGGAGGATGCCGTGCGCATCATGTGCATCACCGAGAACGGTATCACACCCACCGAATCCGCCGTGCGAGAAATCACCGCCTTCCTGCGCGCCCAGACCGGCAAGCTCAACGGCAAGCCCGTGGACAAGCTCACGCCCGCGGACGTGGCGCCCCCCGCCACGGACGACCTGGTGCCCGCCAACGCCCCCGCCCCGCAGCCCGCGGCGGACGATGAAATCTGATTGCGCGCCATGCTCCGCTTCTCCGTACTGGCCAGCAGCAGCCAAGGCAACGCCACCGTGGTGTCCACCGGGCGCGTGAGCGTGCTGGTGGATGCCGGCATCAGCTGCCTGCGCCTCCGCAACGCCCTTCAGGATTGCGGCATCCCCGCACCGCAAATCGCCGGCGTGTTCATCACCCATGAGCACGTGGACCACGTTTGCGGCCTGGGCCAGTTCTGCAAGAAGTACGCGCCGCGCGTGTACTGCAGCCGCTACCTCTCCCTGGATATCCGCCAGATGGCGCCGGATGCCGCCTGCACCTTCCTGGAACCCGGCGCCACCGTGGAGCTGGAGGACCTGCGCGTCACACCCTTCAGCGTGAGCCACGATGCCGCAGACCCTCTGGGCTACCTCTTCGAGTGCGGCGGCGCCAAGCTCGGCTACGTCACGGACACCGGGCGCATCATGCGCGGCATGGACGAGATGCTGGCGGGGGTAGACGCCCTGTATCTGGAATCCAACTACGACGAGGAGATGCTGCAGAACTCCGGCCGCCCCAAGCGGCTCATCGAGCGCATCACGTGCCCCAGCGGGCACCTCTCCAACGTGCAGGCGTGCGACTTCGTGCGCACGGTGGCGCACCCCGGCCTGCGCCACCTGGTGCTCGCCCACATCAGCCCGGAGTGCAACACCCCGGAAATCGCTCACGCCGCCATGCAGGCCACGCTCGATGATATCGGCCTGCCCGCCGCGCTCCAATGCGCCCCCCGCGCCGACCGCCTCCCCTGGATTGAACTCTGATTCCCCCTTATGAAAAACACCATCATCACCTGCCTGATTGCCGCCCTCTGCTGCCCCGCGCTTGCAGAGCTGCCCGACAACCCCTCCACCCCGCAGGACTACTACGCCGTGCAGGACGAGGTTATCTCCTGCCTCTCCCAGCTCAATACCCTCCTGCAGGGCGTGAAGGACAAGGCCTCCGCGGATGCCGCCGCACCCGCCGTCACCGACCTCGCAGCCAACGTGGAGCGCGCCGTCCAGCTCATCCTCGCCAAGCAGGACGAGGTGCAGAAAATCCTGGAGCAGCGCACCGATGTCACCCCAGCCCAGTACGATGACGCCCTCTTTGCGGTCATCAAGGTGAATTCCGCCCTCAAGGCAAAGGAGTACTACCACTCCACCGCGCTCACCGCCGCCATGGAGGCCTTCACAAAAGCAATTACGGGGCGTGCGGAGTAAAGCGCGCGCCCGCCCCGCGTTGCGGTGCGGGCAATTAGGATTAGGATTAAGATTAGGAAATTTCTCCGTGCCATGCGCACTGTTTCCTGAATAGTCCTAATCCTAATCCTAATTACTTTTGTCCGAGTAAACAAAAACGCGCACTCCCAACCTGAGCCGGGAGTGCGCGCCATCCTGCAGCGAATTCTACTTCTGCGTGTTGACCAGGATGCACGGTTGGCCGCTGAGCGTGTGGTACAGCTCGTGGAAGCGGGCAGCCTTGGCGGCCGTATCCGCGCTGCACGACGTGCCGCCCAGCACGCCCAGCGCACCCAGAATACCCAGCAGGGCACCGGCCAGCACCTTGGCCCAGACCTCCTTCATGCCCCAGCCCTGGAGCAATCCGGCCAACCATGTTTGCTTCTTGTTTTCCGTACTCATGACAGTAAGCGCCCGGCGCGTTCAAGCACCGAACGCCTGCAGCATACGCGGCGGCGGCACCGCGCGCAACCGTGCCGCCCGATGCCGCACCGGCCGCCCGTCATGGGTACACCCATGCGCACTCCCCCCGCCAATAGCGCTGCCGGTGCGGGTTAGAAAGATGTGCTGCCCAGGGGAATCGGGAGGGAGCAGGCGCCCAGAAGCAGCGCCAGCACCAGCAAAAGAAAAAGGCGGCACCAAAGTGCCGCCTTTTGAAGATTCCCTTTAGAACGGGCCTCCATACGCGGAATGCACGTCGCCGAAGGACACGCCTATCTCCTTGGCTGCATCCACCAGCTGGCTGTCCTCCGCCACCAGGTGCAGCTTCTGCACCGCCTCCTCGATGGGCATGGAGACGATATCCGTGCGGCGCAGCGCCACCGTCTGGCCGAACTCGCCCTTCTCGATGAGCTCGATGGCCTTGGTGCCGCAGCGAACGCCCAGGATGCGGTCGAACGGTATGGGTGAGCCGCCGCGCTGGGTGTGGCCCAGCACGCAGTAGCGGGTTTCGATATCCGTGAGGGTTTGCAGCTTGGTGGAGAGGAACGCGCCGATGCCTCCCAGGCGCACCTCGCCCTTGGTTTCCTCGTTGAGCGTGATGAGCTGGCCGCCGATGCGCGCGCCCTCGCTCACCACCACGATGATTTCACGCTGCCCGAGCGCCTTCAGCAGCTCGATCTTCTTCACCACGTCCTCAAGCGTGAACTCGATCTCCGGTATCAGTATCACGTCCGCGCCGCCGGCTATGCCGCCGTACAGTGCTATCCACCCCGCATGGCGTCCCATCACCTCCACCACCATGATGCGCTGGTGGGAGTCTGCCGTGGTGCGCAGGCGGTCCAGGTTTTGGCTCACCACGCTCACGGCCGTCCAGAACCCGAACGTGTAGTCCGTGGCCCCCAGGTCGTTGTCGATGGTCTTGGGCACGCCCACGATGGGCAGGCCGATGTGGCGAAGCTCCAGCCCGATGGTCTGCGAGCCGTCGCCCCCCACCACAATGAGCGCGGAGAGCCCCAGCCGCTCCACGGTGGCCTTGCTCTGGTCCAGGATTTCCTTGGGGATTTCCATGCGGCCGTCCACGCCGCTCTTGACGGTGAAGTGGCCCTGGTTGACGGTGCCGAGGATGGTGCCGCCCATGGCGCGGATGTTGTGGCAGTTCTCCGGGGTGAGGATGCGCCAGCGCTCGTCCTCCGGTGTGGAGAGCAGGCCCTCGAACCCGTCGTAGAACCCGTACACGGTCCAGCCGCGCGCGGTGGCGGCCGCCACGGCTCCCTCAATCACTGCGTTCAGCCCGGGGCAGTCGCCCCCGGAATTGAGTATCCCTACGTTCATACACGCTTAATGCTTGGGAAGGAGAAGGAACTTGCTGCGGTCCTGGATATCGTTGGTGGGCAGCCACTTTTCCCATTCGGACCAGCCGTCGCGCAGGAAGCGGGCGGCCATGTTGTAGCGCTCCTGCGAGGAGGGGGCGCCCAGGACCACGGCAACCAGGCGCTGCGCGTACACGCTCTGCCCGCCGGTGGTGGGATTGGTGCGGCGCACGGAGCTGCGGCGGCTGGTGGCCATCACGCATGCGCCCGCGCTCTTGGAGCGCGCAACCTTGATGCCGTCCACGGAGGAGGAGATCAGCTTGTTGCCGTTGTGCAGCGTGACCTTGCGCGTGCCGTTCACGGTCACGGTCACGCTGGGCATGGAGCATACGGCCAGCAGGCTGGGGTTGTTGGCCACGTAGACCGCCAGCAGCGCCATGTCGCGCGCGGAGGATTGGGATACCACCGCGCCGTTGGTGCCCTTGAAGTAGGTGGTGTACATGCCCAGGGAGCGGGCCAGCTTGTTCATCTGGCTGATGAACGCGCTCTCCGGCGCGTTCGGGCTCAGCGCCTCGCCGCAGGCGTGCGCCAGCGTGGCCGCAGCCGCGCTGTCGTCCGTCAGCACCGTGGCGTACAGCGCATCGCGGATGGAGATGGTGTCGCCCACCTGCAGGCCCAGCAGGTTGGTGTGCTGCCAGCGCACAGCCTCCTTGGGCACGGTGATTTGCCGGTTGCGGTCAATGTGCTGGGTTTCTATCCAGTCCATGGCCACGGCGGCGTTCGCCATGTTGGCCAGCATGCCGATGGGGCGCTTGGCGTTGGTGTTGGACGAGAAGAGGATGCGCCCGGAGTTCGTCTCCAGCGCCACGTAGCTGGGCTGGGCCGGGTTCGCGTTTTCCGAGATGTCGGAGCAGGAGCAGAGCAGCGCGCAAAGCGCCGCGCCCGCCGCTGCCAGGCAGGTGGTGATGTTCTTCATGATTATGGGTTGGTTAAGGGTTGCTCCGATTGAATGCGCCGCACGTCCTGCGGTTCGCGGTCGCCGAAGATGATGCCGAGGTCGCGCGCGGTCTGCACCACGTGGCACATGGGGTCCACCGGGCGGGATTTCACCGCCTCGTCAATGCTCACGGCGCCCACTTTCGGGCCCTTGAGCACCACGGACACGCCGAATTCCTTGCGCTCGATGAGCTTCACGGCCTCCACGCCGAAGCGCAGGCCCAGCACGCGGTCGAACGCGCACGGCGAGCCGCCGCGCTGGGTGTGCCCCAGCACGCAGTAGCGCGTCTCTATCCCGGTTTCCTCCTCCAGAATGTGGCACAGGCGGTTGCCTATGCCGCCCAGGCGCTCGTCGCCGTTGTCCTTGTTGAACACGGTCACCAGCTCGCCGTTGAGCGGGCAGCCTTCCGCCACCACCACGATGATTTCACGCTGCCCGCGCGCCTTGCGCTGCTTGATGCCGTCCACCACGTGCTTGATGTCGAACTCGATTTCCGGGATGAGCACCACGTCCGCAGAGGCGGCAATGCCGCTGTGCAGCGCAATCCACCCGGAGCGGTCGCCCATCACCTCAATCACCATCACGCGCTGGTGCGCGTTCGCCGTGGTGCGGATGCGGTCGATGGACGAGGCCACCACCTCCACCGCGCTCTGGAACCCGAAGGTGTAGTCGGAGGCGCCGCAGAGGTCGTTGTTGATGGTCTTGGGGATGGAGATGACGGGCAGGCCCTCCTCCGCCAGGAGCTTGGCGGTTTTGGCGGAGCCGCCGCCGCCGATGACGGCGAGCGCCTCCAGTCCGAGGGCGGTGATGGTCTTCTTGGCCTTGGCCATGATTTGCGGGTCCAGGGACTGGCGGCCCACCTTGTTGACCTGCACGTTGAAGTTGCCGGTGTTGGTGGTACCCAGGATGGTGCCGCCCTGTGAGCGGATCTTGTGCGTCTTGTAGAGGTTCAGGACCTCATAGCGGCGCCCGCCCACCACGGGCAGCAGGCCCTCGAATCCGTCGTGGAAGCCGATGACGCGCCAGCCGCGGCTGTAGGCGGCGGCCACGTAGCCTTCAATGACGGCGTTGATGCCGGGGCAGTCGCCGCCGGAGTTGAGGATGCCGATAATCATGGTGATGGAGTGTGGAGTTTACTTGGTGCCGGGTTCCGGGACGGCGCCCAGGAACATGGCGCAGGTCCACAGGGCGCGCGGGTGGTGGAAGAAGGATTTCCACACGGAGCCCTTGAGGGTGTTGGCGGGGGAGCCGTCGCGGTTGCAGTAGCCGTACCACTCGCCGTTCACCTTGTCCTGCAGGTGCTCGAAGGACCAGTCGTGGATGCGCTGGTGCCACTCCGCGTACTTCTCGTCCCCGGTCATCACGTAGGCCAGGCAGGTGCCGATGAGCGCCTCGTCGTGCGGCCACCAGAACTTCATGTTGTGCCAGTACTCCTGCACGGAGCCGCCGTACACGTCCACGTAGTACAGCAGGCCGCCGTACTCCTTGTCCCACCCGCGGGCGAGCGACCAGTCGATCATCTTGCAGCCGATTTCGATGAGCTCCTTGTCGCCGCCGCGGTGGCGGGCCTCGTTCAGGATGAACCAGCCGCCCTCGATGGCGTGGCCGGGGTTGAGCGTGCGCTCGTCGAAGTGGTCGATGATGGAGCCGTCCGGCGCCACGTTCTCCAGCACGGCCTGGATGTCCTCGTGCAGGAAGAGCGTCTTCAGGTCGCGGATGCAGCGGTCTATCCAGCCGGTGTAGAAGCCGTCTTCATCGCCCAGGTAGCGGCGCAGCTCCTGACAGGTTACCAGCATGATCATGCGCGCGCCCAGGTTTTCCGTGGGGCGCTTGCCGGTGGTTTTGGGGGCCATCTTGCCGGGCGTGAAGAACACGTCTGCAAAGATGTCGAACCAGTGGCGTGCGCGCTCGCGGTCGCTCTCCTGCCCGGTGGCGCCGTAGTGCGCGGCCCAGGCGATGGCGGTGAAGCACTCGCTGTAGGCGTAGCGGCGCTTGCGCAGCGGCACGCCCGCTTCCGTCATCAGGAAGTACATGTGACCGTCCTTGGGGTCCACGCAGTACTCCTCCACGAATTTGAGGGCGCTTTCCGCGTACTTGAGCCACTCCGGGCGCTTCTCCACGCTGTTGTAGAGGGTGAGCAGCATCCAGGCCATGCGGCCCTGCGCCCACACGTTCTTGTCCGTGTCGGCCATGCTGCCGTCCGCCTCGAAGCAGTGGTAGAGCCCGGGGTGCGTCTCATCGTACGCGCGCGGGAACCAGAACGGCACAAGCTCGTTCAGCAGCTTGTCCCTGTACAACTCGCCGAGTGCTTTCGTGTCCATGATGGATGGAACGGGTGTTTACTTGTTGATGGCCCAGTCGAAGAAGCCGATGGCGGTGAGCTCGTCCTTGAGCTGCTTGAGGGTGGCGGAATCCGGGTTGCCCATGGGAAGGCGCGCCGGGCCCATGTCCACGCCCCACCAGCCCATGATGGCCTTGCAGCAGCCCATGTAGCCCTTGGAGGCGATGATGTTGATCATGGTGACGGAGAGCTGCTGCAGGCGCTGCGCCTCCTTCATGTCGCCCTCGTTGAAGGCCTTGATGATGTCCTGGTACAGCTTGGGAGCGTAGTTGTAGGAGGAGCCCACGCCGCCCTTGGCGCCGGTGGCCAGGGCCGCCAGGAACCACTCGTCCACGCCCCACGGCACGTCCCACTTGCCGCCGTCGCAGTTCAGCGCGTCCATGTAGAGCGCCATGTCCGGGTTGGTGAACTTCACGCCGCAGAAGTTGGGGATCTTGGCGGCGCAGGCGTGGATCATCTTCACGGGGTTGAAGCCCACGTGGGTGAGGGCGGGGATGTCGTAGAAGTAGTACGGCAGCTCCGGCGCGCCGGAGGCCTCGAAGGCCAGGCAGTCCACCAGGGATTCCACGCTGCCCGGCTTGAAGTAGCAGGGGGAGTTGCTGGCCGTGGCCGCGGCGCCGCACTTCACGGCGTACTCCGCCAGCTCGCGTCCGTCGTAGATGCTGTTGCCGCCGGTGTGCACCACAAACTGCATGCCGTGCTTCTTGGCGGCCTCGCCCCAGGCGGCCATGTTCTCCTTGCGCTCGGAGAGCTGCATGTGGGCGGATTCGCCGGTGGAGCCGGTGATGAAGGCCAGCTTGATGCCCTGGGAGGCCAGGAAAGCCACCTGGCCCTCAACGGCGTTCGGGTTGCAACGGCCGTCTGCGCTCATGGGAGTGTGGGAGGCGGCTACCAGTCCGTGTAATTTCAACGATGTTTGCATAATGGTGAGTAAATAGGTTGACGCGCACCATCATAGCATTCGTTCCCGCCCAGTTCAAGCGAATTCACGGTGAAAATGCACGGCAGGCGCCGCTTTTTTTGAAAAAAAGCCGCTGCGGTGCGCAGCGGCTTTGCATGGTGAGGGGTTCAGGCGTTCACGGTGCTTTCCCCCGGCTGCTCCGTTGCCTGGTTCTTGAAACGCTCGAACACGGCGCGCGGGTTGTCCGGGGTTTGGCGGAGCGCCGCGTAGATCTGCTCCCGCATCTCCAGGGCGGCCTGTAGGGCGGCCTCCTCCGTGCCGTACTGGCGGTCGGAGAAGTACTTGGTGAACTGGTTCCACTTGCGGCAGATGCTCAACCTCCATCCCTGGAACGATGTGGTCTCGTACGTGTATCGCGTAATGTTGCGCTGGGTCATGTCTATCTTGTGTTTATTTGTTTCGCCTCCGCAGAACGGGTATCTGCTTGCGGCACGCCCAACTTGCCACACTCCCACCCCCGCACGCAATCTAACAATATAATTGTTAGGGGGTATGCTGACAAATCCGCCGGCGGTGCAGGGCGATTGGCGGGCTTGCACGCGCATCCCGCGGCACGGAATCGTTGCGGGCGGTGCGCGGCCTTTTGCAGAAAATTCCAAAAAACTTTCCGCGACATCTTGCAAAAGTTAATCAAGTGTGCTATATTGTTGAGTAGCGTATATGCGTGCCGCGTGTATGCGCGCCAAAACGAACGACAATGTTAAATCCAGCACTCAATCCAGACCGCGCCACGCTGAACTTCTTGAATTCATACACGGAGGACGTGCGCGAAGAAGGTGAAAAGCTCCAGAAGGACGGGGCTGTGACCCAGATATTCGGCAACCACCTCTTCATCCAGGGGCGCGTTGAAACGAAGGTGGGCATCTTCACCACCAGCCTGCGCCTGCGCGGCAACCGTTGGTTCGGCAGCTGCCGGGCGGAGGACGAGCGGGTGGCCGGCGCATGCCTGATTGCCACCATGGTGGAGCGCCTCTACCGCGGCGCCAACATGCCGGAAAGCCCCAACGAGCTCAACGAGGTCCCGCTCTCCGATGTGCTGGAGGAGAAGCTGGGCCGCGACCTGGACGAGAAGGAGGAGGATTTCGTGACCAAGCTGGAGAAGCGCTACCGCCGTTTCGCCATTGAGCAGGAAATCCACGACCACGACATCGTGCGCCTCAACCCGCGCTGGGAAATCACCAGCTACGAGCCCCTGGAGCTCTGGCCGGAAGCCCCCCACAACATCCTGGAATTCTGGAACTACATCGCCTACGCCTTCAACAAGAAGCGTATCGCCTACCCCGAATTCATGAACGCCGTCACCGACCTCGGCGCCGTCCAGAAGCGAATCAGCGCCTGGGAGCGCGAAAAGGAGGTCGGCTCCTGGGCGGAACGTATCCGCAGCGTCAACGAGCGCCCGCCCCAGCCCCCGCGCTACAACCTCTTCATGCGCCTCGTCTCCACCATCAACGAGGCCCATTTCGAGTACCGCTTCAAGGACAACGAGGAGTGGATGCCCGTCCGCGAGCACTCCCAGCTGGATTCCCTCATCAGCGAGTTCCTGCACGGCGCCATCAAGTGCGACCCGCAGACGGATATCCTGCTCAACGTGCTGCGCGACTACGCGGAGCGCGAGGAGGCGGTCATCCTGGACCTGGACAAGGAGGAGGCCTGCCGCGTGATGAACCGCCTGTTCCACCAGGCCGCGCTCAAGGGCTACCTGGTGAACCTCGATGAATGCTACTTCAAGGTGGTGAAAGAACCGCTCAAGTGGGTGTGCATAGACGACCCCATCATGCCGGACTGCTACGGGCTGCAGCTGATGACGGCGGCGAACCAGGCGGTCACGCACTCCGTGCGCCAGCTCCCCGGCCAGGTGGAGCTCTACCAGTCCGATGAAACCGTCTTCCCCGGCCCGCCCCGCTGGCTGGAGAGCACGGAGGTGGAGCCGCGATACTCCATCCCGAAAGCCGTTATCGACAGCATGGACGGTGTGGAGTTCCTGCGCAAGATAGGCGCCACCCTGCCGCCCAGCATGGAGGAGCGCGTGGTGGATATCGAGATGAAACCCACCTTCAAGATGCGCGTGGTGCGCGGCCTCACCAGCGCGGATACCGAGCACGTGCTGCTGGATGTGCTGGCGCAGGACGACCCCGGCCGCCGCCACGAGCGCCTGGGCAAGGACGACTGGGAGCTGCTGGAGCAGCAGCCCGTGAAGGACGGCACGCTCATCCGCTTCATCCGCGACTACCTGTACCCCATCCCGGACCTGCTGGAAGAGATGAGCTTCACCTTCGACACGCAGACGGACTGCTTCAAGAGCCGCATCACCAAGCAGTTCCCGGAGAAGTTCGCGGAGTGGGCCAAAGCCATCCCCGCCACCATCAAGCAGGAGCTCGACGGCAGCCTCAAATCCCTGCTGGCAGACCCCGTGGCCGCCGCCATCCGCTTCGAGGTCGTCAACCAGGAAATCGACTGGTTCGACCTCCGCGTGGTCATCGATGTGGAGGGCGTCACCCTCACCAAGGAGCAGATACGCCAGCTCGTCTCCGCACGCGGCGGCTACGTGCGCATGGACGACGGCCGCTGGATGCGCCTGGAAATCAAGCTGGATGACGCGCAGCGCGATGCCGTCACCAAGCTGGGGCTGGATCCGTTCGACCTCTCCGGCGAGACGCACCGCATGCACGCGCTGCAGCTGGCGGACCCCCGCGCGGCGGAGGTGTTCGACCCCAAGGCGTGGCAGCGCATCAAAGACCGCACCTCGGAAATCAAGATAGACGTGAAGCCCGCGGTGCCGGATTCCCTGAACGCCACGCTGCGCCCCTACCAGGAGGAGGGCTTCCACTTCCTCGCCTACCTCGCAGTCAACGGCTTCGGCGGTATCCTGGCGGACGATATGGGCCTGGGCAAGACCATCCAGTCCATCACCTACGTCCTCTGGCTGCGCGAGGAGTACGAGCGCAACAACAAGAAGGGCCGCAAGAAGGTGGTGGTGCCCCCCGTGCTCATCGTCTGCCCCAAGTCCGTGCTGGACGTGTGGGCCGGAGAGACCGCCAAGTTCGCGCCCGGCGTGCGCGTGCTCGTCATCCGCAACAAGGAGCAGGCCCGCATGGACGAGGTGGTGGGCAACTACGACATGGTGGTCATCAACTACGCCCAGCTGCGCGTGTGCGGTGAGCAGATCAACTCCGTCAAGTGGCTCGCCGTCATCCTGGACGAGGGCCAGCAGATCAAGAACCCGGATTCCAAGGCCGCCAAGGCCGCGCGCGAGATTTCCGCGTTCAACCGCCTGGTGCTTTCCGGCACGCCCATTGAGAACCGCCTGCTGGACATGTGGTCGCTCATGGCCTTCGCCATGCCCGGCGTGCTCGGCAGCCGCGCCTACTTCAAGAAGCGTTTCGACAAGCGCAAGGACTCCCAGAGCCAGAACCGCCTCGCTGCGCGCTTGAAGCCCTTCCTCCTGCGCCGAACCAAGCAGCAGGTCGCCAAGGACCTCCCGCCCCGAACGGAAGAGGAAATCTACGCCAAGATGGGCGGCATCCAGCGCCAGCTCTACAAGGCGGAGCTGCGCCGCATCCAGAAGGCCCTCCTCGGCGTGGATTCCGACGAATCGGTCAAGAAGAACTCCTTCGCCATCCTGCAGGGCCTCATGCGCCTGCGCCAGATCTGCTGCCACCCCGGCCTCGTGGACCAGCGCTACGTCAAGGAGGAGAGCGCCAAGCTCAACGCCCTGTTCTACCTGCTGGACCAGCTGCGCGACGAAGGCCACAAGGTGCTCGTCTTCTCCCAGTTCGTCTCCATGCTGGAAATCATCAAGTCCCGCCTGGATGCGGAAAGCCGCCCGTACAACTACCTCACCGGGCAGACCAAGGACCGCAAGGCGGAAATCGAGAAGTTCCAGACCACCAAGGAACCAAGCGTCTTCCTGCTTTCCCTGAAGGCCGGCGGCGCGGGCCTCAACCTCACCTCAGCCTCGTACGTGGTGCTCTACGACCCCTGGTGGAACCCCGCCGTGGAAAACCAGGCCATCGACCGTACCCACCGTATCGGACAGAAGAACAAGGTGATCGCCTACCGCCTCCTCACCCGCGATTCCGTGGAAGAGAAGATCCGCGTGCTCCAGCAGCAGAAGAACCAGCTCGTCACCAACGTCCTTGGTGATGAGGGCTTCGCCTCCAGCCTGGATCTCAACGATCTCCAGTTCATCCTCGCCCACGGCGGCGAGGAGGACGACGAGGAATTGCCCGATTCCGAGGAATAACCCCGCGTGCTACGCCGGGCGGTATTTGGCCACCAGGGGTTCCTGCACGGCGAACATGGCCTCGCGCTCCTGGGGCTCGTAGTCGCGGTAGCCGTGCAGGTGCACCAGGCCGTGCACCATGTAGCGGAAAAGCTCCTCCCGCGCGTCCAGCCCGTGCTCCGCGGCGTAGCGCCGGGCGGTGTCGCAGCTCACCAGGATTTCGCCGTAGGGGAAGGTGATGGCGTCCGTGGGTGTGGGGTCGTTCAGGAATTCGGCGTGCACGGCGGCAATCGTCTCATCGTCCACTATGGAAATCTCCACTACCGGCAGGGAGGATAGCACGTGGTCCGGCCCCTGCGGCCGGGCCAGCAGCTCCGGCAGCATGCGGTTGAGCGCGGCGGCAAGGGATTCCGCCAGCGCATCCGTTATCCCCTCGCGTTCGGCGTGGATGTAGACCTCAACCTGCGGTGTCGTCATGGGAATCGGTGGCGTTTTCGCGTTCCGCGAGCTTGCGCTGTTTGGCCTCCGCTCGTGCGGCTCGGAAGAAGGACTGGAACTGCTCCAGGCAGGCATCCGCCAGCACGCCGGGCACGCACTCGCACTTGTGGTTGAGCGGCGGGTTGGAATCCAGCAAGTTGATCCAGCCGCCGCACGCGCCGCCCTTGGGGTCCGGTATGCCGAACACCACGCGCTGCGGGCGGCAGTGTACCAGCGCGCCCGCGCACATGGGGCAGGGCTCCTTGGTGACGTACACGGTGCAGCCGTCCAGCCGCCAATCGCCCACGGCGGCCTGCGCGGCGGTGAGCGCCAGCATCTCCGCGTGCGCGGTGGCGTCCTTCAGGGCCTCCACCTGGTTCCAGCCGCGCGCAATCACGCGGTTGTCCTTCACAATCACGCAGCCGCAGGGCACCTCGTTGGCGGCGCGGGCCTTTTCCGCCTCGCGCATCGCCAGCTGCATGAATTGTTCGTCCTCCGTCAAGGGGTGGGGCAGGGTGGCACACCCGCGCGCCTTACTTGAGCGTCACGCGGGGGTCGTTGTCAAGTATCTCCTGCAGCTCCGGCCAGCCCTCCTCGGTCTGGTTCTGGAACATGTGCAGGTAGACGGAGGCGGCGCCGGCGGGGTTGTTGGCGAACAGCTCGTCCACCGCCACCTTCAGCTGCTCCGGGTCAAGCTTCTCCGGCAGCACGTCCACCACGCCGTGGCCGTTGTGCTGGATTCCGAGCTTCTCAATGAAGGCCACCAGCATGTGCTCGTGCTTGCGGATGAGCCACACCTGCAGCAGGTGGTCGGAGATGGTTTCCGCGGGCATCCAGCAGAGCATCTTGCGCAGCCACGCGAACTGCTCCTCCACGGGCTTCTGCTGCATGAACTGCGGGCGCAGCTTCTTGAGGGCGCTCAGCTCGCGCAGGGCGGCGCGGTACACGCCGCGCTCCTGGTTGCGCATCCACGTGAGGAACTCGTTCACGGTCTCGTCGTCTGACTTCTGGAAGATGGTGTAGGACTTCATTGTTGCTATCTGTTAATGGAAAGAAGTTGCAGGCATTGAACCACAACGCGCGCAGGTTGTCCAGCCCAAAGATGGGCATAATGGAATTTACGATTGACAATTTACGATTTACGATTGAAAGGCATTGCCATCCCATAAAAACGCTCGGAGATGTGCCACCCATGGCGTGAACGGGCGTGGTTGGTATGCAAACCGCCCCCGAATCCGCCCCGCCGCAGAGCGGCGGGATTGCTTCGGGCGCGCCTCATGCGCCCTCACCCTGCGGGCAGCCACATTCGTGGCTGGCCAATCGCCCTTACCGCGCCGCAAGCGGCGCGCCCTAAACGGGGCCGTCGGGCGCTTTCCGTTAGTGCAAGTGCGGAGGGGGACACCCCCCAGGTTTCCACCTGGGGACTAACCTTGAGTCGCCATCGGAATGGCTCCACGTTCGCGCGCCTTGCGGCGCGGGGAAAGGTGGCGCACCCGATGGGTGCGGGTGGTGGCAATGCCGCACCGTTACCAAA
>JAKSOU010000018.1 GCA_024405435.1 Akkermansia sp. | reverse complement strand
CGCAACGGAAGGCAGTAGCGGAAGGCAACCCGCCGCCCGCGCCAGCGCGGCGGGCGCAAAATAAAAAACCCCGCTCCGGCCTAGGCCGGGGCGGGGAAAGCTGAACGGGCGCGGAGAGGAAAGGGGGAGGAATCCGCCGCGCACCTACGTTCCGGAAAAACGTCAGCCATCAGTGTTCCTAGTGACGGGGCGCGTCCCCGTCAAGGGCAAAAACCGCCGGTGCCGGTTTCTCTATAGGCAAGGCGCCGCCCACCCACGGTTTTTCCCGCCGGTACCCACCCTCCCGGGGTCCCGGCCCCCGCCCCGGGGGAAACCGCGCCTCCCGGCGCCCCCTCCCCGGTGCCCCGGGGCCCCCTCCCAGTCCCCGCCGGTGCCCCGGAACCGGTCCCCGCCGGGGCGCTGCTGGGGCGCTGGGACCGGCCCCGGCGCCATGATCTGGGGCCGCCAGGGGACAAGCTGGGACAAGCTGGGACAAGAGAGCGCCAGAGACGGCGCCAGCGCCCCGCCAGGGCCATGACCAGGGCAAGGGCCATGACCAGGGCGCCAGGGCCCCCAAAAAAACCCGAAAAAAAATCCGAAAAAAAATCATCGAAAAAAAATCCCCGGAAAAATCCCGGAAAATCCCCCGGAAAAAATCCGGAAAAATTCCCCAAAAAAAAAGAGCGCCCCGGCGATCAGTGCCGGGGCGCCGGAAAAATCACGGCTCACGCCTCAGGCCAGCGGGCCAGGATGCCCGCCCGCTGGAAGGCGATGGAGCCGGGGGACAGGATGCCCGCCGCTCCATCCAGCAGCGCCAGCGCCGCAGACCTGGAGCGGGCCGCCATGATGGCCCGCTTGATTTCCAGGGCGGCGGCCCTGGAAACTCCACGACAGCGCCCGGCGGGGTGATGGCGGGGGCGCTCGTCGTCGCCGTTGGCGGCCTCAGCGGGTGCCTCAGCCTCAGCAGCTGGAGAGGGCGCCGGGACGGCCTCATCAGTGGCCACGGCCTCACCCTCAGTCTCAGCAGCCGGGGCCACCGTCTCAGCGACGGGGGCGGGGGCCGTCGCCTCAGTCTCAGGGGCCGGGACGGCCTCATCAGCTGGAGCGGACTCAGGAGCGGGAGCGGGCGCCGGGGCCGCCGTCTCAGCGGGGGCCTCATCCATCGGGACGGCGCCAGCCCGGGCCAGCTCCACCAGGGCCGCAGATGTGGCCCGGGGCATGATGACGGCCACCATCCGGAGGCCGTCCCCTCCGCAGATGGAGCCACGGACCACCACCGGCATGACGTCACGGGGTGCAGCGCCCGGGGCATGGGTCCCCGCCAGCTCCACGCCCTCCAGATGGGCCATGGCCCCGCCCAGATAATGGGGGTCAAGCGACAGGATCAGGCCGTCACGATGGGCGGCGGCGGCGACACCGGCGGCGCCGCTCCCGGCGGCGATGGTCAGCCCCCGGCCGTCCACCAGTGCGACACCATCCAGGCCACCAGCGGGGCGGGAGCGGCGGCCGATGAGGCGCCGGATCGCATCAGCCACGGCGGCGCCATCGATGCCGGATGCCACCCGGTGGACGTCCCGCCACTCCTTGCCGGGGACGACGGCCCGCCAGTCAGGCATGGAGCGCCCCGCCCGGTCCCACCGCATGGAGGCGGTCACGGCGCCCCTCAGGGTCACGGTCACGGTCCCGCCGTCGTCGTCGCAGCGGCAGACGTGGACTCCATCGACCCCCAGAGGGGCCGCCAGGACGGCCGCCACGACGTGGGCCGGGACCTGGACCGGCTCCAGCTTGCTGCTGGAGACCAGGCCGGGGACCTCCACGACGTGGAGCCGGTGCCCGTCGGTGGCCGCCACGGACAGCGGGCCACCGTCGTGGATGTCGCACCAGACGCCGCCCAGGTCAGGCCGGGGAGACCCGGCCCCGGCGGCGGCGGGAGCCACGGCCTCCAGGACGCAGCGGGGGACGTCGCACCATCCGACGGGGGCGGAGAGCGTGAGGGCCGCCACGGCGTCACAGGACCGGACCACCTGGGGGCAGGACTCGCCGGGAGCGGTCACCGCCAGGCCGCAGCGGTCCACGACGGAGAGCCCGGCGGCACCACGCCGGGGGAGGTGGCGCACGGCACCCCAGAGGTCCGACAGGGAGACCGTCACGGGGGACAGCGCCCCACGGGGGAGGTCAGGCGCCGGGGAGATCTCCAGGGAGCCGCCCAGGCGGCGGCCGAGGGAGTCCATGTGGACGGACAGCCGCCCAGCATGCCCCGACAGGGTGACGGTGACGGGGGCGGCGCCATGGATGCGGCGGGCGCCATCGGCGGCACGCTGGAGCAGCTGGACGCCATCGATGAGGGAGGCGGCGGGGATGGACAGACGGGGGGCGGGGGTGATGTGGGAGGTGATGTCTCTCATGGGGTGCTTTCCTCTTGCCCCCAATGGGGGCGGATTTTTCCCCGGCGCTGTTTCCGGCAGCGGGCGGGGAGTTGTGGTTTTCGCCCCGGTTTGGGGCGCTTTCTTTTTCTTTCAGGGGTTATTAAGTTTTTTAGTTTATTTTAGTTTTTATTATTAATAGTCTTTGTTGTATTATTATATTAATATAAATATTTATTAATTATTATAATTATATAATACTCTACAAAAAGAATGTCTTGAGGGGTTCTTCCCGGCGCCCTGGAGGCGCCGGGGAGAGGGGGGGGGGCGGGGCGGTGGCTCATGCCCTCATGGCGGCCCTCAGCTCGTGCATGGCATCATCTCCCAGCGCCAGCCAGACGGCCGTCTCGGCGTCGTCCAGGTCGTCGGCGTCTCCGCCGTCCCTCAGATGGGCCAGACAGAGCGCCAGCAGCTCACGGGCGACGGGCTCGGCGTCCCTGGTGGCACGTCCGGCCAGTCCATCCATGACCCCGGCGGCCGTCGTGGCGACCTGATCCAGCTCGATCAAGGCGACGGCGTCGCCCCCCACGCCGCCCAGGCGCCAGGTCATGGCGCCGGTGGCCTCGCCGCTCCCAAGCTGCTCTCCGGCGCCGTCCCACAGGATGACGCAGACGGTGACGGGGATGGGCTCGCCCTCAAGGCGGGCCAGGACGGCGGCCAGGTCGCAGCGGCGGCCGTCAGGGCGCAGCCAGTGGCGGGGGCCGCTGACCTCCAGCCGCCCATTGGCCAGGGCGGAGACACGGCTACCCGGCGTCATGGCGCCGATGGGCTCGCAGCGCTCCCAGATGGCCCCAAGCTCAGGGGCGCCGTCCAGGATGACGGAGACGGTGACGGACAGATCAGACAGCCGGGCGGTCAGCTGTCTGATCTGGTCCAGCGTTTCGGTGGTGTCGGTGGTGGTGGTGGTGGTGGTGGTGGTCATGGCGTGTCTCTCCTGTGTTGCGTCGTTGGTGGCCGCCAGTGTGGCGGCCCAGGTGGAAAAATCGGAAAAGGTGGGGGCATCGTCGCCCCCGGTGGTGATTATGGCATCCCCCCAGGGCGGGGGGAAGGGAAACAACTCGTCTTGGGCGGGGGTCATTTCTTCGTCACCCACAGATGGGACCGGGGGCCGTATCCAAGCGCCTTAAGTGCGGCGTTCACGCCTCGCCTCAGGGCGTCCCCTCTTGCGGGGCCCATGCCGTGGGCGCTGTGTCCCATCACCTCAGGATGGGCCCTCAAAATGGCGCTCAGGGCCTCCAAGTGGTCTTGGATGGCGTCGGGCACCTCATCGGCGGGCATCCGGCGGCATTCCGTCGCCGTGGCGGCTCTCAGCGCCAGTCGGCGCCGGGCCTCAGCAATGCCCCGCATCATCTCCCCGCAATCATGACCAACGGCATCAGTCACAGCATCGGCGCCGGGGATGTTGCAGCCGGAAGCACGGTCCGCCAGCTCAACGAGTTTCTTGGCGTCGTCTTCCTTGCGCAGCTGTTCCGCCAGCTCTCTGACCCCGTCCCGTTCAATTCTGTTCATTGTGTCCCTCTTTCCTTGTTGTGTTGGTCCCCGTTTCCGGCGGGGATTTTTTTTGGTTCAGTCGGTGACGGACAATCCGTTGACCGACGATTGACCATTTAGTGACCGATTTTTTAGGTGGCAAGCTTTTTTGACGAAAAAATTTCCATTTTACGGACCGGGACTTACCGCCTCAGTTACTAGACAACTGTGTAAAAACCGGGGCGGGGGCGGGGGACTGGGCCCAGAACCAGCCCCCGCCGATATTAACGAAAGTTTATATCGGAACGCCATGGCACCAATCCGGCACCAATACCCCGCTGCCACCTCTGGGAACGGATTTCATCGGCAGAATCCAGAGGGCGGGGGGGGGCGACGGCAGCAGGGCACCGCCCTAGAGCTGATAGGGCTCTCAGTCTGATCTAGTTCTCTTCCTTCTAGGGGCGCCGGGGAGAGGGGGCAGGGCAGGGGCCAGGGGCAGGGGGCAGGGGCCTTTCTCGGTGCGCCGGAGGGGGCTGGGGGCCGGGGCCAGGTACCAGCTGTAAGAACCCCTTTACACTTGCCCACACTCCCACGTTCAGAGCCCCCGCCCTTTCCCTTCCCCCACCCAACCACTGAACACTGAACGCACCCCTCCCCCCTCTTTTTCCAGGGCGCCCGCTCCCGTCTGTCACCCAGGTACCGGTTCTTTTTCCGGCTGGGACTCCGGGCAAAAAAAATCCCGCGTCCCCCTTTGGAACGCGGGCAAAACCCCCTTGTGCTGCAGAAAGGCGCGAGGCGGTTCATTTGCATTTTGCGGAGGGCATCCGCTCCTTGGTCGCCCATGCGTCCTTTGGGGACGCGCGAGCGTCCAGTCCTTTAGGAGGCAATGCGTTCCTGTCCAGCACCTGTGACGCACGATGCGCCGTTCCATGACGGTTCCATGACAATCGGAAGTGCGTTTCCGATAACGATGTAACGCGCGCGGGCAGATGGCCACCAGGGATGCGTGTCGCCCTGTCTGTCGCCCCTGCTTCCGCCCCGGCCCGGTGACCCGGTGACTCAGGGTGACTCAGGATCTACCACTTGTCCACAACGGGGGTAGCTCTGCCAGAGTAATCTCCCTACACGAATACTGACTTATGATTGTCACCTATACGTCACCTAAGTCACCATTGCAACATTATGAGCTGTAACCTAGTGAAAACACTGGGTTTTGCGGGTGACACAGATTTCATGGATTGAAAATTCTAAGTCACCGGGAGGGGGGCTGACCGACCATGTTCAGTGGTTTGTTCAGTGTTTTGTGGTGACTCAGGAACGGAAGTGGTGACTCAGGATGCTTCCATGGTGGTCCGAGTTTTCCACAGGTTGGAGGCTTCCATGACAATTCCATGACAATTGCATTAGCGATTCCGAATCCTGAGTCACCAAGTTCAGGTATCTGTTCAGTGTTTTCGGGTGACTTAGGGTGACTCAGGGTGACTCACGGAATGACGGACGGTGGCGCCCCTGGCGGGGCGCGGAGATGCGGGGTGCGGGGCCCCCTCCCCGGGACCCGTCACCTGGTGGCCCCGTCCTCTCTGGGGCCGGAGTTGACGTTTCCGGCGCGGATGCCTTCCAGGGCGCGGACCGTGAGCATGGCGATGTCCAGCCAGTCGATGGGGGAGCGCGGGGAGTTTCTTCGTAGGGCCCCCAGGGCGGCGCGGGCGTCTCCGTTCAGCACCCCGCCGTACTCCTCCAAAAAGGCTTCTAGAGGCATGGCTTCGGGCTCCGGCGTGGCGGCGGAGGCGACGGGCTGGGGCGCGGCGGGGGAGCCTCCATCCAGGGCGACGTCGGTCCTGCCGGGGGACACCCTGGATGCGCCGGTAGGGCGCCTGGGGATGGCGCTGGTCAGCCCGGTCCCCTCCAGAAGCTCCTCCTGGGGGATGCCCATGTTCTCCTCGATGAGGGTCAGGTCGGCGGGGGTGAAGCGGAGGCGTCCGGCCATCTTCTTGCAGATGGCGCTGGCCGACAGCCCGGTGGCCAGCTCCAGGTGCCGCCGCTTCAGGCGGCGCAGCGTCATGGCCAGCTCCAGGTTGTCCCTGATGGCCCTCTGGATCTCCGCGTCGGTCAGGTCGTGTCCTGTCATGTCTTCTTCTCCTTGATGGTGTGTGACGAAGTGCCCGGAACGTGACGTTCCTTCCTATGGAGCGCCGCCGGGAACTTCCGTTTCCCAGAGGGGCGCGGGGCGTTCTATTTTTTTTCTTTTAATTTTTTGCATCCGGGGATTGACGTTTCCCCCATGCCGTCCTAGACATGCCGCAGGTGATGCACTGTGCATCACCGGGAAGTCCGGATTTCCGGACCGGAGGAAAAAGACATGCTGGCAGAGGGAAGGGAAGTTCCGCCCGTGGTGGCGGAGGCGTTCGGGCTCGAGGGAAGCGGAATCGAGGTCATGCTCCTGATGGGAAGGCACTGTCCCCGGTGCCATGCGCTGGAGGAGTTCGCCGCGGAGGTCTGCGGGACCGGGTGCGTCTCCCTGAGACGGGCCTACGCCGAGGACGTGGGCGACGCCGTTCTGGACGCGATGGAGGCGGATGCCGTCCCCGCGCTGTCGGTGGCGTTCAGCGGATTCGTGGTCCGGTCCTTCCCCGACGGCGACGTGCCGGGCATGGCGTGCATCCGTTCGGCGCTCGACGCGGCCTGCCGGGGCGGGAAATGAAGACGCCTCCCAGGAAGCCCGGAACGACCGGGAAGGTGGGAGGCAACGACCCGCTGGGGAACCTTGACCGGATGCGGGCGCGGGACAGGGCCGGGGAGGGGACATGCATGGCCCCCTGCTGGCCCCCGTGCCAGAGGAAGGTCCACCTGCGCGGTCTGTGCCGGAGGCACTACCTTGCCCTGCTGGACGGTAACCTGGACCAGCTGAACAGGCCGGTCCGGAGCCGCGGGCGTCCGGAGCTGACGGACGAGGAGCGGCTGGAGTCCAGGCGGCGCAAGGCGCAGCAGAAGTGCCTGGCCCCGTGCTGGCCTCCCTGCGACCGGCCCGCATACTGCCGCGGTCTGTGCGCGGCGCACTACTTCAGGCTCCGGCGGGGCGCCCGGATAGACACGGGCGTGAACGCCTCCCCGGAGGAGCTCTACAGGAAGGGATACCAGGATGCCGTCGCCGAGCGACGCAGGATGGAGGCGGGACGCATGGATCCGTGCATGCCTCTGCTATCAGTCCCTGGAGGATGCGGCCTGGCGGAAGGGGTGCCGCGCCCCATCGTCTTCGTGGATGAGGTGTCTGGAGAGCCAGGGGCTGAATCCGTCGGGCTCCCCGCCCTGCCCTCCGGCGGGATGGACGAGGTGCCCTGAATGCGGAACGTGCCGACCATGGGCCCACAGGCCGCTGTCCCCGCGGGAGATGTGCGGGGAGTGGGACCTGCACCGGAGCGGGGAGGTGGTGTTCTTCGACGCGGTGGAGGCGTGGGAGCCGTGGATGCCGGATGCCCTGACCTCATCGACGGCGGGGACGGCGTGTGCGTCTTCTGCCGGGACGACGGGGCCTGCCGGGTGCCGACGGGATTCATGTGTCCCCGGTGGCTTGCCGCCGTCGGGGACGGAGGCTGAGCGGGAGATAGGGGAGGTGGCGGCGCGGGAGTCCAGGGCGTCGGCCACCAGGAAGAGGAAGGCTCCGGCGCGGAAGCCGATGGCGAAGGCGCCGGACGTGAACATGAGGCTTTTCTGATGGATACGGAGGAACGGGAAATGGCGGAAGACGTGAAGGAAGGTTTCAGGAACGACCATGTGAGCTATAGCCGGGTGGACATGTACAGGCAGTGCCCGAAGCGGTTCAGGCTGAAGTACATCGACGGCGACGGCGGGAAGACGGACACGGACGCCACGCGCTTCGGGACGGCGTGCCACCGGGCGCTTGAGGAGGAGTTCGGGCGCTTCGTGCTGACCGGCGAGGGCGGGAGCCCCGACGCCGCGCGGCTGAAGGACGGGTTCGCGAAGGCGTTTGCCGACGAGGGGCTGACGGACCAGGACCTCTTCATGACGGGAATGGGCGTCATGGAGCGGTTCGCGGCGGCGCACGGCTCCGTGGCGCCGGGGCAGGTGGTTGGCGTGGAGCTTCCCTTCAGGCTGGAGCTGGGGCGGCACACCGTCGTCGGGTTCATCGACCGGCTGGACCGCATCGGTCCGGGCGAGTACGTCGTGACGGACTATAAGACCAACAGACAGCCCTACGAGACGGAGGAGCTGGAGACTTCCATGCAGCTGAGCCTCTACGACTGGGCCGTGAGGAAGATGTTCCCGGACGCGGAGGTGGTCCATCTGCGGTACTGGATGCTGAGGATGGGCTATGTCCAGATGGCGCCGGAGCGCGACGCGGCGACGCTGGAGCGCCACATGGAGTACTTCAGGACCCTGTGCGACGGCACGGAGGGCGGGGAGTATCCGGCGCGGGTGAACGGCCTGTGCGCGTGGTGCGACTCGTGCTCCGTGTGCCGGGAGTTCCAGGACCTCTGCCGCGGGGACTCGACGCCGCTGAAGACATACGGCGACGGCACCCAGCCCGACGCGGTGGCGGCCATCCTGGAGGAGCGGGAGGTCATGGCGGCGGTGGAGCGCTACGGGAAGAAGCGCAAGGAGGCCGCGGACTCCTACCTGAAGGAGGCCGTGAAGTGCTGCCCCGAAGGCGAAAGCATCCACGGCGGCGGGCGGAAGGCGGTCCTCATAAGGCGGACGACGGTGAAGCACGGGGCGCAGGACGTGTTCGACATCCTGTCTGCGAACGGCGTTCCCGTCGTGGACCTTCTCGGAAAGGTCCTGAGCGTGAAGAACACGGACCTGAACGGCTACATCTCGAAGAAGCTGGTGCCCGATCTGGGGCGCATGAAGGCGATGGAGATAGAGGCGGAGCTGGATTCCAGGGCGACCACATCCACGAGCCTGTCGGTCTCGGTGGTGGAGGACGCATGAACATGGGACGCTGGACGCTGGTGGTTCCCGGGAAGCCCGTTCCGTGCGGGCGTCCCCGGGTCTCTTCGGGCGGTCATGCCTACATGCCGGAGGCGACGCGGAAGTACGAGCGGCGCGTCCGGCGCATGGCGTCCGGCGTCTTCGGGGCGCCCCTTCAGGGGAAGGTGCGCGTCAGGGTGCTGTTCGTCCTGCCGGACCGGATACGGCGGGACGTGGACAACCTTCTGAAGTCGGTGATGGACGGGCTGAACGGCATAGCCTTCGAGGACGACTCGCAGGTGGTGTCGTCCACCGTCGGGAAGGTCGTCAGGCGAGGTCAGGGGAAGGCGGTCGTCGTGGTGGAGACGCTGGGCGACGGATGGGAGGAAGAAGAGCTATGGGCAATGGCGGAGGAGGCGGCGTGAACCGGAGCGTTTCGGTGTTCGTGGATGCAATCGGTACGCGCGGGAAGACTGTGTGCAGGCGCGTCGCGGTTGACGGGCCGGACGGGCTGAAGGAAGCACTGGAAGGCATCCCCCGAAGGGGCGCGGAGTGGTCGCCCTGGTGGAGCCCGCACGTCTTCGGCGGGAACATCCGCAAGGGCGCCGGGTGGCAGGAATCGTCGGTCGTCGTGTACGACATCGACCACGAGCCGGGCGGGCGCCACAGCCCGGTGTCGGCGCGTGTCCGCGACGCGGTGGAGGCATGCCCTCCGGACTTCGCCACGGCCTGGCATTTCACCCCCAGGGGCATGCGGATATGTCTTCTGCTGGAGGAGCCATGCCGGGACAGGGACGCCTATGCGGCGGCGTGCCGCGGGGGCGTCTCCATGGTGTCGTCATGGCTTGACAGGGCGGGCGTTTCGGACTCCCTGGCGAACGACGAGAAGGTCTATAAGGACTTCGGGCGCCTTCTGTTCCCGCCTTCCGGCGAAATCGTCGGCAGGGAGGGCGGCGTGGACATCCGCGACGAGCGGGTGAACGTGAACGACGTCGAATACCAGGCGGAGAAGCTGGGGCTGTTCGCGGCCCCTGAGCCCATAAGGGCTCCCGCGTTCCGTCCGGTCCCCGTCCGCCAGTCTCCTCAGTCCGGCGACGACGGCTTCATGGCGGCCCTGAAGGCCTACAACATGGCGCATGCCCGCGATTGGGGAAGCCCCGGAAGCGGCAGGTGTCCGTTCCATCCGGAAAGCGGGAGCGCGTGCTTCGGCCGTCTCCCCGGCTCGGACGGCCTGTGGTGCTGCTTCTCCAGCCACCATCCGGACGGCGCGGGGCACGAGTCGGGCGTGGTCCATGTCGGAGACGCAGCGGATCTGGACGCCTTCGAGCGCGGAATATCCGTCTTCGAGCTGGTCATGGGCCGCCGTCCCGGCGAGGACGGGACGGGCATGAGCCATGCGGAGATGATGGAGGGCGTGTCCGAGTGGCGGAAGGAGTACCGGTCCGCCCCGTCGGAGGAGCGCCATGCGGTCCGCCCCAGCTTCCTGAAGCAGGCGGGCGAGGAGGTCGCCGCCATATCCTTCGCGGAGGAGCTCCTGGACTCGGCGGGCGTCTATCGCCGGGGCGGCGTATGCGTCCGCGTCATCGACGGGGAGATGGTCCAGGTCCGCCAGCCCGATGTGGCGGTGATGCTGGGCGAGGGCGCGGACTGGATGCTGATGACGAAGGACGGGCCGAAGCCGTGGGACCCGACGGACGCCTTCTGCTCCCGCGTCCTGGGCAGGACCGTGTTCGGGCACATCCGGCAGATAGACGGCATCGCGAAGTCGCCGCTGGTGCTTCCGGACGGGACGTTCCTGAGCCGCGAGGGATACGACGAGGGAACGCGTCTGTACCTGAACGCCGGGCCGGGGTGGCCTTCCATGCCCTCCGCCACGTCGGCGGACGAGGCGAAGGCGCATCTTGGGAGGCTTCTGGATCTGGTGCGCGACTTCCCCTTCGAGTCGGAGCGGGACAGGAGCGCATGGCTTGCCGGGCTTCTGACGCCGCTGTGCCGGATGCTGTACCACGGGAACACGCCCATGTTCGTGTTCACGGCGACGACGCCCGGAAGCGGCAAGACGCTTCTGGCGCAGGTAATCTCCATCATCGTGAACGGGGAGGAGCAGCCCGTGAGCCAGCTGGGGAGCGACGCCGGGGAGCAGCAGAAGGAGATGCTTTCGATTCTCCTGGCTGGCAGGGCGACGCACCTGATGGACAACGTGTCCGGGGACTTCCGGTCCCAGGTCCTGGAGAGCGTCCTGACGGGCGGTGGCTCCTACACGGGGCGCATCCTGGGGCAGAGCCGCTCCGCGACGGTGCCCGTGGGAACGGTGTTCTACCTGACGGGGAACAACGTGAGCCTGGGCGGCGACCTCTTCCGGCGCGTCATCCTGTGCCACCTTGCGCCGCAGACGGACTCGCCGGAGTCCAGGGGCGGATTCTCGCACCCGGACCTGACGGGGTATGCCAAGGCGCACCGCAGGGAGCTCTACACGTCGGCGGCGTGCATCGTGCAGGGATGGATACAGGCGGGAATGCCCGCGGCGAAGAAGTGCGAGTTCGGAAGCTTCAAGCCCTGGGGAATCGTGCGTGACGTCCTGATGTGGGCGGGGATGCCCGACCCGTTCGGAGGCCCCGCCATCGGCGCGGACGCGGCGGAGGACAGGTCCATCCACGACCTGCTGCTGACGGGAATCGAGGAGGCCATGGACGGCCCCTTCACGGCGTATGGGCTGTGCTCCAAGGTGAACGAGGTGCTATCCGTCTATGGCGAGGACAGCATCCCGGCGCGGATGCAGGACCTGGTCGGGGCGCTGCGCATGTCGGGGAAGATGGACCAGACGGGCATGCACTGCGACGCGCGACGCGTGTCCCGTTGGTTCCGGGAGATACGCGGGCGCTATGTCCGGGGAAGGAAGCTGGAGCATGCCACGGTGACGGCCCACGGGGGGCGCATCCTGTGGTCCGTCCAGGGCGTTCCGGACAACGGTGCTTGACGGTGCGTCATGTGTGACGTAGCGTGTCCGGGCTCCGCGGCGGACGCCCGGAGAACTTGTTCATACGACAGACACGAAAGGCAGAAGACAATGGGAATCATCGGATGGGAAGCGGTCGAGGATAGCGGAATCGGTGGCGGAGTCGGCGGGAACTTCCTGCGCCTGAAGGACGGCGAGAGCGCGGACGTCGTGTTCCTCGGGGAGCCCTGCGCGGTGCAGACGTGCTTCATCGAGGGCAGGTCGTGCATCTACACGGAGGCCCTGGCGGCGAAGGGCGCCCAGCCCAAGACGCGGGTGCGCATCAACGTCCTGAACATCGGGACGGGCTCCGTCCAGATCTTCGAGTGCGGGCCCAAGACCTTCAAGCAGGTGCTGATTCTGCGGAAGCGGCTCGGCGATTCGTTCAGGGGCAGCCAGTTCCAGATCGGGCGCACCGGCGCCGGGATGGAGACCACCTACACCATCATCCCCTTCGGCCCCGCCTCATCCGACGTGCAGGCCAGGATTCCCTCCCTGAAGCTCCACGAGCTGGATCCCTCCGGAAGCGACGACGCCTCCCAGCAGGCGCCCGCCCCCGTGGCGGAGCAGGTCATGCCTCCCCAGGACATCTTCGCCGGGAACGGCATCGAGGACCTGAAGGCCGTGATGAAGAGCGTCAGCTACAGGGCCATGATGGCCGTCTTCGGCCCCCGCGGCTGGAAGGGCGTGACCGACGTGCCCCCTGCGGAGTACGCCTCCGTCATCGACGCGCTTAGAAAGGCGGACATGTAATGCCCCGCGTCTCCCGGCTATGGACACCTGCGGACATGGCGCGGAAGCCCGTGCTGTGGCACAAGATGGACGCGACGGGGCTACCCGGCGCATCCAGGTCGGAGGAGGGGGCGCCGTGCGTCCCCATGTCCCAGCCGGAGGCGGAGGGCGCCGCGGTCAAGGCGGAGCTCCTGGGCAGGGCGGACGGGGGCTTCCTTGGCGGGCACTACGGCTGGAGCGGCACGGGGAACGCGCTGGAAGGCGCGTCCTCGTGCTGTCTGGCCATGGTCATGCGGGTGGACGGGGCGCCCGCGACGGGAACCAGGAACGTGTATTTCTCCCTTGCCGGGGAGGATGGCACCGTCCTGGAGGTCTCCCAGGGCGAGAGGAAGTTCCCGGAGCAGGGCGGGGGAGTCAGGTATCCGGACATCACCCTGTCCGGTCTCAACGGGCGGATGTTCACGCTGAGAAAGGACGTGTAGCATGGCTGTCACCGCAGGAGGCTGGAAGGCGTTCAGGGTCAGGTGGGTCAAGGGTGACGGGCACTACCAGTCCGGGACGATGGCGGACGTGTACAACATCCTGAGCGACATCCGCACGGGCGTCCTCGCGACCGGAATCTGGGAGGACGACCCGGACTTCGAGGACCCGATGTCCGGCGTCTCCGGTCCGGTCCAGCTGGACGGAACCAACCTGAAGTGGACGCACGGAATCTTCTTCCGCAACGTCGTGTCGGGCGCGAAGCTGTGCCTGTCGTACACCTACAGCGGGAGCACGTTCCAGGGCGCCATCCGCGGCAGGAGCAACGCGATCGGAAACTCCAACTACTTCGGCGGGCTGTGCTGCTCCGTGATTCCGCCCGGCGGGGGCTCCTTCGACGTGTCGAAGGCCAAGGTCAGGGGATTCGTTCCGGACAAGGGAACGCCGATATTCGGCCCGTTCGCCGTGGCGACGTCCGCGACGGGCGCCATCGATTCCGCCGTCAAGGGGCTTATCGCGAGCACGTCCAGCGGATGGTGCGAATATGACTTCGCATTCAAGGACGACGTGGTGGGCGTGTTCCTCAGGACCAGCTACGCGACGTCCGGCGGCGTCGCGAAGGGGGCCTATTTCGGACACATCCTGGACGACGACCTGTGCCCAAGGCCGGGCTACGAGGAAGACCTGCCCGCGGCGAACTATGGCGCCGTGTTCCTGAACAACGGAAACCAGGTAAGCGCCGAGCTGACGTTTTCAACCGCGACGGCGGCCAACTGCGGGTTCTACACGAACCTGGAGAACTATCTGCCGTACCGCCTGAATACGAGCATCAACGGAGGTGGCGTGATGTATCGCCGGGCCGAGATGCGGACGATGACGGACACGCAGTACAACAGCCTGGTGGACGGTTCCTGGATAGGCCCCGGCGCGTCCGGATTCGTCGTTCCGTCCATGAACTTCACGCAGGAGACCGCCTCCAGCTCCGTCGGCGCGTTCGGCAACGTGTGCGTCGTCGCGGCGGCGGACAAGGCCGACGTGGCGGGGAGAACGGGAACGGGCGCGACTTCGGACCCGAACATCGGCTGCATCCGGAGCGACATCATCCTGGTTGGAAAATACAACGTCTGGGCGCGTGGCCAGACGTTCGACTACGGGCGCTACGTCTATGTGGGCCAGGGAACCATCGTCGGCTGGGACCCCTCCATCGGCTTCGGCCTGTTCGACAACTAGGGAGGCGTTCGGATGTCGATACTGGTAAACATCGGCGGAACCGTGTCCGAGGCGGGTGTTTCGGAGGGGGCTTCGGTCGTGACGATACGGGCTTCCGGGGAAGGCGTCGTCGTCCGGGACGAGGTTTCGGGCATGGAATGGGAGTCTGAAGGCGTCTCCATCCAGGGAACAGACACGGGCGTTCCAGCCCAGTGCGGCGGGGCGTTCCATCCGGGGCACGGCGAGGTCCGGGACGAGACGGAGCGCCTCGTGGGCGAGCTTGTCCTGCTGGGCGAGGAGCCTTCGCCGGAGGAATACCAGCGCCTCCAGGGCTACATCATGTGGCGCTGGGGGCTCCAGGACAGACTGCCTGAAGGACACCCCTACAGGGAGTCGCCCCCCGTCGTGGAGGAGGAGCTGGAATACGGCGAGGGCGGACAGGACATCGATCTTGGGCCGGTGGTCGAGGCCGTCGCCTCCCAGGGCGGGAAGCTGGCGCGTCTGATCCAGCTGAACGAACGGCATGCAGCGCTGCTTGAGCAGCAGAGGAGGAGCAGGTGATGGAAACGTGTGCGACGTGCGGTGTCTCCAGGGGAGCGGAGCGGTTCGGCTACAGGGAGGCGGAGGACGAGCTGGACCGGGTTGACGCCAAGAGAAGGGAGCTGAAGAACTTCCTGAAGGAAGGCGGAAGCAGGGCGGACGGCATCCTGGCCAGGCGGCTTGTCTGCCTGGAGGAATATGCGGCTCTCCTGATGGCGCAGATGGCCCTCTGCGGAAGGCCGGAGCAGGGAGGCCTGATAGAAGGTGCGTCATGGGAGGATAGATAAAAAGACCTTGACGCCGCGAAATGCGTCACTATATGGCAAAACGTGACGTATTATCACAGATGGAGACGCACTTGGACGGAACATTGGAAATCATTTCCGCCGTCCTTGCCGTCATCTGGGTGGCCATAGCGGCGACGGCGGCTGCCGAGATAGGGCAGGACAGCCAGGGAGAGGAAGAAGATGGAGAACACGGAGGAAAGGGAAAGGGCCACGATGCTGCTGACGTGGCCGGTGGATACGGTCTGGCGGATAACGAGCCCCTACGGGGAGCGCGTCCATCCGGTGACGGGAATCAGGACGTTCCATAGCGGCATCGACATCGGATGCCCCGAGGGGACGCCCATCTTCGCTCCGTGCCCCGGCATCTGCATGGACATCTGGAACGACGAGAAGCACGGCGGCGGATTGTCCATGAGGTGGCGCGGATACCTGGTGCGGGACGGGAAGGAGCACGAGGTGCGCTTCGGGTTCGCCCATCTGCTGAAGGTGGACGATGCGGTAGTCAACAAGCGCTCGCAGTGGCGCAAGGCCGGAACTCTCCTGGCCTATTCCGGCGGAGTTCCCGGGACGCCAGGCGCCGGGCGCTCGACCGGGGCGCATCTCCATATGACGCTCTACATCGACGGTAACAGGGTGGACCCATGCGACGTCAGCAACTGGAACGTCGTGCTGAGAGGTGGAAAATGAGCATCACGGTATTCTGCGGCCCCATGTTCGCTGGCAAGTCCGAGTCGCTGAGACAGATCGTGGAGACTTCGGTCCCCGGAACCTGCGGCGCGTTCAAGCCCTCGACGGACACCCGGGACGCCCCGGAGGAGTTCGTCACGCATGACGGACACCACGTCCCATGCGCCTGCGTCCAGACGGCGGGGGACATCCTTACGCTGTCGCGGGACGCCGGGCTGAAGCGCGTCTGCATCGAGGAGGCGCAGTTCTTCGGCCCCGCCGTCATCCAGGTGTGCCGGGAGCTTTCCGACGGCGGCGTGGACGTGTTCGTGTCCTGCCTGGACATGGATTCCAACAGGCTCCCCTTCGGGTGCATCGGAGACCTGATGGCCGTTGCGGACCGGGTCGTGAAGCTCCGGTCCAGATGCGCCGTCTGCGGCGGTCCGGCGACGTACTCCAGGCGCAAGGTGGCGGTGGCCTCCCAGACGTTCATCGGCGGCGAGGAGTCCTACGAGCCGCGCTGCGGGACCTGCTGGGGGGGGGAACCATGAAAATCAAGCTGCGCCTGACCGGAGCCGTCCAGGACGTGAAGTGCGGCGGGAAGGAGTACTTCCTGGCATCTGTCACGGCGAAGGCCCCGGAGGCGAAGGACGGGGACGGAGGATTCCCCATCGCCATCGCCCGCTTCTTCGACCGGGAGGAAGCCGAAGCGTTCGTCCAGCGGCAGACGGCCTTCCTGGAAGTCGCGTCCGGGAACAGCCCCAACTAGACCGGCGCCGGAACGCCGGTCCATCTTTTAGGAGGAAAGGGAATGTGCGCGAGAAGAAGAACACTTGAGCCGGGACACAGGCACGGGCATCTGGTGGTCATCGGCCTGGACCATGAGTCCGAACCGGGGTGCGGAGACTCCAGGGGAGACGTCCGGTACTGGAAGTGCATGTGCGAGGCGTGCGGGAAGGTCGCCGTCCTGGGGACCAAGTACATCTCCGACCACATGACCTGCGGATGCAGGCATGCCGGGGGCAGGGCGCAGGATCTTGCAGGCCAGAGGTTCGGGCGTCTGGTGGCGCTGGAGCAGGTCCATCCGGCGTACTGGACGAAGACCAAAGCGCTGTGGAGGTGCCGCTGCGACTGCGGCACCGAGCTGAACGTGTGCGCCGCGTCGCTGACGAAGGACAGGACGCACTCCTGCGGATGTCTCAGGGGAGACATCGTGAGGGAGCGCCGGACGCTCCGGCTTGACGGGCGCACCTTCGCCCTCCTGAAGGTCATCGGCAGGGCCCCCGGCCCCGACGGAACGTTCAACGGGGAGTCCTTCTGGAGGTGTGTCTGCGCCTGCGGTCGCGAGACGGTGGTGCGCGGAAGGTTCCTGGTGAACGGGAGCACTCGGTCATGCGGGTGCCTCCACCGCAAGGCCGTCCGGGAGGAGTTCGCCAGGCAGGAGGCGCTCCGTCTGGAAGGGGGCGTGTCATGAGCCGGATGCGGGTGTGGCTTGTCGGCGAGAGGTTCGGGCGTCTCGAGGTCGTGTCGATGCATCACGAGAACAGGGCCGGAGCCGTCGAGGGACGGCGCGGAGACGTCCGCTTCTGGACGTGCCGCTGCGACTGCGGAAACGAAGTCGTCGCCGGGACGAACGAGCTTGCCCAGGGCTACAGGCGGTCCTGCGGGTGCAAGGTCCTGAACAGGAACGTCTGCGAGGACCATACGGGCGAGCGGTACGGGCGCCTGGTGGTCGTGTCGAAGGAGGAGGCGGACTCCGGCGGGAACTCCCGGTGGAGGTGCCGGTGCGACTGCGGGAACGAGAAGGTGTTTCTCTGGAAGAATCTGAAATCGGGAATGTCGAGGTCATGCGGCTGTCTGAGGAACGAACGCATCAGGGAAGCCGTGGCGAGGAGGGTGAAATGAGCCAGAACGGGCCGGAGCTTACGGAGAAGTCGGTCGTGGTGCTGGACGCAATCGTGTCCAGGATTCCATGGATCGTCGAGACGAAGGTGTGGAGGGAGCTGGAATCCCGCGCCGCCATCGGGCGGAAGACATACGGCGTCCCGCTGTGCACTCATAACGGGCGCGATGTCTCCAGGGACGAGCGCGAGGAGATTCTGGATGCCCTGGCATACGCGATGCAGGACATCCTGGAGGCGTCGGATTCCGGGGAGGCTGAGCGGGAGTCCAGGGCGTGGGGACGGCTTGCCGCCTATGTCGCCGTCCTTCAGTCGGGATGGGAGGTGTTGGCGCGATGAGACCGCTTAACGTTCTGAGCCTGTGCGACGGGATCGCATGCGGGGCCGTTGCCCTGCGGAATCTTGGCATTCCCGTGAACCATTACTACGGCTCGGAAATAAAGAAGGCCGCGCTGAAGCTTACCCGCATCAGGTGGCCGGACCACGTCGAGCTGGGCGATGTGAACTCCATCGCCGTGGAGCACGATGCCGAAGGAAACGGCGTCCGTCTGACATCGGAGAAGGGAAGCTGGTACGAACCGGAAGGCATCGACCTGTTTCTCTGCGGTTCCCCCTGCCAGAGCTTCAGTTCCGCGATGCCGGCGGAGAAGCGTATCGGGCTGAAGGACCCGAAGAGAAGCGGCCTTTTCCTTGTCTGCCACCAGGTCTTCAAGGCCGTCAGCCCACGATGGTACCTGTGGGAGAACGTGGCATCGATGAGGCCGGCGGACAAGGAGACGCTTTCCAGGATGATTGGCTGCGAGCCGGTGTTTATCGACTCCGCCGACTTCTCGGCCCAGATGCGCAAGCGGCTCTACTGGACGAACATCCCTCTGGGCCCCCGGCCTCCGAAGTGCGAGGACACGCTCCAGGACATTCTGGAGAGCGGAATCGCGGTCCGGGTCCGGAAAAGGAAGGACGACGCATGAATGAAATAGACTACACTGCGTATGTCGTCAGCTTCCGCCCCGGAAAGGTATCTGCCGTCATGGCGCCGACCGGTGGCGCCGACCTGGATATTCCCCCTCACTTCGCGGTGGAATCCAAATTCAGGAGGGCCTCCGTTGTTGGGTGCGGAAATAACCTGGTCTGCGAAAGGATAATCGATGACGAACGAGGAAGCGTGGCAGATGGCCGTGTGGACGGTCCGGCAGGGAAAAGGCGTGAGCTGCAGGACGCATGACGAGAGGATCATCAACGAGATGCCGCCCAGGTACGGAAGCCCCGCCTGCATCAGGGACACGATGTTCAATCCGATGAATCTGGTCTGCGAAAGGATAAGCGATGATGGAGGCAGTAAAAAGACATACGCTGATGAAGTTTGCGGAATGGATCCGTGTAGTCGGTGACGAAAGCTACTACTGCCTTAGATGTCGGCGTTGCCCGGAAACGCCGGACAGCTGCGGGGATTTCTGCCGGGCTCATGGGGAACCGCCATGCCACTTTTGTCTCATGTGCTGGAAAAAAGCGGCGGACGAGGCCGAAAATCATTGTCTGTGAAAGGATGGGCGGTGGGAACACCGAATCCGGAAGCCCGGGGGGAGGACCTGATGGAGCCGGTGGCAAGGAAGGCCGTGTGCGTGAGGGCTAACGTATCGTTCGACATCTCGGTTGTCCCACCTCGATACGGAAACGATTCGACGCCCGGAAGGGCCGCGAAGATGCTCATCGACATAGTGTGCGAAGGAGAAATAAAAATGAAATATTCTAAGCAATGGCTTGCCGAGCATCCGGAAGTCCGGCCCGACCCCGAATCGTGGCGCGCGCTGTATGCCGTTGAATATGAACGGCTCCAGACCCTGCCGGAAGGGTACACGGACTGCCTGTCCAGGCGTGAAGCGGTCAATTGCATCGGCGACGGATGGACCATCAAGGTCATCGAGTACCTTCTGTCCGGCCTGAAGGAGGGTGCGAACGACCGCGTTCAGGAAAGGACCGGTGGGCAGCTGGAACTGTTCGGGAGGGATGCCGATGCCTGATCTAAAGGAAACGCCGGAGATAAAGGGGCTTCCGACGGGGCGGGACTGCTTCTCCTGCGCCTGGAACGGCGCCGAATGCATCCGGTACGCGCAGAAGACCGGCAGGCTCCCATGCGTCGCCTGGGCGGAACTGAGGTACGGGAAGGAGACGGGAAATGAAAGAGGATGAGAAGAAATGAGACCCATAGAGCAAAAGATGGCCTGGCAAAGGGCGGTGATGGTGGAGGCGGAGCGGTGGCTGGAGGAGAACGGCTCACAGCTCCGGCTGGAGAACGCCTACTTCCCTCATCGGATGGCGGTCATGGACAGATTCGTCCAGTGGGCCAGATGTCGGCGCGAGAAGCAGCTGTTGAAGCATGGGCATCTCCTCATACGCACGCCTCACCGCTTCAGGCGTCCGCGATGAACTCTTAAGAAAAACTTAATGGTTGGAAACCGCAACGGAGGTAAACGCAATGAAGATTGACGAGGATTCGCAGGTTCTGGTGACCATCGCCCAGTGCGCGGGGATGATGGGTGTGTCGAAATACATGGTGCGTTCGCTTCTGGCCGACGGCTCCCTGAAGGGCGTCCGTCTGGGCAGGTGCATCCGCGTCCGCGTGGACAGCATCGAGAAGCTGTGCGGGGGCCGTGGAAAGGCCTCCACCAGGATCTGAGCGTGCCGCGGGCCGGAAACCCGCTGGGAGGAAGCCATGTCGGTCAGGAAGCGCGAAGACAGGGGCGGGGCGTGGTGGGTGGACTTCACCTACAGGCACCCGGACGGGCGGAGCGAGAGAATCCGCCGTGCGTCCCCGGTGAACACCCGCCAGGGCGCGGAGAAGTACGAGGCCCAGCTGAGGGCGCGTCTCATGGAGCACGGGTCCCTGAAGGACGGGACGACGACGCTGGAGGAGTTTTCCAGGGAGTGGCTCCGCATCTCCGCGGGGCGTCTCCGGGAGGGGACGCTGACGATAACGCGGGCGGCGCTGTCAAGACCTGCCGTGGCGCCGCTCCTGAAGATGGGGCTGGGGTCCATCGGGCCGAAGGAGCTTGCGGACGTGTATGCCGGGCTCGTGGCGACGATGAAGGTGTCCAGCGCCAACACAATCATGGGCAGGATACGGGCCGTTCTGTCCGGCGCGGTGGAGTGGGGATACATCAGGGAGGTCCCCAAGGTGCGGAAGATGCGCGAGACCAGGAAGGAGAACACGGACTTCCTGACCTTCGACGAGGCATCAAGGCTCCTGTCTGCATGCGCCCCCGGCGACATCGGAAGCCCGTATGTGTGGCTGGCCCTGAGGGCGGGGCTGCGCGTCGGCGAGATCAGGGGCCTTGTCTGGGGCGACTGGGACGGACGCAGGCTGAACGTCTCCAGACAGGTGACCAAGGAGGGGCGCGTCACGGGCACCAAGTCCGGCAAGGGGCGTTCGGTCCCGGTGCCGGACGACCTGAAGGAATACCTGGACGGCTCCAGGAACGGCGCGCCGGACTCGGCGCCCATCGCCTACAGGGGCTCCGCGACGGAGGGGGCAAGCGCCCTTGCCCGTCTCCTGAAGGCCGCTGGAATCTCCAGGGAGGGGTCCAGCATAGGGATGCACGATCTCAGGCACACATACGCGTCCCACCTTGCAATGAAGGGGGTGTCCCTCCAGGTCATCCAGCGTCTGCTGGGGCATGCGGACATCTCCATGACGCAGCGCTACGCCCATCTCCTCCAGGGCGCGGTGGACGAGGCCGTGCAGGTTCTGTCACCAGGGCGGCACCAGTAGCCGCGGGCGGTGTCTTTTTCTCTAGGGAGAATGAAAACAATGGTAGAATCTTCGGATGAAATCAGGAGCCATGCCATGATGCATCGTGCGTCATCCTGTTTCGATGGGGGGCTGTGATGGAAGGTGTGGCAAAGAAGTGCGTGGAAGTGCGTGACGTTGTGTCTGGTGACGAAGGCGCCGACACCGGGGCGTCACCGTTCATCGATGCGGTCATAGGGGCTGACGTCCGCCTGACGGGCATGACGCCGGACGACTTCGCCAGGGTCCGGCAGTTCTTCGAGTTCCCGAATCCGGACTATGTGACGGCGGTCCGGCTGGACAAGAGCGTTCACGGAATCCCATCGACCGTCATGGCATGGAGCAGGGACGGGGACGCCATCTGCATTCCCCGCGGCGGGTTCAGGCGAATCCGCGAGGAGTTCCGGTGGCGGGTGCTTCCGGATGACAGGCGCCCCCGCGCCGTCCGCATCGCACGCCCCGTGGAGGTCCCCATGCGGGACTACCAGCGCGAGGCGGTGGACGCCTTCTGCCGCACCGGGATGGGGCACATCGTCGTCCCATGCGGAGGAGGGAAGACGCGCATCGCCATGGGCATCATCGGGCGGCTGGGCGTCCGGACATGCGTCCTGGTCCACACGCGGGACCTGATGCTCCAGTGGGAGAAGAACCTGAAGGAGATGGGGCTGGACAGGATAGCCCAGGTCAGGACCATCCAGGGGCTTCTGGACGTTCCGAAGTGCGATCTGGTCGTCCTGGACGAGGCGCACCACGTCGCCGCAGTGACCTTCAGGGACCTGATAGACACATGCCCGGCGGTCTATCGCCTTGGGCTGACGGCGACGCCGAAGCGCGAGGACGGGCTGACGGCGTTCCTGGACCTGTATCTGGGGCCGAAGGTCTATGAGGCGACCCACCAGATGCTCGTGGAGAAGGGCGTCCTGGTCGTGCCGGAGATACGGACCGTGTTCACCCGGTTCTCCTTCCCGTACAAGACCAGGGACGGGCACATGGACCCGAAGGAATACCATGCAATGGTCGAGGCCCTATGCAACGACGAGGAACGCAACTCCCTCGTGGCCGATACCGTTGCCGGTGCAATAGAGCCGAAGGACATAGGCATAGTCCTGTCCGGGCGCGTGGAGCATGCGAAGCACCTGGCGGAGATTCTGAATGCCAGGGGAATCAGGGCCGGAGTCCTGACGGGCGGCATGTCGGACAAGCGCAGGTACGGGACCATGCTGGACGCGGCGGAGGGGCGCATAAGCGTCATATGCGCAACGACGGTTGCGGACGAGGGTCTGGACCTTCCGAAGCTGTCCAAAGTCTTCCTGGCATTCCCCTCCAGGTCCATGCCCAGGACAATCCAGAGGCTGGGACGCATCATGCGACCATGCCGGGACAAGGGGAACGCGGTGCTTTTCGATTTCGTTGACCTGGTTGGGCCGCTCAAGGCCCAGGCGCAGGCGAGGTCGCGGCTCTACGCAAAGCTGCTGGGGAGCTGCGGGAGGGTGGTGCTATGACACATTTCAGGTTCGAGAGCGGGGAGGAGTTCATGCTGACGGATTCGGAGGCGCAGGACGTGTGCGTGGAGCTTACGCGCCGTCTGCTGGTCTATGAGGCGGCCTTCAGGCGCATGGCGGAGAAGGCGACGGGCGGGGACGGTGCGTTCATCGACGCCTTCCAGGACGACGACGTTGAAGGTTCGTTCATCGTCATCCGCAACGACGACGGGCGTTGGATCGCGGAAGAGGTCGCGGAGGGAAGCGAGGTGTATGATGCCTGATTTCAGGGTTTCGGTAAGCTTTGGCCGCAAGGCCAGGTACTCGGCGGGAAAGCCGGTCGCCGCGCGCAGGTACTGGATTCGCGTCGGCAGGGACGGCGACAGGCTGGTGTATGCCTTCCTGGGGGCCAACGTCGGTCTGGTCGCGAACGAGGAGGACGCGACGACCTTCGACGGCATGGAGGAGGCCCTGCGCTACTACCTCGTGTGGGCGGGGGCGATGGAGCTGGACGACGCGGCGCCGCTTCTGCTCTGCTCCAAGCTCGTCGAAATCGTCGAGGGGAAGCCGGGGCGCAGCCATCTGCTCCACGGCGACCGGGGTATGTTCGGACTCCCGGCGCATGGAACGCACAAGATGCTTGACAGTCCGGCATAGGTCACTAGACTTCGCCATGTACGCGCCAGAAGAAGGCGCGAAAGATTTACCCGCGTGGCCCAAGCGGTAGGGCGCCGGTCCAAGCCGGAAGTGGGAGTTCGAGTCTCCCCACGGGGGCGGACGGTGGTGCCATCCCATCGCCCGTCGGAGGGCTTCGGCTCTCCACCTTTTTGTTTGTGGGAACGGCAGAGCATGGATGCTTCATGTGCGTCATTCGCGTAGCAACGTCGTCGGTAAGGAAACCGTGCAGACGACGCTAATCTAAACGGCCCTTCTCTCCTTGGGCCAACGGACCCCGGTGAATGTGACGATTGTGTTCGGACAGAAACGGGAATGGGCGGAGCGGCCTTGGGAAAGGGCTGCTCCGCTTTTTCTATGCCTAGAATCCGACGGAGACCAGGGCTCCTGCGGTGCCGTCGCCATGCCTGTCCGCCAGCACGAACGCACCGAGCGAGACGTTCCCGACGACGCGGACGGAAGCGGCGGCCCCGATGGAGACGTCGCCGCCCTTCCAGGTCCCCGCCATGACGGACAGCCTCAGGCGTTCCGGGGCGCGGGACTCCGACGCGGACGTGTCCGACGACGCCGCGCGGGATATGTCCGTTTTGGTTCCATAGGATTCGGACAGGTCGCTGGAGGCCATGCGCTCCACGGTCCGCTCCTCGACGACCGCCGGTGCGTCTCCGCACCTGCATGGGACTGCGACCTTCCTGAAGGTCACCTTCTCCTGCGCCCTGCGGACGACGCTGCGCGTGACGTACTCCGTGGCATGCACGGTGACCGTCTCCCGCTCCGTCTCGACGACGGTCCTCTCCTCTCCCCTCGGCGCCGTCTCCCTCCCTGCGACGAATCCTGCCGCGGCGGCTACGGCGACAAGCCCCGCTGCGGTCTCCCATCTCACCGCTTCAGCTCCATGATCTCCTTCACGGCGAGCCGGAGTTCCGCCAGCGTGGCGGAGTTCTGCTCCAGCGCCCGCGACGAGCGGTTCAGGGCGTCAACCACGGCCGTGTCCCTTTCCGCCGTCTTCCTGGTGATGTCCCGTAGCTCCCGGTTCAGGGCCTGAACATCGTAGTACAGCTTGGCCACCACGAGGGACATGAGGGCCATCAGTGTCGCCCAGCCGTAGGCGGAGAAGGACGTTGCCAGTGCGGGGACGGTTTCCATGAGGCGCTCCGGGGTTGAGTTGTCGCGTGATTCATGCCACACTATACGTCATAATGGCAAGGGAACGCGACATCGAGGTGGCAGGGGAGGCAGGACGGGAGCCCAGGCTCTCGCCCCGCATGCGCACGTTCTGCGACGAGTTCATCCTGGACCCGGCGCACGACGCGGAGGCGGCCTATGTCCGCGCGGGATATTCCGCGGACGCCGGGGATGTCCGCATGGCGGTCGCCCGTCTCATGGCGAAGCCCCAGGTGGTGGCCTATCTGCGGAAGATGGGGCCGACGATTCCCGAGGTCGAGCAGGGCATGATGCTGGAGAACCGCGGCATGTGCATCGACCTCTGGAGGAGAATCGTCCGCGCCCGCGGCGAGCTGGACGGCGAGGAGTGCCCGCTGTCCCTGAGGCTGGCGGCGTCGAAGGAGCTTGCGAAGGCATGCGGCCTGCATGGCGCAGGGCCGGGGGCCTCCCCCACCAGGGCGCAGGTGAACGTCAACGTCGCCGGAGGCGGAGTCGGAATCGACATCAGCGATCCGTATGCCGTGGCGTCCGGAGCGGGCGAGGTCGTTGAAATCGCGCCCGAACAGGTAATCATGGGAGGGGACGATGGCGACGCCGATTGAGCTGTCATACAGGCCATGGCCCCACCAGCGCAGGGCGCACGGATGCCTGAAGCGTTTCAACTGCATCATCTGGCACCGGCGGGCGGGGAAGACCGAGTTCGCCCTGAACGAACTTATCCTGAACGCCGCGAAGGACAGGCGGCGCATGCCCTCCTATGCCTACGTCGCGCCCAAGAGGAACCAGGGCAAGACGGTCGCATGGGACCGGCTAAAGACCTTTGCCAGGCAGATTCCGGGAACCACGTTCAACGAGACCGAGCTGTTCTGTCTTCTCCGGAACGGCGCGAAGATACGAATCTTCGGCGCGGACGACCCGGACGCCCTGCGCGGCATCCACCTGGACGGCGTGATTCTGGACGAGGTGGCGGACATGAAGCCCCGCGTCTGGACGGAGATCATACGCCCCGCGCTGTCCGACCACGACAGGCTGGGATGGGCAATCTTCATCGGGACCCCCAGGGGGCACGACTTTCTCTACAAGATTTTCACGCAGGCCAGGCAGTCGCCGGACGACTGGTTCGCGGACCTACAAAGGGCGTCGGAGACGGGCGTCATCGCCCCGGACGAGCTGAAGGCCGCAAGGGAAACCATGTCCCCCGCGCAGTTCGCGCAGGAGTATGAATGCGACTTCGGTGCGTCCTCCAGCGACAGCATCCTGACCTTCGAGGAGGTCAGGGCGGCAATCGGCCTGGAGGTGGAGGAGGAGTGCTATTCCGAGGCGGCGCGCGTGCTTGGCGTGGACGTGGCGCGCTTCGGCGAGGACTCGTCCTGCATCATCGGCCGGCAGGGCATCTGGAGCGGGAAGCCGAAGCTGTTCCGGCAGCTCTCCACGATGGAGCTTGCAGACCAGGTGGCGCGCTCCATCGACATGTGGGGCGCGGACGCCTGCTTCATCGACGCCGGAGGCGCGGGCGGAGGCGTCATCGACCGTCTGCACCAGCTGGGCTACGATATGGTCATAGGCGTTTCCTTCGGGGCCAAGCCCGCGGACGCGGGTGCCTACAGGAACAAGCGCGTGGAGATGTGGGCCCGTATGGCGACATGGATACGCGAGGGCGGGAGCCTGGACGAGGACTTCCCGCTGGATGAGATATTCGCCCCCAAGGTGGACTACCGGGACGCCGCGGGAAGGATGGAGCTGGAGAGCAAGGCCTCCATGCGGGACAGGGGCGTGGCCTCTCCCGACGTGGCGGACGCCCTGGCCCTGACCTTCGCCTCGCCCGTGTCCCCCAGGTTCTCCGACAGGGGCAACGGCCGCGTCGAGCGCAACGACACGTTCGCGTGGATGCAGGAGGGATGGTCGCCATGTGCGTGAACTGGGAGAACCTGGGGACGATAGACCTGCCGCAGACAGCGGCGCAGCAGCCGAAGCCCGGTGCCTCCGCGGCGTCGCAGACGCAGTACGTCCAGAGCCACGGGAAGACACCGGTGACGCTCTACGACTGGCAGGCGCGGCGCACGGAGGAGAAGGCGCGCCGGAAGCGCGAGGAGATAATGTCGGCGGACATCTTCTCCAGGGCGGAATTCACCCGGCAGGGAACGCAGGACGCGGGCGTGACCGGATACGGAGGGCTTTTCGATGACTGGAAGATCTGAGGAACGCAGGGCCTATCTGAGGCGTTTCAACTCCATGAAGTCCGGGCGGACGCCCTGGCTTTCCAGATGGCGCGACCTCGCGCAGAACTTCGCCCCCATGGTGGGCAGGTTCGACGACGCCGAGAAGGACGGAAAGCCGCAGCGGAACGTCCTGCTGAACAGCGCCCCTGTGAGGGCGGCCCGAGTACTTGCCGCTGGCATGATGACCAGCGTCACGAGCCCCGCCCGGAAGTGGTTCAGGCTTTCGCTTCCCGGCCCCCAGGACGACGTGTCGTCCGACGTGCGCGGCTGGCTGGAGCAGGTGGAGGACGACCTCTTCAAGATTTTCAAGCGTTCGAACATCTACAGCGCGCTTAGCGAGGCGTACCTGGAGTGCGCCGTCTTCGGCACCCACGCCTTCATGGTGGAGGAGGACGACGAGGACGTGGTGCGCGCCTACAGCATCCCCGTCGGGACCTACTGCCTGGCATCCAGCCACAGACGTGCAATCGACACGATGTTCCGCGACGTCTTCCTGACGGTCCACGAGCTTGTCGGTCGCTTCGGGCTGGAGAACTGCTCCTCCCGCGTGAAGGAGCTCTACAGGGGCGGAATCCTGGACGAGCGTATCCACGTCATCCACGTCGTCGAGCCGGACGCGAAGGCGCGGGGCGGAGGAGGCGACTACAGGTCCAAGCCCTGGAAGTCCGTGTGGTTCGAGGCGGACGCCAGGGAGGAGGATGGCTTCCTGAAGGAGGCCGGATACCACGAGTTCCCCGTCATGGCGCCCCGCTGGAGCGTCGTCGACAACGGCACCTACGGAACGGACTCCCCCGGCATGGTGGCTCTCGGAGACGCGAAGCACCTCCAGATGCTTGAGGCCAACGCCGCCAAGCTTGTCGAGGCGGGCACGGAGCCCGCGCTCCTTGCCAGCGCATCCATGCGCAACCAGAAGGTGTCCCTGAGGCCTGCGGACATCACCTTCGGGGACAGCCAGACGGGCGCCCCTGCGGCGGCGCCCATCTACTCCCCCAGCCCCGTGTGGCTTGCGGAGCTGAAGGAGAAGACCAAGGTGGTCGAGGACCGCATCGCCGCGGCCTTCTTCGTGGACCTGTTCCTGAGCCTTCTGGACAGCGACAGGCGGGAAATCACCGCGGAGGAAATCCGCGGACGCCAGCAGGAGAAGATGCTCCAGCTGGGGCCCGTCCTCGAACGTCTGGACGACGAGCTCCTGGACCCTCTGATCAGCCGCGTCTTCTCCATCGCCTACAGGAAGGGGATGCTTCCTCCCATGCCCGAAGGCATCGGCGGACAGGCCATCAGGGTCGAGTACAAGTCCATCCTGACGCAGGCGCAGAAGACGGTGGGCGTCGCAGCCGTCCAGCAGTGGATGAACTCCGTCGGAGCCCTGGCGCAGCTGAAGCCCGAGGTGCTGGACAACGTGGACATCGACAGGGTTGCCCGCGACATGGCGGACATGTTCGGAGTCCCCGCCCTGGAGGTCGTGGACATGGACGGCATCAGGGCCGTGAGGGAGGCGCGGGCGGATATGCAGGCGCGCCAGATGGCGCTCCAGGAGCAGACCGAGCGCAGTATCCAGGCGAAGAACCTGGGCCAGGCGCGGATGGACGGAACGGCGCTGCCGGAGGTCCTGAACGCCACCGCAGGAGAAAGGGCACCTCTGTGATGGACAATACGGCATATGATGCTATACAATCCGTCCTGAAGACGCGCGAAGGGCGCGATGCGATGCGCGCCGTCATCGAGGTCATCGCACCCGAGCGCCTGTATCCGGACTACCAGCGATACGGCGTCATGCACGACGTGAAGGTGGACGTCGAGGACCTTCTGAGGAGGGCGGACCCTGCGGGGTTCGTGCAGATGGAGCGCGAGAGGCTGAACGACCTTCTCGCGCAGGCCATGGAGGAGAAGTGATGGACGTGGAACAGGGGAACCAGGACGCACAGGCACAGACACAGGACGCACAGGTGCAGGCACAGGAGCCCGCACCCGGAATCGACGCGGTGGCAAGCGTCACGCATGAGCCGCTGAAGTTCCGCGAAGGCGTCGCCCTGGACGACAGGACGCGGCAGGCCTTCCAGGACCTCTACGACGGGAAGGTGAGTCACCAGCAGTTCCTGGACGGCTTCTTCGACCGCATCGTGGAGGTTGACCGGGAGAACCGCCAGCGCGCCGCCGTGAAGGCGGAGGACCAGGCGAAGGCGTGGAAGGCGGAGATGGCTTCGGACGAGGAGTTCGGAGGCGTCCGCCTGGATGCCACCGTCGAGGCGGCGAACAGGGCCGTGAAGCACTGCTCGCCCGACGGGAGCCTGGGCGCCGTCCTGAAGGAGCACGGACTGGAGAGGAATCCTGCGGTTCTGCGGGCCTTCGCCCGCATCGGACTGGGCCTACAGGAGGACAGGAGCGGCGACATCGGCTCCGTCTCCCCCGAACAGGCGTTCCTGGAACGCATGTACGGCCCCCAGAAGTAGTGCCGTCGCGGATTCCCCGCGGCGCGAACAGACCAACGAGGTGAACAATGAGCATCATCGGCAATCGCTACACCCTCGTGGATGCGGCCAAGCGCCTGGACAGCAACGGCGTCTATACCGAGATCTGCGAGGTCCTCCAGAAGAGCAACCCCATCCTTGACGACATCCCCTTCTTCGAGAGCAACGCTCCCAGAGGTAACCGCGTCACCTTCCGCACCGGCCTGCCCCAGGTCCAGTGGGGAAGCCTGAACAAGGGCACCCCCACCGGGCGCAGCGACGTCACCAGCCGCGTCGATACCATCGGCCTCCTGGAAGGCCGCTCCGAGGTTGACCGCAGGCACAAGGGCCTGAGCATGAACCCCGCCGCATACGCGGCCTTCAGGTGGGACGAGGACCAGACCTTCCTGGAAAGCATGTCCCAGAAGATGGCGGAGACCGTCATCAACGGTTCCGAGCTGACCGAGCCCAGCGCCTTCACCGGCTTCCTGCCCCGCCTCAGCGACGTCAACGACAGCCTCTTCGGCGGAAGCATCACCAAGGCCGCCACCAGGCAGGCAAGCCACGTCTATGAGAACATCCTCATCGTGGACTGGGGCAAGCGCTACTGCCACGGCCTGTATCCCATGGGCACCCCCGGCGGCCTCCAGAAGGAAAACCATGAGAACGAGAAGGTCCTGGACCGCGACGGCAACGCCTTCTACGCCGACGTGAGCACCTTCGAGTGGAGCATGGGCCTGACCGTGAAGGACCCCCGCCACGTCCATGCCATCCGCAACATCGACCGCGCCGCACTTGAAGGCATCGAGAGCGACGAGGCCGCGCGCCCCAGCGGTGTCGAGGACATCGTGGGCCTCATGATCAGGGCCATCAACCAGATGAAGCCCTGCAACGACGGCCAGCGCGTCATCTACTGCTCCAAGGGCATGCTTACCGCCCTCGAACTGCTGGCCCGCACCCAGCCCCGCCTGATGATTTCCTACGCCGAGTGGGACGGACGCCCCGTCACCACGTTCAGGGGCAACCCCATCAAGGCCCTGGACTACCTGGACACCCTCGAGGACGCGGGCATCTAGCCTGGAAAGGACAAAGAACATGATTACCGACTACGACTGCAGCGACATCATCAACGCGACCGCGGCAAGCTCCGCCGGAACCGCCGTCAGCACCGGCGGCAACGTCATCGACCTGATTCCCGGCGCTGCCCCCGACCAGACCCTGGACTCCCACCACCTGCTCCCCCTGGAGGGCTCCCCCTCCATCGTGGTCCAGCTGGACAGCCCCCTCAAGCACGCCAACAGCAAGGTGTCCCTCTACTACGGCTCCCAGCTCAACGGCGGCGCCATCTCCAGCCCCACGCTCCTGAAGGAGTTCGCCGGGTCCAGCTCCAGCACCGCGCTGGCCTACAAGGTGCATGTGTCCGAGCTCGTCGGCAAGCAGGTGCGCTACATCAGCGCATCCGTCGCCAACGCCCAGACCACCGCCAAGACCGTCAAGGTCATGGTGGTCCTGGAGACGCCCCACAACAGCGGCGCCGACATCGACTGAGAGGAGCGGCGATGAGGTTCAGGACGACCAGGCCGGTGCTTTCCGGCAGGCTCTTCGCCCCGGCGGATACCGAGACGACCGACAGGAACTTCCTAACGCGGACATGCGTTCCGCTCGACGAGGAGGCCAGGAGGGCGCTTGAGGAGCTTGGCGTTTCCGTCCCCGTCGCCGTCCCGGTGGCTGAAGCTCCGGAGGAACCGAAGCCCGAAGACCCCCAGCGCAAGCGCAGGAGGCCCAAGGGCGGCTCCTCCAGGACGCGCCAGCCATACTGAAGCACCAGGCTCCGCCCGCCACGAACGGGCGGGGCCTTTTTTTTTGGAGGCAGGAATGAGAACTCCCCGGAAATTCAAGGAATCCAGCGGAAGCGCGCTGGAAACGGATCTCGTCGTCTCCCCCTTCGCGGGCGGATACATGGACGACGACAGCCGGACGCAGATAGGCGCGTCCTTCAGGCGGACCTCCATGCGCTTCACGGCGCGCCATCCCGACGGAGGGCGCGAATACAGGGCCTTCCCCATCCCCGACGACCAGTATCCGGCGCCCGAGGGCTGGACGTGGACCAGCGCCATGGGCGGAACCGCCATGGCCCGGACGCGCGTCGCCTGGAGGGATGCCGTCTGGGACCGGACCACGGAGAAGAACGTCGGCGGAAGGCACATCACGCTCTACTACCTGGAGACCGACCCGGGGAAGCCGTCCCAGCCCGTCATGAAGGGCATCTACAGGCGCGACGGGGACGGAAACTACCACTGCCGCAGGTACGACCGGGCCTGGAAGAAATCCGGACACGGCTTCGTCATGGCCTGGAGGCTCAGGTCCGCATATGTGCTCGACAGCGCGAGGACCGTCCAGACCTCCCGGCTCTACTACTACAACGACCGCATGGACTGGCACCGAGCCACGGGAAGGACCGTCTGGAAACGGACCGGCGGGGGGTTCGGGACGGGGAGCACGTTCGTGACCTTCCCCCTGTCCGTCAGGCCATACGACCAGAACGTTCGCCGGACCATCATGGGAGGGAGAATCCCGTCCTCGGCGCAGCATGACTGCGAGGCGACGCTGAACTCAGTCCGGGCCGACATGTACGACGCGGAGACCCGCCCTCTCAGGACGAAGACCGTCTTCGGCACGATCCAGCGCTCCCTGTATAGCTGCGTCTATGACCGCGGATACGGAACCAACCGGGAGACCGTGTTCGGGGACACGCCGTCCTGCATCCTATACAGGCACAGGTACGTCGAGGGCGAAGGCGGAGAGCCCGTATCGACGACGAAGAGGACCTACAGCGGGCGCGCGACCAATCCCCTGACGTCCGTCGTCGTGAACGGGCCCGGGGCCTCCAGATGGCCAGAAGGCGAGGAGACCTGCCGCGTCGCATATGCGCGCAACCCGGACGGGACGCTGGCCTCCAGGGTGTGCACCCTGCTCCACCCGGAGGACCCCGACGCTTCCGAGGAGATCCAGATGTCCAGGGCCTACTCCTACGAGGACGGCGCCCTGGGCAAGGTGCTTGCCGTGGCGTCTTCCGGAATCTGGGACGGCAGAAAGGAAAAGGATGTCGCCTACATCAGGGACGACCGGAAGCGCGTCGTGGACCGCGAGAGCGTCTTCGCGAACCGCGTCTATCCGGACGTCGAAGGCGTGCGCGTTGACCCGGAGACCAGGCATATGTCCGTCCTGGCCTACATCCGCTCCCGGCTCATCCTGATGGCCAACCTCAGCGCGTCCTACCCCGTCAAGACCAGCTTCGGACACCTGGCAAAGGCGGTGGAATCCATCATCGCCCAGCAGGACACAATCACGCCGGAGCGCGTGGCCTCCATCATCGAGAACGCCCGGCGGAACATCTCCCTCTGGAGCGGCGGAATCTCCGCGTCGCAGTCCCTGGTCTATAACCTGTTCATGGACTCCATCGTGGCCCGCTACGGCGCCATGCCCAAGGCGGAGACGCAGTGCGCCTACCTGAAGCTGTGCACCGATGCCGTGACCGACGAGACGCTCCGCGGAAGCATGGGCGAGAACGCCGACGTGGCGGCATGGGGAATCGGCGGGCTGTCCAGCCCCGTCTCCTGCGAGAAGGGCTACGTCTTCGACCCGTCCCTCGTGGACGCGGCGCGGCTTCTGTGCGCCCAGAACCTGAAGGACATGGTGGACAACGTGGAGCTTCTCCAGGACGCCCGCCGGGCAATCCTGGAGGCCATCTCCCGCGCCGTGCCCATCCGCCTGTCCCCCGTCGAGGACGTCACCGTCCGCGTCGTGAACCTCGCCCTTGCAAGGTGCGGCATCAGCAGGCGCATCTCCTCCATGGAGGAGGACTCCACCGAGGCGAACACGGCCCTGACGGTGCTTGACCAGTGCATGCGCAACATCCTTGCGAGCCACCCCTGGGGCTTCGCCGTCACGGACGTCAGGCTCCCCACCAGGAAGAACGTCATCCTGGAGGGCGGGCGCTGGGCTTTCTGCGCGCGGCTCCCGGCGGACTGCTGCTTCGTGGAGGGCATCTGGAACGGCGAGCGGAACGGGCGCATCGAGATGGAACATCCATTCGAGGTCACCCGCGGGCGCATCTTCTGCGACGTGGAGAACCCCTCCATCAGGTACTACCGCTCCGCGGCGCTGGACGAGTGGCCCGAACCCGTCCTGAACGCCCTGGCATGGCAGGTGGCGGCGGAGCTCTGCATGCCCCTGACGGTGAAGCCGGACGTGGCGACCGCCATCTTCCGCATGGCGGAGCTGGAGCTCCAGAGGGCATCCGCGTGGGACGCCAACGGACGGCGCACCGACCTGCCCGCGCCCTCCAAGTACGCACTCATCCATGGCAGGCAGTAGGGAGGAAGACATGCCGGCAAGAACCCAATACAGCTTCTCCTCCGGCGTCCTCAGCCCCAGCTTCTGGGGGCGGAAGGACCACAGGAGGTATTCCACCGGCGTCAAGGACGCCGTGAACTGCGTCGTGACGCAGACGGGCTCCCTCAGGAAGCGCACCGGCTTCCGCCGGGCGTCCGGCCTGTATCCCCCCGGGGCGCTGACTCCCCGCGGGGACTATCGCCTCTTCCGCATCGGCTCCGCCTTCGGCGACAGCATATGCGCCCTGTACCGGACGGCGGTGTGCGTGTTCGGAAACGGGACGCTGGACCCCGCCATCGTCCAGCTTCCACGCGCCATCACCTACGAGGAGATGGAGCGGTGCCAGTTCGTCCAGTGCGGCGACGTGGTGCACATGGTCTTCGGCGGCGGCTCCCGGCAGATGGACATGACCATCTCCGCGACGCAGCAGATCACGGTGGCGAACCGCCCCGGCATCGCCTTCGACTCCTTCACGGACCCATCGACGGGCGGATTCACGACGGATGTCAGGGTGCTGTTCCGCGTCACGGACAGCGACTTCGAGTTCAGCATCGGGGCGGACTCCTGGAAGTGCCACAAGGAGCAGTACTACGCCCTCCAGAACTTCGGGGAGCAGTACCCGAAGCAGGACGCGGACCACCCGTATCTGCCCTGGGAAATCAAGGTCACCTTCATCCACCGCCAGGCCTTCAGGGGCGAGTTCGAGGCGGACTCCGACATCGTGATGAAGTACGAATCGCTCCCCGCCTACATCGACTGGATGAAGCTTCAGGTGTGCGTCCAGAAGCCGGAAGGCCACGACGACATCGTGGGAATGCGCGTCTATCGCGGGCGGAACGGAGTCTTCGCCCTGGTGGGGGAGGCCCGCGTGACCGAGCCATGCCCCGCCTACCTGACGCATTCGCCCCTGGTCCCCGGAGAGTTCGTGACCGGAGGCGGGGACGGACAGTTCTTTGTGGTCGTGGACGACTGCGGGACGCCGGACATCTCGCACCAGCCCCCGGCGCCCGTGGAGCCCGGCTCTCCCTATGCGCCCGACGCCCTGTGCTACTTCCAGCAGAGGCAGTTCACCGGCGGGGACATCGGGGCTCCCGGAAAGCTCATGGCCTCCAGGACGGGGCAGCCCTACGAGTTCGTGAAGAACCCGTATCTGGAGCCGCTTGCGTCGGACGGCATGTCCCTGACGCTGGCATCCACGGAGCGGGAGCACATCGTCTCCATGGTGCCAATGAACGGTCGTCTGTTAGTCATGACTAACAAGAACCTGTGGGCGTGCGGCTCCCAGGGAGCGGCGATGTCCCCGTCCGACGCCCAGGCAGTGTGCTATTCCGGCGTCGGGGCGTCCCGGCTCCAGCCCATCCAGCTGCGGAACACCGTGGTCTTCGTCGGCTCCAGCGGGAACGAGGTCTTCGAGGTCCGGCAGGACCAGAACTCCATGCAGTGGGCGACAAGGGAGCTTGGGCAGTACAGCCGCCACCTCCTGGACGGGCACCGCATCGTGGACTGGTGCTACTCGTCCACGCCGGACCCCGTGATCTGGATGGTCCGGGAGGATGGCGTCCTGCTGTCCATGTCCTACAGGCCGGAAGCGGACCTGGTGGCCTGGACAAGGCATGAGCTCCCATGGAAGGCGAGGTCCATCGCATGCGCCGACGGAAGCGCCGTCTGGGCGGACCTCGGCGGGAACATCTGCGTCATGGACGCCACGCTCCCGTCCCGGTATCTGGACGGGGAGCGCACCGTCACGGGCATGTCCGCGGCGAACGCCACGAAGCTGAAGCTGTGGAAGCCCTTCGACGCCACCAGCGCCACCATGACGAAGCAGGAGGTGTGCGGCGTCCCCGTCGAGGCGGACGCGACGACGGAGACCATCCTGTGCGGGAACCCCGTCGTCATGAGCGTGTCCATGCTGGACGCCGTGTCCTACGGGGATGTCGGGCTAAGACCCAAGACGCTGAAGAAGCTGGCACTTGACCACATCGGGGCCGGGGAGCCAGCCATCAGCGAGGGGGATGGGCGCCATGCGTCCCCGGAGCGTCCGACGCGGAAGGTGGAGCGCCGCATCTCATGGGCGCACGTCACGCACTCCTACGACGTGGAGGCTGCCGGAACCATCGTCTCGTCCGTCCCCATGGCCGAGATGTTCCTGGGGGTGGCGCAGGAAATCGACCTGGGCGACCCCGACCTGAGGCAGGCATGACGGCCACGAGATGGTCCACCGCGGAGGACGCCGCCTACATCGGGCGGCGCCTCCGCGCTTCCGACATCGAGGAGATGCATGCGTTCGCGCCCGGGCTGGACCCCGTGGCGGCATGCGAGATGTCTTTCCGCGGGAGCGTCTGGTGCCGGACGGCATGCGACGACGACGGCATTCCCTTCGCCATCTTCGGCGTCGGGGACGCCGGGAACGGCTTCGGAAGCATCTGGATGCTGGCGACGGACGCCCTGGACGCGCACGGAATCTCGTTCGGCGTCCACGTCCGAAGGCTTCTTCCTTCGATGCTGGAAAAATTCCCACGGGGGGCTACTAATCTGGCATATGTGACGAACGCTACGTCACTTGCCTGGCTCAGGTCGCTGGGCGCCGGATTCGACGCCGAAGGCGCGGAGCGCCCCGGCTTCATCCGCTTCTGGTTCAGGCGGAAGGAGGAACGGAATGTGCAGCATGATGGCAGGAAAGATAGTGCAGACGGCGGCCCAGGGCGTCGATGCGGGGCTGAACACCGCGGCGTCCATCATGACCATCAGGAGCAGGCAGAAGACCGCCAGAAAGAACGCCCAGCGCGCCGACGAGGCCGCGGCGGACACCGTGCGGACGGCTGAAAGCACCGGGATGCGGGCGCTCATGGAGGCCGGGTTCCGGCAGGGGGAGCAGGAGATAGCCGCCGGGGCTTCCGGCTTCTCCGTGTCGTCCGCGTCCTACAGGGACGTGATGCGCGGGGCGCGGGAGGTGTCCATGATGGACCTGGACACCATCCGCTACAACGCCGCCCAGAAGGCGGCGAAGCTGGAGCAGCAGGCGGAGGACTTCCGCTCCCAGGCACGCAGGGAGAACTGGAACCTGGCAATGACCATCTTCAGCGGCATCAACACCCAGGTGGGGCTGGTCGCCGGCGCCATCGCCGGGTCCAAAACGCCGACGGAAACGCAGGTCTCCAACAAGACGAACGACAAGTTCGTGACGCAGGTGGAGGGCTAAATGGCAATCCAGACCAAGAACCTTACAAGCTATGCGCAGCAGGACCCCGGCCCCGTGTTCGACTCCCCGACGCGCTACCAGGGGCCCGGAAACGCGGCTTCCGATGCGGTCGGCAAGCTCATCGATGCGATCAAAGGCCCGGAGGAGGACGTCCATCTCCTCATCGGAGAGGGCCTGAGGCGCATGCAGGAGGAGAAGGTCCGGTACGAGGCCATCGTGTCGGACCAGATAGAAGCGGACCCGGACGCCGAGGAGAAGCAGTTCCGCGACTACGCGAAGAACCTGGATGCCATCCGCCAGAAGATGATGGGCATGGCGAAGACGAAGCGCGGGTCCCTGGAGGTGAGCCACCGCCTGGAGGCATGGCGCACGAACGTCCACGGGCAGGGCCTCGCGTCGTATCTGGAGCGCCGGAACAGGCACATCTCCGACAACGCGCAGCGGGAGCTGGACCAGCTTGGGCTGTCCATGCAGTCCGCGCGCACGATGCCGGAGGTGGACTCCATCATCGAGCAGGTCGATAAGGTCGCCGCCGACTTCGCGAGCGACATGAAGTACGACGACGACCACGCGGAGGCCCTGAAGGAGGAGGCCAGAAAGAAGGCCATCACGGCCCTGTTCAACTCCCTGTCCGGCGACGGCGACTACCAGACGGCGAAGGCCCTGGAGGAACAGCTCGCGGTCGAATACTCCGACATCTTCGGGAAGACCGCGGTTGTCCAGCGCGGGGGACAGCGGAAGTCCACCATCGGCGACGGCGCGACGCCGGACGAGGCGTTCGGCGATGCGGACGGGTCGGAGGGATACGCCGGGTCGTCCGTGTTCGCGGACGGAATCCACCGCGTCGTGGAGGGGCTGCGCCAGAACCAGAGCGCGCGGGAGATAATCCAGCGCGCCAGAGCTTCCGGCATCGGCCCCAACTCCATCGTGGCCATCATGGCGGGCAGTCCCGACTCGGCGCAGTACCAAAGGCTGAAGAAGGAGGCCGACAGGAACAACGTCACGATGGACGCGCTGTATGCCGCCGCGACGCAGAACCAGTCCAACTTCTACCGCCAGCAGGAAATCCGCACCTGGAACTTCTGGGCCAACGGCCTGAAGGTTTTCAACGACCAGTTCAACTCCGGGAAGCTGGACTGGAACAGCGGCCCCTGCCAGGACGAGAACGGACGCACGTTCGAGTCCCCGAAGGCCATGTACCAGCACATGCTGGAGCGCGGCAGGGCGGGGGACCACTACGCGGCCGAGATGGCCGACAGGTTCAGGCGCCTTTGGCCCCTGGAAAGGCCGGAGCGCGAGGGCGGCAGGGGTTCGGACATGTGGGCGTGGGGCGAATACCTGAAGTGGCGCGAGAAGATGCGCCTCACGTCGTCCTTCATGGGCGACACGGAGATCAACCACGTCCGGGAGATGATTCGCCAGGGCGTCTTCCCTCCTGAGTCCATGTCCAACTTCTCCAGCTTCCTGACGGAGCAGAACAACCGGACCAACCAGGTCCAGAAGGTGGACCAGAACCGGGCGCGTTCCATCGCGGAGGCAAGGCTCCTGGAGCTGATGGACACGCTCCCCGCCGATGAGGTCGTGAAGCTCACCGGAGTCCAGAACCCGACGGCGGAGGACTTCCTGAACAGCCCCTATGCCAAGGGCGTCATGCGCCGGGCCTCCGCCCGCGCCGGGGCAAGCGGAGGGCAGATGAACAGCGCGGAGTTCTCCAGCGAGGTAGGCGCGGGAATCACCCGGACCATCAGCGAGCTGAACCAGCAGCGGGCCGATGAGAACAGCGGCTTCTTCACCCGCTTCTTCGGAATCGGGGAGCGCGAGGCAATCCCCGACGTCGTGTCCGACAGGGATGCGTCCATGCTCAACTGGCTTGCCGACCCTGCCAGCCACTTCGACGACCGCGGGCGCGTCGTCACGCAGGAGTTCTTTCTGGGGCGGTTCCGCGACCACTTCCAGAACAACGTCCCGCGCCAGTTCGACGAGCTTGCCCGCGTCACGCATGCGAAGGTCCTGGAGGACCGCATCTCCAAGGACGAGTTCAGGAACGCCTCCGACAAGGTGCGCGCCGCGAAGAAGGAATACGACCGGACGAAGAACGTCCTGAAGGAAGACGGCGGATACGACGCCGCCGCCATGGAGAAGTACGGAAGGCCATACGACGAGCTGTCCCCTGAACAGCGCATGGCCATCATCGACGGGGAATAGGAGCAGGCATGGACGAGACGACCGCAATGGCAGGCGCAGTATCCCAGGAGGCGAGCGCATTCTCCTCCGCCGTGTCGCGCGACAGCGCGCCGGGAATCGACGTGGCCCCCGTGCCGGTGGAGCCGGAGAGCCAGATCTCCGTGACGCCCCCGGCGGAGTCCTTCGTGGACCCCCAGGGACAGCCCATGCCGGACCCTTCCGCCACCATCGGGACGGGCGCGGTCCGCTCCGAGATTGCGCGCATGCCCTCCATGCGGGAGCGGGAGCTTGCGGGCATGACCGAGTGGACGCGCCGGAACATGGCCCTGACAGAGACAGTCAGGGCATGTCTCGAAACGGGCGTCGCGTCCGAGCAGGCGTCCTGCCTGAGCCAGTCCACGGGCATCCCCCTGCCCGAGGTGTCCCGGAACCTGGAGCAGCTGCGCCAGGCCACGGAGGCCTTCGACGCCTCCAGCGCCTTCGACTCCGACGACTTCCGGCGGCGCTACCCCTACGAGGCGCGCCTGATTCTGGAGCGCCCGGAAATGGTGGACGTGGCCATCAGGAAGGCCGGGTTCTTCGATGTCCTCGCGAACCCCGGCGCAATCCTGAGGGCCATCGGCAAGGCCAAGGCCATGAAGGCCGAAGAGGTGGGCGGCAAGGCGCGGAACGTCCCCGTCGGACAGCTTGACTTCGACACGGTGATGGACCTCGCGGACCAGGAGATGAAGGCCAAGGGGGAGGACGTCTTCTCCCTCGCCTTCCAGACGGTCCCGAAGACCGCGGCCCAGGACGGGGACACCCTGTCCAGGACGTGGAAGGTGGGCCGTCTCCAGGACGAGGATAGCGACCTCGGACAGCAGGCCGCCGCCGCCATCATGTCCGGGCGCGTGGACGAGTATGAATACATCCGCTACCTGCACCTGAAGAACAACGCGGAGCAGGAGAAGCTCCGGAAGCCCGTGGACGGACTGTCCGCGGAAGGCGTCCTCCAGAACGCCCTGACCAGCGTCCCCGGAAGCGCGGGCGTCATGGCGGACGGAGCCGCGGGCGCGGCGATCGGCGCCGCCTTCGGCGCGTTCCTGTCCCCGGCGGGCGCCGCCGCGGGTGCCAAGGTGGGCGGAGCCATCGGCTCCACCATCGCCACCTTCTCCTCCAGCAGACAGCAGCAGCTGGGCGGAAACGTCTGGGACTACGTTGACCTGAAGACCGACGACGGGCGGCAGGTTGACCCGCGCTTTGCCGTTCTCGCGGCGCGCCAGGGGGCCATCTTCGGCGCCGCCATCGAGACGGCGGAGAACGCGCTGGACCTGCTGACGCTTGGAGGCGCAGGCGTTGAGGGGCGCGTCGCGTCCGACCTTGTGAGGAGGAACGCGCTGGATTCCGTCATGGCGGGAGCGGCGCGGAACGCCGCGTCCGAAGCCGCGGAGGAGGCGACGCAGACGATGGGGAGCGCGTGGTTCGCCCAGCGCGAGCGCATCTACGCCGCCGACGGGGAGGACCAGTCCTTCGACTACAGGAAGATGTGGAACGACGTGGCGGACAGCATGCTTGCCGCGGGCGTCATGGGCGGAGCGTTCGGCGCCGGAATGGGCGCCGTCCCCGCCATGTCCAGGGCCATCAGGTCCTCCGGATTCCTGAAGTTCGCACGCAGGAACGCCGCAGAGCAGACCGCGCTCTCCGACGCCGCCAAGCGCCAGGTGCTTGCGGACCAGATGGCGGAGATGGACCCCGTTACCAGAAGCGTCATCGCCACCGAGGCCACGCGCCAGGCTGCGTCCGACGACGGCTCCCCCCTCCACACGGTGGAGGTTTCCCCCGACAGGATCGTGCAGTTCTTCATGGACGACGGCCTGAACGCGGAGGAGCAGCTGTCCCGCGCCATGGGCGACGGCTTCGCCGCCGCCGTCATGAACGGACTGGAGAGCGGCACCGAGGTTTCGTTCAGCCTGACCCGGTTCTCCCAGGACTTCGCCGCCCTGAAGAACACGAAGGGGCAGACGCTTGCCCAGTACGTAGCGCCTGACGCCCATGCGCCCGGCATCCCGTCCAGGAGCGACGTGGAGGCGGCGCACGCGGACGACGGCGCCTTCTCCCAGGCCATCAGGGCCGCCGTCGATGGCGGACTGACGGAGAAGCAGAGGGGAACGCTCCTGAAGCAGACCGCCGCGGACGCGGGAATCGTCGGCGTCGAATTCGTTGACGAGGCGCGGGAGCTTGCGGACCAGGCCGCCGCGCGCCTCTACGACGAGGCCGTGTCCTCCGGCATCTCCGAGGACATCGCCGAGGCGGGCGTCAGCGCAGCCGTCCAGAGCGCGCTTGCCATGACCCTGAAGACGGGCACCATGGACTTCATCGGCGCCCTGGCTACGGAGACCAGCATCTCCGGCGCGTCCGTGGCCTACATCGGGGAGCTGGCGGAGGCGAACGGCGTCGCCCCCGCGAAGGCGGAGGCGCCCGTCGAGGAGACGCGGGCGGAAGCCCAGGTCGTCACGCAGGAGGCACCCGTCTCCCAGGAGGCCGTCTCCCAGGAGGCACCGGCGCAGGAGGAGGCCACCGTCCAGGAAGAGCCCGTCTCCCAGGAAGCCCCCGCCCAGGAAGTGGGTGTTTCCGAAATGGAAACAGCCACCCCGCAGGAGTCCGCGCCCGAAGCCCAGGCGGCACCCGCCCAGGAAGAGGCGCAGGACCCGGTCGCGAAGGCACGCGAGGCCGCCGAATGGATGGACAGCTCCGCCCATCTCCTTGTCGTCGGAGGATACGGAATCGGAACCGCCATGAGCGCGACCAAGGACGCGTTCAGGGTGCACATGAGCAGAATCGACGCGCTGAAGCAGAGCCTGTCCGGGCTGGACCATGCGATGCGCAACCGGGCCGAGGTCCAGAGAATCGGCAGCCTGCTGGACAGGTTCCGGAAGCTCATCGAGGACGGGAAATATCCCGTCGCCGGATACTACTACCAGAACTCCATCAGGCCCCGGCTCGACCTGCTCCTGGCAGAGCCAGGAACCGTCGGCGCCGAGATCAACGCGCTCCAGGACGACGCAACCCGCGCATACGACGAGGATTCCTGGGACGGGAAGAACTGGCCCTCTCCAGCCATGAAGGCCGTCATGAAGCGCGGCTATGCCATGGCCCGGCGTCTCCGCGGGCAGGCGAAGACGAAGACGGGCGTCGTGGAGCAGGACCTCTACGAGCTGTCCAAGGCGGTGACCGCGCTGGAGCTGATGGCGAAGAAGAACATCAACTACTACGACGCGCTCCTGAAGGTGGACTACTCGCTGCGCGACAGCGACATGGCCGACGAGATGAGCTGGGACCGGAGCGACAGCCGTATCGCCGCCGACGACACCAAGATGGTCAAAAAGGTCCTGAAGCACGCCGACAAGGACGCGAAGGAGGTCACCCTCCAGGACGTGGCGGAGGCGACCGAAAAGGCCATGCAGGAGCAGAACGCTCCCGTCACCGCCTCCGACCTGGTGGACGAAGACGGCAAGGAGGTTCTCTTTTCCGGAACCCGTGGCGCCACCGTCTTCCCCGGTAGCGGGGACGCCCCCGCCTACAAACGGAAGAAGAAGAAGCCCGACTCCGCGAAGAAGCAGGAGCGGAAGGAGACGACCACCACCGTCCCGCCGGGGGCCCTGAAGGAATACTACGGCATCCTCCTCAGCCCCGACGCCACCGCGTCCACCATCGTCCACGAGTCCGCGCACATCATGCTGGACGTGATGCGCCGCGTCGCCCACGAGAAGAGCAGGCGCACCACGCCCGCCTTCGTCGCGGGCGTCAACGCCGTCGAGCAGTTCCTCGGGCTTGAGGCCGACGCCGTTCCCACCAGGGAGCAGCAGGAGAAGTTCGCCGCCCAGATGGAGCTGTATCTTGCAGAGGGCGAGTCCGAGGCGGGCGAAGGCGTCGCGCCCGTCCTGTCATGGACAAAGGAGCAGTTCCGGGCCAGCGTCCAGAAGCTTGAGAACGAGGGCGCCGTCCTGTCCGACGAGGCGTCCGCCTTCTTCTCCTCCATCTTCGACGCTGATGACGTCGTGCAGGAGGCGGAGGGGCTGGCTGTGTCCGAGATGATGTCCTCGACGCTGGCAATGGCCGACCCGTCGGAGGTGGACGACCTGATGAAGCGCATGCTCCAGGGCGTCGATTCCGTGAAGCGCGATGCCGTCGTGGCGCAGCTCCACAAGGACCTGGCGAAGGAACGTTCCCTCGCGCACGACCTGAAGAACCTGACCATGGCGGACCAGGAGATGATGGACCTGGAAAAAGCGAGAGTCCTGAAGGAGATGTCCTACGACGAGCGCGCGCTTTACACCGGTGCGCGGCTCCGGAAGGCCATGCTGGACGGCGTTGACGAGTTCGGGAACGCCGTCGGCGAGTGGCGCCTGGACAGGAACGAGGCGAAGCAGGCCTTCGGCGGCAGAATCCCCCGGCGCCTGGCCCTCATGACCGTGGAGAAGGGAGGCCTGCGCTACTGGGACGTGCTCCAGATGTTCCCCGGCATGGCGGACGCCTTCGCCTCCGCACGGGAGATGTTCGATGCCGTCGCCTCCGCGCCGAACTCCCTGGACGACGAGGTGGCGAAGCGCGCACGGCAGGCCGTCCGCGACAGGTGCCGCGAGAAGGTCGCGAAGCTGGAGCGCCGCGTCCGCGAGCTGACCTTCAGCCCGGAGATGGCCAATAGGATCTTCGACGACCTGCTGAAGCTTGGGACGAGCCCGCACCTCCGCAAGGACCTGGAGGAGGCCTCCGCGGCCTACGTCGTGTCCCGTTCCTACGCCAAGGTCCACAAGTCCTGGGGACCCTGGACCACATCCATGAAGCGCGCCCAGAGGGAGGTCATCAAGGCCCTGAGGCCCTCCAAGGACGGCGTTCACGGCATGGACAGGGGACGCGCCGCATACTGGCAGCAGTCCGTCGCCTACGCCTACGGCGTGCTGGACGCCATCAGACAGGCGGACCAGGCCTACAGGCGCGCCGTCAAGAGCCTACGGAGCTGGGCCGACGACGACACCGCCAAGGCCGTTGGGCGCGCGTCCCTGGACCTCCAGGGGCTGTGGCTGGATGCCATGGAGACCTTCGGCTTCAGGCGCCCTCCCGAGGACGAGTCGCAGATTGCCCAGCGCCCCCGCGACAGGGACGCCGCCATGTCCGCGCTTGCCGCAGCAAGAGCGGGCGCGGAGCTTGGCGTCCCCTTCATCGGCGAGACCGCCGCCGGATACGACCGCTTCATGGAGCTGGTGAAGTCCGGCGCCTCCTTCGTGGACCTGACCGTCGGCGACCAGGCGTTCGCCCTCCAGTTCCTGCGGGAAATCCACGCCGCCGCCATGGGCCAGGTCATCGAGATCGAGGGCCTGGGACGCATGGACGCCAAGGAGTTCGCGGAGAAGGCCGCCGGAATGCTCCCCGGCAGGGACCGCCCCGCCTACATGGACTCCGCCCTCAAGGGCATCCGGCGCAGGCTGGACGACGGCGTGCTGAAGTTCATCGGCGCACGCCTGGACGCCCTGGCGCTTCTGGACCGCATGGGCGACGTCGGAAACGCCATCTTCGACGAGCTGAACCGCGGCGAGGGCATGAAGACCGACATGACCGAATCCATCAAGGCGAAGCTGGAGGACATCTTCTCCCGCTCCAGCCCCGCGCTCCAGAGAATCCGCGAGCAGGTCGAGGGCGCCCCCGGAGAGCTTCCGGAAGGCGTCGTCGGAGGGCTGACGCGCCAGAACATGCTGGTCATGGCCCTGAACACCGGCAACGAGGGCAACTTCTCCCGGCTCGTGAACGGCTTCGGCGGCGAGGAGAAGGGCTGGACTCCCGAATCCGTCATGGCCTGGCTGGATGCACGCATGGAGAAGTCCGACTGGGACTTCGTGCAGCAGGTGTGGGACCTCATGGACCAGGAGCTGTACCCCCGCGTCGCCCAGACGTATCTGGAGGTCGAGGCGCTGCCCATGCGCAAGGTCAGGGCCGTCTCCGTCGAGACGCGCCACGGCGCCTACAGGGGCGGATACTACCCAATCCACTACGACCCAGACTCCTCCGTGGGACAGCGCCAGGAGGTGTCCGCGGCGGATACCGTGAACGCGTGGAACGCCGCCACCGCCCAGGGCTTCACCAAGAACCGGGCCGACAGGCCCCAGATGCCCCGCCTCAGCCTGGAGTGGGCGTCGCTGTTCCCCGCCATCAGCCAGCAGATCCAGTACGCCACGCACGAGAAGGCCGCGCGCAACGTCTCCCGGCTCCTGAACCGCAGGGAGTTCTCCGATGCCGTCACGCGGAAGTTCGGGCGCGACTACATGAAGCTGGCACGCGACATGGTGAAGACCTACGCGAGCGGACCGGAGAACAGCATCTCCCTGGGCGGCATGTTCAACTGGGTGTCCAACATGGTCACGCAGTCCGTCCTGGGATGGAGCTTCCCCGCCGCCATCGGCGACCTTGCCCGCCCCTTCATGGCAGCGGGCATGGGCGAGGTGTCCGGCATGTCCGCCCTAAGAGCAGCCATGAACCCCCGCGAGTCCATCGAGCTTGCGCGCAACCTGTCCGCGGAGTTCCGCACCCTGACGAGCCGCACGACGGCACGCTTCCTGAGCCAGGACTTCGTTGAGGCGGACGCGGGCGTGACGGCCTTCGGCAAGGACGCCGTGTCCGACCCCACCGCCGCATACGACGCCGCCAGCGCGGCGTTCAGGCGATACCGGAAGCGCATCGAGACCCTGAACTTCTACCTGATGGAGAAGGTCACGCAGTTCACCGCCGCCACCATCTGGGGCGCCGCTCTCCACGACGCCATGGACGCCGGTCTTCAGGAGGCGGAGGCCGTGAAGCGCGCCGACAGGGCAATCCAGAAGCTCATGCCCAACACGACCGAATGGAGGAAGTCCGAAATCCAGCGCTCCGCGTGGTACCGCATCGCCACCGTCTTCGCGGGCGAAGGGCTGAAGACACTGTCCATCATGGCCCACACGCACCCGGAGAAGCTCCTGGAGGACGCGAAGGGCGGGGACCTGCAGAAGCTGGCAAGGCGCGTCGCCGCCGTCTCCAGCGTCCTGATGCTGTATCCCCTCCTGTCCGCGCTCATCATGGGCCGCGGGCGCGACGAGGACGAGGGCTGGGCGTTCTGGGGCGTCCGCACCTCCCTCCAGGGCGTCGCCGGATTCGACCCCATCTTCGGCGCGGGCATCTGGGCGGGCATCGAAGTCGCCCTGAGCGGGCGCAACCAGATAGCCACGGGCCCCCTGGCAATCCACTACGGGCGCCTCAGCCGCGACATGAACGCCCTCTTCGAGGTCAAGGGCCCCAGCACCCCCGCCGAGAAGGCGTTCGCCATCGTGGACGCCATCGGCCCCACCGCATCCCTGCCCACCAACGAGATCCAGAAGGTGGCCAAGCCTCTCGTGGGCGTCAACGGCGTGGACGACGACGAGGACGTGCTGGACTTCATCGAGTCCGTCCTCTACGGGCGCTCCAGCCGACGCGGGTGGAACGCCTTCCGCCTCCTGGAGACCGACGCCAAGAAGGCGCGCACCGAGGCAAGGCGAAAGGCCGACAGGCGCGACAGGGGCAGACGCAACGCCAACGCCAGACGCAACAGAAGGCAGTAGCG